>CALZIO010000044.1 GCA_945787785.1 uncultured Chromatiaceae bacterium
GGGCACCGTTTGATCTCTGGGATCGGGACAAGCGCCATGGCGTTAAGCTCTATGTGCGCCGGATTTTCATCATG
Source organism: uncultured Chromatiaceae bacterium (assembly GCA_945787785.1). Lineage (GTDB taxonomy): Bacteria > Pseudomonadota > Gammaproteobacteria > Tenderiales > Tenderiaceae > Tenderia. The sequence goes on from CALZIO010000044.1 coordinate 75, forward strand.
GATGATGCTGAACAACTGATGCCGACTTACCTGCGGTTTATCCGCGGCGTGGTCGATTCCGATGATCTGCCGCTCAATGTGTCGCGTGAAATCCTGCAGCACAACAAACATATCGACACTATTCGCGCTGGCTCGGTGAAGAAAGTGTTGGGTTTGCTGGAAGGATTAGCCAAGAACGAGGCGGAGAAATATCAGGCGTTTTGGGGTGAGTTCGGTAATGTGCTTAAGGAAGGCCCGGCCGAAGATCATGCCAACAAGGAGCGCATCGCCAAGCTGTTGCGCTTTGCCTCGACTAAGGCTGATGGCGATAAGCAGACCGTTTCACTGGATGATTACATCGCGCGAATGAAAGAAGGTCAGGACAAGATCTACTATATCACTGCCGACAATTTTGCCGCAGCCAACAACAGTCCGCACCTGGAAGTGTTCCGCAAAAAGGATATCGAAGTGCTGCTCATGGGTGATCGCGTCGATGAGTGGATGATGTCGTTCATGCACGACTATGATGGCAAGAGTTTCCAGTCTATCGCCAAGGGTGATCTTGATCTGGGTGAACTCGAAGACGAGCAGGAAAAGGAAGAGGCCAAGAAGTCTCAGGAAGAGCACAAGGACCTACTCGAGCGTATGCAAACAGCCCTGGGCGATAAGGTCAAAGAAGTCCGCATTAGTCATCGTCTGACTAGTTCGCCGTCTTGCCTGGTGGTGGAAGAGCACGACATGAATCTGAGTATGCAGAAGATTCTGAAACAGGCCGGTCATGATGTGCCGACGCTAAAACCGATCCTGGAAATCAACTCCGACCATCCTCTGGTGCAACAGCTTGAAGATGTGGGCGATGATGAGCGTTTCAGCAACTGGGCTCATGTGCTGTTGGATCAGGCCATGCTCAGTGAAGGTGGCCAACTGGAAGATCCGGCCAGCTTCGTTAGCCGCCTGAATGAGCTAATGCTTAATTTGGCGGGCAAATAAGCTATAGTTAAGGGCCGCATAAAGCGGCCCTTTTTAATTATGTCTATACAAGATTCTGACGCTGACAAAATCCGACTCGACAAGTGGTTGTGGGCGGCGCGCTTTTTCAAAACCCGCAGCCTGGCCTCGGTGGCCATCAATGGTGGCCATGTCCATCTCAATGGTTCCCGGGTTAAGCCCTCGCGTAGCGTCAAACTGGATGATGAGCTGCGTATCAAAAAGGACAAAGTCGAGTTTACCGTCCATATCCGCGGACTTTCGGATAGACGTGGTCCTGCCGCTTTAGCGCAAACCCTGTATGAAGAAACCGAGGCGAGCCGCAGTCAGCGCGAAACTCAGAGCGAACAGCGTCGTCTCATGGCTGTTGCCGGAGCCAGGCCGGATAAACGCCCCAGTAAGCGTGATCGGCGTCATATCATTCGTTTCCGACGGGGATAATCAATGGCTAGGCCAATCACACCCCCCATCGCAGCCGACATCATTATTGAACTCATAGACCGTGAGGGCCGGCCTATCGTTTTTATCGAGCGTCTCAATCCACCACATGGCTGGGCCTTTCCTGGCGGCTTCGTTGATATCGGTGAAACAGTCGAGGCTGCAGCAGTGCGTGAAGCTCGGGAAGAGACCGGGCTAAAGGTTGAGCTTAAGGCGCTGCTGGGTTGTTATTCAAAACCAGGCCGTGACCCGCGTGGACATACGGTGAGCCTGGTCTATGTGGCAGAAGCGACGGGTAATCCAACGGCGATGGATGATGCCAAGAATCTGCAAATTTGTCTTCCAGATCAAACGCCAGGCCAACTTGTATTTGATCATCCCAAGATTTTGCAGGACTACCTCTGCTATCGAGAAGGGAATCCCCTCCGTCCCATGAATTTGGGTTAGTACCCCACAATCATTTAATTTAGTATCAAATACGCAATCTTTTGGGGTAACTAACGCGACTTTGTAAAGCAATGTAAACAGGCCCTAATGTAAATCGCACCAGAACCGTTAAATTTAAAGTGTTACAGAAAAAATCGATCAAAACGCTTGAATCGATTAAATCGATGTGCTACTTTAAATGATACGGGAGAGTGCTATGAATCGGAACAGCCATTATCGTGCCTACATGACCCCCAACGAGGTGGCTGAACTGCTCATGGTCTCTCCCGTTACTGTTCGACAATGGGCCCAGAAAAAATGGATCCCCGCTTTTACCACTGCAGGTGGTCATCGCCGTTTTTTACGAACTGAAGTGGAAAAATTTGCCCGCGAACGCGGTATGGACTTGGCCTCGGATGGCCCAACTCGTGTTCTGGTGGTGGATGATAATCGGTCATTTGCCGGCTACCTGGCTGATCTCCTCGCTAACCAGCCTGATCCAATTGATACAGAAACTGCACATGATGGGTTTGATGCTGGACGCAAAGTTTTGCAGTTTAGACCAGACGTTGTGCTTCTCGATTTGAAGATGCCTGGCATGGATGGATTTTCTGTGTGTCAGCAATTAAAAGAGGATGATGCTACCAAGCATATCCGCGTGATTGCCATGACGGGTTATTTCACGCCAGACAATGAAGCAAAAATTATTAAAGCGGGTGCTGAGGTTTGTTTGGCCAAGCCGTTTGACAAAAATTTGTTGTTAACCGCGATGAACCTCGGACAACATATTGAAGAAGAAAAAATTGCAGCCGGCGCTGGCTTTGATCAACGTCTGATGTAGTTGTACTGAGCTTATTCTTAATAATCTATTCGTTGCAATTCTAGTTCTTCCTCTGGCGGTCAATTCTTGTCAGCCTTAATCTAATCAAATATCTTTGACATCAATTGTACTGAATATAAATTCAGGCAAAGGGTTGCTGGTTTGGGTATACTATTCATTGAATTCTAAGAAAATACCTTTAAAGTTAGAGGGTTAGCAATGAGTGGTTACCAGGGGATCAAAGACTATCAGCATAAAAACATGGAGTGTACCGGTGTGCTTCTGTGCAACCTTGGTTCTCCTGATGCCCCTACGCCAGAAGCGGTACGTCGTTTTCTAGCCGAGTTTCTTTGGGATCCTCGTGTCATCGAGATGTCCCGGCCATTATGGTGGCTGATTCTGCATGGCGTCATTCTGCGTATCCGGCCGAAGCGATCAGCTCGAGCCTATCAATCGATCTGGACCGAAGCAGGGTCACCGTTGACAATGATATCCAAGCGCCAGACCCAGGCCTTGCGGCTGGCATTAGAGGCGCGTATTCCGGGTCCTGTCAAAGTAGAGATGGCGATGCGTTATGGCGAGCCGTCCATTGCCACTGGCCTGAGGAATTTGCAACAGGCCAATGCCCGTCGTATTCTGATTTTACCGCTCTATCCCCAATATTCGGCCACCACTTCGGCATCAATCTTTGATGCGGTGATGAATGAGCTGAAAACATGGCGTTGGCTGCCGGAGATGCGCTACGTCAACCACTATCATGATGATAATCGCTTCATCCAAGCGCTTGCCAATAGCATTCTCGATAGTTTTAAGCTCGAAGGGAGGCCGCAAAAGTTGCTATTTTCCTTTCATGGCATGCCCAAGCGTTATTTCGCTAATGGCGATCCTTACTTCTGTGAATGTCATAAAACAGCCCGCCTGACTGCTGAACGACTTGGGTTGGAGCAGGATCAGTGGATGGTCACTTTTCAGTCACGCTTTGGTCGGGAAGAGTGGCTCAAACCCTATACCGATAAGACACTCGAAAAGCTGGCGACAGAAGGGGTGAAAAAAGTGGCACTAGTGTGCCCGGCCTTTTCTGCTGATTGTCTTGAGACGCTGGAAGAGATCGATGTGGAAAATCGTGAAATATTTCTAAAAGCCGGGGGTGAGTCGTTTAGTTATATCCCGGCCTTGAATGATCGCCAGGATCACATCGACGCCCTGGCCGAATTGGCCTTGCGGAATATGCAAGGTTGGCCGGAGTTGGATGCTGAGTGGAATATCTCTCATATGAACAGAGAGGCTGAGCAGCGCTTAGCACGTGCCGAAGCACAAGGCGCGAAGATATAAAGTTACTTCAAGTTGCTAAGCTGGCAACCATCCGCGTCGCATAACAAGCTGCTGTTTTGCGAATACCAATCGCCCAATACAATCCGTTGGGCCGCTTTACCGTCAACTTCAATTTCATGCACAGCAGGCCGATGTGTGTGACCATGAATTAGTTGTGTCACACCATGTTTGCGCATAGTTTCAATCACGGCAGCGGCATTCACATCCATGATCTCATCTGACTTGTTTTGACTACGGCTACGGCTCTCGTCACGATACTTACGTGCTATCGCAACACGTTGGTCGATGGGGGCACTGAGAAACTGCTGCTGCCATGCAGGGCTGCGCAACTGATTTCGAAATTGCTGGTATTCCTGATCATCAATACAGAGGCTGTCGCCGTGCATCAACAGAGTAGGTTCGCCAAACAGATCGATCACTACTGGGTCTTTGATCAACTGACACCCCGTCATTGCTTCAAAGCCTTGACCCAGTAAAAAATCCCGATTGCCATGCATTACGTACACAGGCAAGCCACTATCCGTGAGCTGGCGTAAGGCCTGAATGGCATCCTGATGTTCTAGTTGAACGGCGTCATCACCAATCCAAACTTCAAACAGGTCGCCCAGGATATAGAGTGACTCCGCACCAGGGGCTTGCTGATGCAGAAACTCTACAAAACGTTGACTAATATCCGGGTGCTCATTGCCCAGATGAATGTCGGCGATAAACAGCTTGCTCAATCGATACTACTCGTTCGATTTTTCAACCAGAGTGGCTTTGTTAATGATGACGCTTTCAATCGGAACATCGCGAAAAATGCCGCGATTCCCCGTTTTGACGGCGCTGATTTTGTCTATTGTGTCCATACCACCAACCACCTTGCCAAACACGGTGTAACCCCAGCCGCGGCTATTTGGGGCGGTGTGGTTGAGAAAGTCGTTATCGATAGTGTTAATGAAAAACTGTGCAGTGGCGGAGTGCGGATCACTGGTGCGTGCCATGGCAATACTGCCGCGCACATTTTTTAGGCCATTATCCGCCTCGTTTTTAATGGGGGTGTGTGTCTCTTTTTTCTTTAACTGTTCGGTGAAACCGCCCCCCTGGATCATAAAGTCTGGGATGACACGGTGAAAAATTGTGCCGTCATAAAAGCCTTCATTGACATACTGTATAAAGTTTTTGACTGTGACCGGAGCTGCCGTGGCGTCCAGTTGTAACAGGATATTGCCATGACTGGTTTCCAGGATGATTTCCGGTGCATCATTGGCAGCCGAGGTAATTGAGCTCATCAGCCCGGTGATTACAAATATTAAGGTTGCGGCAAATTTTTTCATTCTTATTTCCTGAGGTTTAACAAGGCTTCAATAATATAGGGTTCGTGGGTGCGAAAAAAGTGACTTGTCCGGTATTTTTGTGATGTTTCCGTTAAAATAGCGGCCTGATTGGAGCTATACGCAGGTAATGTCAGCTAATGTTGCACGTATTCAATAATTTATCCAAGCAAAAAGAAGAGTTTAAGCCCATTGAGCCAGGCAAGGTAGGCATGTATGTCTGCGGCATGACGGTGTATGACTACTGCCATGTTGGCCATGCCAGAGTGCTGGTGGTGTTCGATATGATTGCTCGCTATTTGCGTTATTCAGGTTATGACGTTAACTACGTACGCAACATTACCGATATCGACGACAAGATCATCAAACGTGCTAATGAAAATAATGAATCGTTTGAAGACCTGACCGAGCGCTTCATACAGGCCATGCATGAGGACTCTGCTGCCCTGGGGGTGTTGCCGCCTGACCACGAGCCGAAGGCCACCACGTCGATGGGGCAGATCATCGCCATGATTCAGGCGCTGATTGATAACGGTTATGCCTATGCTGCTGATAATGGTGATGTTTACTACGATGTCAGCAAGTTTGAAGGCTACGGCAAACTGTCGGGTAAAAAGACCGAAGACCTGCGCGTCGGTGAACGCGTCGCAGTGGGCGAGGCCAAAGATGATCCACTCGATTTTGTGCTTTGGAAAGCAGCCAAACCCGAGGAACCGAGTTGGCAATCACCGTGGGGTGATGGACGCCCTGGCTGGCATATTGAATGTTCCGCCATGTCGACTGATTGTCTGGGGGATCACTTTGATATCCATGGCGGTGGTCTGGATCTGCAATTCCCTCACCACGAAAACGAAATTGCCCAGAGTGAAGGCGCTACCGGTTGTAAATTTGTCAATTACTGGATTCACAACGGTTTTGTTCAGATCAAAGAAGAAAAAATGTCGAAATCGCTGGGTAACTTTTTTACCTTGCGCGAGGTCTTAAAGGAATATGCCCCGGAAGTGATGCGTTATTTTATACTTGCCAGCCATTACCGCAGCCCACTGAATTACTCAGATCAAAATCTGGACAGCGCCAAGGCGGCATTGGAACGGTTTTACACGGCCTTGCGCGGTGTGGAGGCGGCAGAGGTGACCGATGCAGGAGACTATGAACTGCGTTTTCGCAAGGCCATGGATGATGATTTCAATACCGCTGAGGCGTTAGCCGTGTTGTTCGACATTGCTAACAACCTGAATAAAGCTAAGGCAGATAATCATCATGAACAAGCCGCGCTGTTAGCCGGGCAGTTGATATATCTTGCTACTGTGCTTGGTCTGTTGCAGGATGACGCGGATGCTTTTCTTAAAGGCGGCGCAAGTGTAGGAAGTGGTCTGAATGATAAAGAAATCGAAGCTCTGATCGAACAACGCGCGCATGCCAAAAAAGAGAAAAACTGGGCCGATGCCGATCGGATTCGAGATGAACTCCAGGCTCAGGGTGTTGCCCTTGAAGATGGTGCTGGGGGTACCATCTGGCGACGAGGCTAAATTAGATTTTCTGCATGTTTGCTAAAAGCTGCCATGAGGTGGCTTTTTAATTTTTTGGGATGGCGCTAAGCTTAATAATAAAAAAGCGTCACATTGGATGCGGTAAGGATGAAACTGTTTCGTTCTAAATCAATTCTCCACCTGATTATGGTGGGGTTTGCCGTCGTGGCACTACCATTGATCGTAGCGCTGCTTTATGCAGCTGCGTCTGTTGATAAGTTGGCAGTACAGAGCCAGCAGATGATTTCTAATGCAGTCAAAGCAACCGAAGGTGGTGGGGTGCTGGTTGAGCAGATGACGGCAATGGAGCGGAATCTGAGGCAGTATCAAATCCTGAACGATGAGTTGTTACTACAGGTTTACCACAGCAATCGTAAAAAGTTTGTTGAAACCATAGGCGCTCTGAACAAGTTGTCGTTACCGGTTTCTCTACGCGATCAGTTGGGGCAACTAACCCTGGACGAGGCAGCTTTTTATAAGATAATTCTGGAAAAACAAAATAGCCTCAATAAAATCAATGTGTCCGACACTTTTTCCGTGTTGTCGGCGCAGGCTCAAGCCATATTGTTGCAAAGCCAGCGTTTGATTGATACTGAAGTGGCAAATACCCAGATATCTGCACAAGAAGCACAACAGAATTTGTTTTGGCAGGCCTCAATGCTTGTGCCGGGGGTGTTATTGTTAGTCGCCATTATAGTCGCTTTGATCAATCGGCCGCTACGCCGTATGGATGGCGCGATTCGTCGTTTAGGTGCCGGTGATTTTTCAGTGGCACTAAACCTGGAGGGACCGCGCGATATTGAACAGCTAGGTGAGCGTCTTGATTGGATGCGCACTCGCTTGATGGAAGTGGACCAAGAAAAAAAGCGATTTTTACGCCATATATCTCATGAGCTTAAAACACCTTTAACCACTATTCGTGAAGGATCGGAACTGTTGGCCGAGGAAATTCCGGGTGAGTTGAGCACACAGCAGCGTGAGATAGTGGAATTGCTGCGTCAAAACAGTGTTCAGTTGCAGAAGCTGATTGAGGATTTGTTAAATTATAACTCAGCTACCTATAGCCCAACCCTGAATCTGCAGACATTACGTCTGGATGAGCTGGTGATGAAACTTATTGATGAATACAAGCTTACGGTGATGTCTAGACGGTTATGGTTTGATGCGGAGCTGGCAGAAATAACAATTAGTGCTGATCCTGAAAAGATACGCATCATTATCGATAATTTGCTTTCCAACGCAGTTAAGTTTTCTCCAACCAAGGGGAAGATAAAAATAAAGCTCGGTTGTGAGTCAGGCTACGCCGTCCTAACTGTTCAGGACCAGGGGCCGGGAATTGCTCGTGAGCAAAGAGACAGAATATTCGATGCCTTTTACCAGGGATCTGCGAATTATACGGGGCACGTAAGTGGTACCGGCTTAGGTTTGTCTATTGTAAAAGAATATTTGCATGCGCATGGTGGTACTATCGATGTGGTGAATGATGGTGATGTGGGTGCTTCCATGCGTGTATGTTTGCCATTACGACAGGAGTTAGCTGCAGCATGAATGGCGGGCGTGTACTACTATTGCTTGTCTTAGCGGTTAGTGTTTTGGCGAATAGTGGATGCTCATTCCTGCGCCCCGAGCAGGTTGAAGTTGAGTCAGAAGAACCGGTGGTTTATGACCGGCTAAGCATTGATGAACCATTGCCATCTGAACCGGAGGCGTCTGTAGAGCTAATTCTTCTCGATCACTTAAGTGATGTTCAGCAATGGTCACCGGAGCAGTTTGATGCACAACTACCTATACTTGAGAACAGTTATCTCCATGCTCCTGTCACAGAAAACCGTTTGAGTTTGGCCGTGACGCTGGGTTTTGGTGATTGCGATAAATGTGATTCAACGCGTGCACTGGAACTGTTTAAAGAGGAGCTTGAATCGGGGAGTGATGAAAGATCTATAGTATTTGCTGCTTTATGTGTTGATCTACTGGAGGCGAGGGCGAATACTATAAAGGCAAAGAAGGACTTGGCCAAGGAACGGCGCAAGGTTAAAGGGCTGCAGCAAAAATTGGATGCTTTAACTTCAATAGAAGAAAGCCTGCATCAGCGTGAATAAGGCTTGGGCCAAGGGTGAGATGATGAGCACAGCTAAAGTAATGATTGTCGACGACGATGCGGGTTTGCTGCGTCTGTTGTCCATGCGCTTAGAAGCGGCGGGATATCAGGCTGTGTCTGCATCGAGTGCCGAGCAGGCATTGGCACAGTTACCGGTGTCCCGTCCTCAAGTCGTTATCACTGATTTGCGCATGGAGGGTATGGATGGCATGGGTTTGTTAACAGAAATCCAGGAGCGTAATCCATCACTGCCAGTTATCATGCTTACTGCCCATGGTTCTATACCTGATGCCGTGTCGGCGACCAGTCAGGGCGTTTTTGGTTTTCTGACCAAACCGTACGATAGTAAAAATCTGCTGGAACTGGTTAATCAAGCAGTTTCTCTATCGGGTGACTTTCCAGATACTGAGAAACAAGGAGAAGCTACAGCCTGGCGACGCAACATTGTGACTCGTAGTCCGGTGATGGAAGAGTTGTTGAGTCAAGCAAGGATGATCGCCGGCAGTGATGTTAGTGTGTTTATCCACGGAGAAAGTGGCACAGGTAAAGAATTATTGGCTCACGCTATTCATGATGCCAGTCCGCGTTCTGACGAAGCATTTGTCGCTGTCAACTGTAGCGCAATACCTGAACAATTACTTGAATCGGAATTGTTCGGCCATCGCAAGGGTGCCTTTACCGGAGCAAGTCACGACCACAAAGGATTGTTTCAGGCCGCCAATGGCGGAACACTGTTCCTGGATGAGATCGGTGATATGCCGCCGGCATTTCAATCGAAACTGCTGCGTGTACTACAAGAACATTTAGTTCGGCCAGTTGGATCAGTCGAGTCGATTCCTGTGGATGTGCGCATAATATCTGCAACTCACCGTGATCTGGATCACGCTACCAGTGAGGGTGAATTCCGTGAAGATCTATTCTATCGCCTTAATGTGGTGGAGCTGAATATGCCCGCATTAGTGGATCGGCGCGAAGATATTCCATTACTGGCTAACTATTTCCTGAATAAGCTATGTAGTAAAAATAAGAAGAAGGTAAAGGGGTTTTCACCGGATGCAATTGACTTGTTATTACAGGCATCATGGCCTGGCAATGTGCGGCAGCTCTACAATGTTGTTCAGCAAGTGGTTGTATTGGCAACAACCTCAATCATTCCTGGCCAGTTAGTCAAACGGGCATTACGAAGCAAGCGAACCGAAATACTACCCTTTGCCGAAGCCCGGCAAAACTTTGAGCGTGAATACCTTACCAAGTTGCTGCGCATTACAAATGGTAATGTGACTCAGGCGGCACGATTAGCGCAACGCAATCGAACTGATTTTTATAAATTATTGAATAAATATCATTTAGCACCCTCGTTGTTTAAAGAGTAATCAATGTCTCCAACTGGCGACACGTAAGTTCTACTTCATATCAATAAGTTAGTCTGTTAGAAATTTTCAGTATGTTGCTGTATGGCGACACATTTAATCGATTTTCTGAATTCTGTGTGGCTAATTCGTTGCCACTATGTGAGTAACTGCTTGATTGTATGAGGAGATCTGTAGCTGGCATATCTTTTGCTAAATAACAGTTCGTGTAGGCATTGAAGGTTGGCTGCGGGGGTGGCTGTGTACACTCGTTGGGGGTAATTATTTTCTAATTACCGTGTCTTATAACAAACATTTATGTGTGCGGTGGTTGAATGTTTAATTTAATGGCAAAGGATTGATCCATTGAATACTTTTTCAAATATCTTTCAACATAATTTTGAAATCATAAGAGCAGAATCCCCTCAGTTAATCGATGAAGCTTATAAGCTTCGATATCAAGTTTATTGCGATGAGAAAGGTTACGAGGATGCCTCCAGCTTTCCTGACCGGCGTGAATTTGATGAGTATGATGTTCGCTCCATACATTGCTTGATCAGGCATCGGGCTACTGGTGTTTATATTGGTGTTGCCAGGTTGGTTCTGCCTGAGATTTCAGATGTTGGTCAACAATTACCAATAGAAAAATACTGTGAAGTAAACCTGTCTGAATCACACCCACATTTGGCATCGTTGCCAAGAGAAACACTTGGCGAGGCCTCACGTTTTTCAGTGTCCAGGGTGTATAGGCGTCAGGTTGCAGAGCAGGGGCTGGCCTGGAGCGATTGTAAAGAAGGTGAGTCTTATAATTCTGATTTTCATCCACGTTTTAATCGTAGCCATATGCCGTTGATCACCTTGGGGTTAATAGCCGGGCTATTCCAAATGTGTAAGGATCATGGTGTTCGTTACTGCTATGCAGCGATGGAACCAACCTTGCTACGATTGTTAAAAGGTTTTGGTATTAACTTTCAGCCTTTGGGGATGCCGGTTGAATATCACGGAAAACGTGTGCCTTCAATTTTTCGCGTTAGTGAAATGGCCAATGCTATGCTGCAACGTCCAGAGCTTAGGGACATAATTAATACCAGCGCTAGTTACCAAGAGCCACTGTCTCGTTACAAGTACGTTGTTGCACTATAAGCGGGTAGACTATTAATTCACATCGCACGTGAATTATGGCAGGGCTGGGTAAATACCCGGCCCTGATTTGTCCATTGAGATAATTAGCCGTTCACAAATATTCTGCACCAACTCATCCAGCTGGTAATGCACGTTCTCAGCGTATTAGAGCCCTAGCCAAATTTCTTTATTTCTTTTGAGTTACCTGGTAGGCGGACAGCCTGTCGAGTACTTCATTGTTTTCTATCTGCTGGGTCTGCTAGATCAGGTAATTACTACATTGTCATTCAACTTGATTTATTATTGACGAATGATTGAATCAGACCGTAATTTTGATGATCTTGCCGAACGCTTTGCACGTAATATTTATGGCAGTGCCAAGGGTGAGATTCGCCTTGCCATTGTTTGGCAGCATTTATTAGAAACACTGCCGCAACTCGAACAAGAAAAGCCCCTGCGAATACTCGATGCCGGTTGCGGTTTTGGTCAACTGGGATTACGTCTGGCACAGCAGGGGCATGAGCTGGTATTGAGTGATCTTTCCTACAACATGCTATCAGAGGCACAACAACGATTTGCCGAGCGCTTACCAGATGCAAAGGTGAAATTTCTACATATGCCAGTCCAGGAATTGCTTGATGCAGATCTTGGACAGTTTGATCTGGTGTTGTTTCATGCCGTAGTGGAGTGGTTGGCGCAACCAAAACCAACCTTAAACAAGTTGTTGGGATTGATCAAACCGGGTGGTCATCTTTCGCTCATGTTTTATAACAAAGATGCCCTGGTCTTTCGTAACCTGATGCGTGGTAACTGGCGTAAAGTAGAGAGTGGTGTGTTACAGGGCGAAGAGGGTGGGCTGACGCCATATCATCCACTAAGTTTGCAAGAAGTGGAGGGCTGGCTGCATGAATGGCACATGCCCGTCATCGGTCATGCGGGTGTGCGAGTCATTTATGATTATATGGAAAAAGGTCTGCGTGATTCCCGCCCAGTGGAAGAAACGGTGCGGATGGAATTGCAGTATGCGCAACAAGAGCCTTATCTTCATCTTGGTCGTTACTTGCATGTGGTAGCAATAAATGGGAGTAAGTAATTATGGGGCTATTACTCCTGCTCGTTGTCTCTGCCTTAAGTGCTTTTATCTGCCAGACTATTGCTGATAAGCGAGGATTAAAGCCGATTTTCTGGGGAGTGTTGGGTTTTCTGTTTGGCCCCTTGGTTATTCTGATCGTTTTGTTGGTAAAGCCATCTGAACAAAAATAGTTTTTGCACAAGGGGTGTGGCTTAGAGTTTCAGATCAGGCAAGCTTGGCCCATCAGGGGTAAACGTGCGTAAAGATGAGTATATGTCTATCATTAGTAATGAAGGTTGATTGATATGCTAAGGGAGTCAGTGATTGTTTCGTTGCACTGATGACAAAAACACAAGGAGTACGATGTGAAGATTCGCTATTGGCTATGTATCATTAGTTTCATGCTCATTCCTTTGGTTGCACACTCAGCTCCATTGGGGAAGTATTCAGATTCGGAGCCCAGGACTGTGCCGCAGCAATCAGTCTCGCCTGATGAGGTGAAACAGCGCTTAAATCAAAGTATGCAAGAAGCGATTAATCGACTTAATGCCATGTCCCCCGAGGAAAGAAATAAATGGACGAATTATTATGTGCTCAAGATGAAGGCTGCCCAAAAGAAGGGTAACTATCTCGAGGCGGGCTACTATAGTGGCATTCTAGCGGGCGTTAAATAGGGAGGGGTTATGAAAAAGTTACTGCTACTTTTATTGATCGTATTTATTCCATGTTATGTGGCTGCGCAAGAGCCACCTCCCCCAGCTGAAGGTAATTTTAGTCAGAGTTTAGGTCTGGTTCTGCCTGACAACCTGGAACAAAATGCGGATCTGGATTTTAGCTTTCTTATTGATGAAATCGCCACTCCAACTACCCTTGTTGTTAACGATCAATATACACTGGAGAAGATTAATAATGAGTTCTGGTATGTCATCGTGCTGGCATGCCTGAGCGTAGTGTCTATATTGATTGTGCTTTATTTTTTGAAAATGAGAACAGATTCGACGTCCTCGGATATAGTGCATGCAGCTGGCTTACCCTTGATTGTGTTTGGCACTATTATTCTGGTGTTGATCGTTGATACTTCTGAGCAACTCACTGCAGCCATTGGTATTATGGGGGCGATTGCAGGCTATCTGTTTAGATCTGTGCAGGAAACAGGTAAAGGGTCGGGCGTCGATCAAGAATTATGACGTCACTGCTTGCGGGAGTTGTCAGTGATTGGCAATTCCTGGGTCTGCAGGAAAGTTGATAGGTTGTTCAATCTCTTCTACCTGTCTGGCGGCAAGCAGATTTTGTCTGTCGAGAATATCAGCAAGTGTAAAAATCGATAACACATCCATAAAGTTATCTTGTGCGCGGTAGAGTATATGTTTGATTACACAATCAGGATCTACCGTGCAGGTGCTGCCGGTGGCAAAACATTCAACCAATGCCATGTTCTTTTCAGTATGGCGTACCACATCGGCAATGGTGATTTTTTCGGGCGCCATACCCAACATTAATCCACCACTTCTGCCCCTGGTTGAATTGATAAAACCAGCAACCGAAAGGCTATGAACGATTTTCACTAAATGATTGCGTGAGATGTGGTAGTGGCGGGTGATGTTATCAATGGTAATGCGTTTATCCTGATTCTGACCAAGAATAAGTAAAACACGTAAGGCATAGTCTGTGTATTTGGTGAGTTGCATTTTGGAATTCAAAATCCCAATAAATATGAGCGTCCTGCTCAAGAAATTTTATCGAACACGGCTTTAATCTACATTATTTCATCAGCTCAATAAACTAATCTTTTTTTAGGCAGGAAATGGAACCTGATCGCGTCAATGCTGTGTGTTTATATAGGATAAAAGCAGACTATTTTGATTATATAATCTAAATGCTCAGGTAAGAGTCAAGTGTCGAGAAGATTGAATTCACAAAAGAGAAGTGAGCTATCAAACAACTATTCGATATGCAGGCTCTCAGCTACATAAAGCGTGTTTTGCAGCAGTGTCGCGATTGTCATGGGCCCAACTCCCCCCGGGACAGGTGTAATCCAGCTGGCTTTTTGTAACGCGGCTTCATATTCCACATCACCAACCAGCTTGCCATTGTCGAGGCGATTGATGCCAACATCTATTACGATAGCGCCCGGTTTAATCCAGTCACCAGGAATGAAGTCAGGTTTGCCAACGGCGACCACAATCAAATCTGCACGGCGTACATGGCTTTCCAGGTTTTTGGTGAAGCGGTGGCAAGTGGTCACAGTGCATCCACCTAGTAGCAATTCCAGTCCCATCGGCCGGCCAACAATATTAGACGCACCGACAACCACTGCCTCCATGCCATGAATATCTTCACCGGTATGTTCGAGCAAAGTCATTACACCATACGGGGTGCAAGGGCGCAGTTTGGGAATACGTTGCACCAGTAGGCCGACGTTATAGGGATGAAAGCCATCCACATCCTTATCCGGGTGAATGCGTTCGATCACTGCCTTGGTATCAATGTGTTGTGGCAGCGGCAGCTGCACCAGGATGCCGTCAATTTCGTCATCGTCGTTCAATTGGTCGATGATGCCAAGCAGTTCCGCTTCGGGGGTGTCGGCCGGAAGGTCAAAGGATTTGGATAAAAAACCCACCTCGGCGCAGGACTTGCGTTTATTGTTGACGTACACCTGTGAGGCAGCGTCTGATCCCACCAGCACGACAGCCAGTCCTGGGGGGCGTTGCCCAATCGCCAGGCGGTGCTCGACGCGCTGTTTGACGTTTTGGCGAATTTCGGCGGCGATGGCCTTGCCGTCAATGATCTTGGCTGTCATGGTCAGACCTTAATCCCGTACCGGAAAAGCGGCTAAGGATACCAGAAATAGTCAAGCGGCTGAATGGCGACGACCGCATCACTCATGCCTAAGTGCCTCAATCGGGTCCAGCCGCGCTGCTTTTCGTGCCGGAAAGTAGCCAAACACCACGCCCACCAGAGCGGAGAAGAAAAAGGCCAGCAGTATGATGCTGCCATCAAGGATAAGCGGGATGTTTATAGCAGCAGCAATAAAATAGGATGCCACCAGTGCCAGGCCGATACCAATCATCCCGCCCACCGAAGACAAGACCACGGCTTCCACCAGGAACTGGCGTTGAACTTCCCGTTCCAGCGCGCCAATAGCCAGACGAATGCCGATCTCACGAGTGCGCTCTGTCACCGATACCAGCATGATATTCATGATGCCTATGCCTCCTACCACCAGGCTGACTGCCGCAACCGCGCCGAGCAGTGAGGTCATCACCTCGGTAGTGCCAGTCATGGTCTTGGTAATTTCTTTCATATCGATGACATTAAAGTCATCTTCATCACCCGCGCCGATGTGGCGGCGCTCGCGCATCAGCAGTTCGATATCACGCCGCGCCTTGTTGGTGTCGACACCATCGCGGCCCGACAAATAGATGTGGCTGACGTTCTGTCCGCCTGAGATTAAGCGCCAATGGGCACGTAGCGGTATCAACACCACATCATCCTGATCAGAGCCCATGGTTGATTGTCCCTTGCTGGTCAGTATGCCAATCACTTCACACGCAATCTTGCCAAGGCGAATGGTTTCACCGATGGCATCCTGATAACTGAACAGTTCACGCCGTACCGTTTCACCCAGCAGACACGCAGGCGCACCGGCTCGCTGTTCGCCGTCCGTGATGTTGCGCCCGGCACTGATTGCCCAGTTGCGCACTACCACGTAATCGTTTTCCATGCCGGTAACACTGGTGGTCCAGTTAGTGTTGCCATAAATGATACTCATCGGCCTGTTGGTAATGGCCGCTGCGGCTGAGATAGAGCTGAGTTCCCGCCGCAAGGCTTCAGAATCACTCAGATCTAAAGGTTTGGCTGCGGCGCGCGAGCCACGCAGAAATCGTTGCCCCGGGCGAAGGATTAACATGTTGCTGCCCAGGTTTTCGATCTGGGCAGTGATCTTGGCGGTGGTACCGTTGCCCATCGTCACCATGGTAATGACTGCGGCCACACCAATGATGATGCCAAGCATGGTCAGGCCTGAACGCAGCAGGTTGCGGCGAATTTCCTTTAACGCCAGTGAAAGCGCGCTCCACCACATCAGTTGCCTTGCTCCGGTTGTATGCGGCCGTCGAGAAAATGGATTACGCGCTGAGCGTAGGCGGCGATGTCGGCTTCATGCGTAACCATAATGATGGTGATGTCTTGTTCACGATTCAGCTTGCTTAGCAGTTCCATGATTTCATGACCGCGGGCGCTGTCGAGGTTGCCGGTAGGTTCGTCGGCCAATAACACGCTGGGTTGGGTCACCAGGGCGCGGGCAATGGCAACACGCTGTTGCTGACCGCCGGAAAGCTCCGCAGGAGTATGATGCTCACGGCCTTCCAGTCCAACTGATGCCAAGGCACTACGCGCCTGGGCATGGCGTTGCGCGCGCGGAATGCGGCGATAAACCAGCGGCAGCTCTACATTTTCCAGTGCGGTAGTGCGCGCCAACAGATTGAATCCCTGAAACACAAAACCAATAAAGTGGCGGCGCAGCAGCGCGCGTTGATTACGGCTCATGTCTTCTACCGGCGTGTCCTGGAACAGGTAATGACCGCTGTTAGGGGTATCGAGACAACCTAGGATGTTCATGCAAGTGGATTTACCTGATCCGCTTGGCCCCATCATGGCGACAAACTCACCCTCGTTGATGGATAGATTCACATCGCGCAAGGCTTCCACCGCTGCGGCACCCTTGCCGTAGACCTTGTTAAGCCGCTGCAGTTTGATCATCGTGTCTTGCTCATTGCATCCACAATGACAACCGTACCCGCTTGCAGCTCTTCAGAGATGATCTGAGTGACGCGGCCATCACTGGGGCCGGATTCTATTTCAATACTGACAGGCTGATTATTCTGCAATAACCAGACACGTTTAAGTTTGCCAGCGTCCTGGCGTGATGAACGGCTGCGTGAGCCCCAGCGCGGCATGAGTTGATCCATGAAGCCAGCCTTGTCTTTGCTTTGCACGGGGGGTGGCATAAAGCGTAATGCTGCATTAGGTATCAACAACGCATCTGAAATTTCCTCAACGATAATGTGCGCAGTGGCAGTCATACCGGGGCGCAACAATAGTTTTTCATTATTGAGTGACAACACCGTTTCATAACTCACCACGCCACCTTCATTCAACGGGGATAGACGCACTTGTGTGATCTTGGCTGGAAAGATTTGTTCGCCATAGGCATCGACGGTGAACGTTGCCTGTTGTCCTTCGCGAACCTTGCCAATGTCAGCTTCATCCACGGCGACCCGCAGCTCCATCTGGGCCAGGTTCTCCGCCAGGATAAACAGCACTGGCGCCTGCAGCGAAGCGGCCACGGTCTGGCCCGGTTCAATCTGACGTTGCAGCACGATGCCATCAATGGGCGAACGTATTACTGCTTTGGCCAGGCGGGTTTGTTCTACATCAAGGGTGGCGTTGGCTTGTGATACTTGTGCCTTGGCACTGGCCTGATCAGCTTTGGCGCGTGCAGAGGCAGCCTCGGCAGCATCCAGTTCCTGCGGCGGGCAAAGATCCCTCTTGGACAAAGTCTGGCAGCGTTTGAGTTTAAGATCCATCTCCAGCATGGTGGCCTCTGCCTGTAGTACTCTGGATTTTGCCACTTCAACTGCAGCCTTTGCCTGTAACACCTTGGCTCTTTGTTCATCGGTATTCAGACGGGCCAGTACTTGTCCTTTGCTAATGCGGTCGTTGAAATCGACCAGTACGCTATCGATGGTGCCCGAAATTTCGCTGCCCACTTCCACTTGGTTAACGGGTTCAAGGTTGCCAGTAGCAGTTACTTGCACAATTAAATCGCCACGCTCTATTTCAGCCGTCATATATTGCATGGCAGGTTTTTTATCCTCACCAGAGAACATAAACCCAACCGCGACAAGCGCAGAAATAATCAGGATGACTAAGATAACCACACGACGGCGAGGGCGATCCTGGTCCAGAACTTGCCGGACATGGTTGGGATTATTTTTTGTGGAGGTCATAATGCAATAACTTCTTTGTAATAAACTGTATAAATACCTACCTGCATTGTGTGACACTCTTGACTATGAGGCAATAATTGCTTTTACTAGTAGCGTCGGTTTAGTAAAGATCACAAGGAGGTTAGATCATGAAGATTCGACATATTGCATTAGGTATCGTTCTATCCATGTGCGCAGCAACTAACAGCATGGCAATAACCACAAGCACCAATTCCAATACTAATATTGATTCTCAGAATTTTCGAAGTAGTCCGTTTGTTATGCAGACTAATAACATGAGAATTTCGCAGAGTTTTAATGATGATGGTGAAATGTGCCAATATTTCACTATGCAAAATGAGAATATGTTTATCCGTCAACTTGTTGTGGGTTTTAACTTTTTTCAACAGTCATTTGGTTTTGGCTCACCGCCAAGCCCCGCCCCTGATGATCCTTGTATATAAAGTAGTAAACGACTTAATGAATAAAACACTATTCGATTAACAAAGATTCAAATTTTTATCCAG
Organism: uncultured Chromatiaceae bacterium; assembly: GCA_945787785.1. Lineage (GTDB taxonomy): Bacteria > Pseudomonadota > Gammaproteobacteria > Tenderiales > Tenderiaceae > Tenderia. The sequence goes on from CALZIO010000044.1 coordinate 19,057, forward strand.
ATGGAATAGGGCGTAATAGTATTAACTATTACGCCCTTTGTATTTCAGGATCAGCGCAATGCAGATAAGTAGTTTGTGCTGGTGGTGCCAGTGCAGTGCCTACTTCTTCCACCTCGTGCAATATCTTCATGAAGAGCGCTTCCCGAATGGCGAAGAATATCCCCTTGAAGTAATCAATGACAGACATAGATGATCAGACCATATCGCCAAGGAGGGCGTTGCATAACACAGAAGCAGACCGCGAGCTTGTGGCACAATTTGAAATTACGATCAATGATCTTCGGGAAATGAGATTGCCAACAAGATGATTGTGATCAAGACGCTGACGCAGATTGCATTGATTGAAGAGAGTAGGTTGGGGAATGAAGTATTGAAATTACTGCATTAAATCGAAGCCGAATGTGATGGGCTCATGTGAACACATGCCTGGATATTTAGGGTGATTCGTCATTCCGGGCGAAGCAAAGCGTACGAGCCCATGGATGGACGAGGTAGACCCTGTCAGGAACATAGGGTCGAGCCCCGGAATCCAGTATCTAATAAGCGAAGTGCTGAGCTGGAGCTGTGTCGAATCTCGTCGTGCCCCATGTGAGGTTTCAGTATTAATCTCAAGCAATGGGTCCCTTCCCGCCACTGGGGCGGAAAGGGAAATACAAATTACATCCCCTGAATCGCCTGGTTCACGCTGGTATTCAGGTTCGGATTCACAATGATAGGACAAGTTGTTTTTCCAAAGTCTTTAGAGAATCTGCTCAGATCGGTTCCATCTACATCGCCGTCCTTGTCAAAATCACCCTCACAGAGAAGAGATGGGCCAGGATGCTCGTAAGGCCCCATGTCCACTGAGACGTCTTGAACGCGCGCGTTGCCATCCTTATCGGTGGGCGGGAGTGCAGGGAGGCTGGAGTCACCGCTGTCAATGGCGCAGGATCCGTCCGACAAATGCAGGTCATCAGGTGGATTCATTAAGAAAGGGTCGCAGTCGATGTTGCCTTCTCCAGGCCAGCCACCTTCGACATCACTGTAACTGAGTTCTGTTGCTCCCCCTCCAACGATCTGGGCGGTTTGGTTGAAGAAGAAGATGCAGTTGGTTCCATGGACGTTACCAGAATTGTAGAGGCCGTTCGGAATGTTATACACCACGTCCGTGTTGATGCACGACACAGTTCCTTGTGAGTTAAATATGCCTCCACCCGTAGCACTGTATGATGCGTTTGCCACATTGGAAGAAAAAATGGAATTAACCGCAGACAAGGTGCCGGACTCGATAAAAACGCCGCCGCCATAGGCGTAGGGAAAGGAGGTGCCACTAGCGGCTGCCCTATTGTTTTTGACAAGGCAGGCGTCTAAGGTCACGTCACCGCTGCCTATATAAACACCTGCCCCCCTACCATGTGCGCTGCAATTGTGACCCGAGCACCTACCCACAGTCACGTTGTCGCTAATGACGCAACCCTGGTCGCCCCCTTCGAAGACCACTCCACCAGCTGCGTTAATGTAGGCACCGCCACCGTAGTAGTTCCCTAAGGATGAACCCGAGTTGGCTCTATTGCCGTTTAACGTACAATCAACAAAGCGCAAGGAGCCACTTGTGATGTTGGCAATGACCCCGCCGCCATGGCTCGTGGATTTATTGTTGTTAATAATACAGTTTCTCAATAAGAGCTCTTCATCGCTCGGAATGGTCGTCAACGCGATGTTCATGCCACCGCCATTGGTGGCTGAATTGCCAGCAACCCCAAAGTCTTCGAGCAGCGGCAGGCTGTTGACAATACGGATGCCACTGTTCACAGAGCCCTCCACGTTGAAATGGGACATCTGGCTGCCCGCCGGGGTGTTGTCGAACACGATCCCCTGCCAGCCTGTTTCACTGCTGTTTCTGAACAGAATCTTGTTGCTGGAACTGCCGGTCGCATTGATGATGCCGTTACCGGGCAAAATGGTGAAGGTGTAGTTATCTAAGAAATCGATCGTTACTCCTTCGGTGATGGTTAGATCTTTCACAAAAATCTCGTCATCCACACAATAGGGTGAGCCGCCACTCGTCCAGGTATCACCATTGATGATCCCCGACACGGTGGTGAGGCAAGGTATTGCCGCTAGCGCTTGTATACTATCGCTGCTGACGACTTCGTCGTTGGATGTTGCCCCTTCGCAAAAAAATACTGTAGCGGCTGCTACAGCAATTAGATAACGCGTGATTATGTTCATCGTCTTGCTCCTTGAGAATCGGTCCGTGACTTCAGGAACAGAGAAATATGCTCAATCTATTTTTATCTCTGTATTAGATTGTAAGTTTGTTACTGTTTACTAATTCTTTAAGTTTTATGTGTCTGGTTTGCCCCCTGTGTTGATGGTCACTAAATCCACAGCTAACACCAAATTCAAACTTTAAGACTAAGGACATTCTGATTAATTCGTATTTCGTCATTCCGGCGCAGGCCGGAATCTACTAAGGCATTGAATTAGAACCCCTGGATTCCGGGTCTACGCTTTGCTTCGCCCGGAATGACGAATTAATCAGAGTGTCCCTAACTATTAAGACTGTAATGAAAGGAGAATATAATTCTAATGAACAGCGCGTTCTTCTAACATTAAACATAGACCACCACACTACGATTTGCCAACGTGGCAACACGTCTAGGAGTATCGTAGATTGATTCAAGTGCCCTAATTGTGAGACCAATAAAAATCGAGAGAAGATCGCAATCATTTTTTTCAGCTAACACCCGATGAAAATGGTCAGGTATTGACGGCGAGTTTAACTTATATTTCTTGGTTATGGTTTGAATTGTAAGAGCTGACCGATTGCCCCATTTCAATTGAATACAAAGTCAACGACCGCAAGCGCTATCATGAAATATATGTTCAGCGCGTTACATTGTGGTTTGACCTTTATTACGCTGAACTTCACTGCACTTGTTCTGGAATTCATTTCACAGGGTCTGTCGGCTCTAGTCGTGATGCCCATAATGCGTTTGCTCTAGCCCAACGAAACAGAGTCAAGGGGTACTTGTTTTCCTGGTCGGTTACTTCATAGGCGGTATTCGCCTCTGTAGTCCAGGTAAAGGTACAGTAATAATTGTGCCGATAGGTGTGGTAGACAATCACCAGACTATTTTCCACTGCTGCGATGTCCAACGTGTACAAGGGTTCTACCTCAACACCGTTGACGCTAACAATCGGATAGTTGGATTTAATATGTGCGTAGCCTTCTTCCTTGAAGACAGGTGCTTGAACACAAGCACTGAGAAATATTGCGACGCACATTAAAATAATAATCCGTTTCATCGTGCTGTCAGTCCCACGTTATAGCCCTCAACATCTTCACCAACAATTACACCGACTCTTATCCCTAAATATTCCCAGCCAAACCAGTCAAGGGGCTTGATGTTTATTTTCCAATCCAGGCCGGCGCCAAATTCAAAGAGCTCGTTATAACCCAACGAGGCCGTATTGTGGCTGAGAAAATCGGTGAAGTTTGCGTAGGCATGCCAGCGCCAGGGTCTTGCTGCAGTGATGAGTTTTGTTGGGCCACTGAATCTGCTTTTTAACTGTACTGTGTGATCCCAATCCTCAGTAGTCAAAACAGGGTTGTCTTCACTGAAGGCGTTGTTATAAATTAAATTGTATTGTGCGGACAAATCTAATTTGTAGTCGCCGAACCAGCGGAAATAGATTGCTTCCGCTGAGCCCACAGTAGATAGCACCTGTGCACTGGATTCGAAATGTAATGTCGTTTGGTCGTTATTAATCGGGTTGGTACTGACCAGGCCATCGATAAAACTTTCTGATTGCATATCTGATACAACAAGGGTCAGAAAAGGACGAATTTTAAAATGCTGGTCGATTGGGAAGCTAAGTCCTAAAGAGCCACGCAGCGCCACTACTTCTCGAGTCAAATCCAACTGCACTGGCTGGCCGTTGTCCCCAATCAGTTCTATTTTGTCATTTAGCTCTCCGCCAACGACAGCGAGACCCCAATAGCCATTAAAGACAGGGTCTTTTAGCGTACTAAAGTTTCACGCTTTTTAGATGAGCCTAGAGATCGGTTCATGCGTTCTTTACCGGGGACAGCGAGACGCGATCAATAACCATACAGTTAGCCAGGTCAAAAACGAAAAATATCCTTG
>CALZIO010000045.1 GCA_945787785.1 uncultured Chromatiaceae bacterium
GCCGCGCTTGACAAAGATTTTGTTAGCGTTTGCCCTAAACCGGGCAAACCTACACATAATTCATTTATTGCCGCATTGCTACGTATGGTCGCATAGGTGAATGCGGGAAACTTTAGTTTAAGGAGACTCAGGTGCCTAAAGCAAGTGAATTAAAACGGGGTATGGCAGTAGAGATCAACGGTATGCCCTATTCCGTCAAACAGATAGATGTGCGCAGCCCCTCATCGCGCGGCTCCAACACCCTTTATAAAGTGCGGTTTAGCAATCTCAAGACGGGGCAGAAGCTGGATGAGACCTACAAGGGTGAGGACTTCATCAAACAAGCGGATTGTGTGCGCATGCCGGTGCAGTTTTCCTATATTGATGGTGAAGACTATGTCTTCATGAACAGCGAAGACTACAGTCAGTATAGCCTGCACCCGGATGAATTAGCCGAGCAGTTGGGGTATATCAGCGATGGATTGGAAGGCATTACGGCCCTGATCATGGATGATGCAATCCTTGGTATTGAATTGCCCGCCTCGGTCACTATGCAAATTGTCGAAACCGCCCCAGCCATCAAGGGTGCCAGTGCCACCAGCCGTACCAAGACGGCCAAGCTGAGTAGTGGTATGGAGATTCAGGTGCCCGAGTATCTGGAAACGGGTGAGATGGTTAAGGTGAATACTAGCAACGGTAAATTTATGTCGCGTGCCTAGCAGGCTGTTGAAAAAGCCTCATGCGGCACGATGCGGCGTTCACCCTCAAGGGGCACCAAGGAAAATCCGACTCAATATGCTCATTTACTCATTGTAAACTGCGCTTTTTCGCCGAATTTTGCCTTGCCTCGCACTCACCTGAGGCTTTTTCAACAGCCTGCTAGTTTTGCATTTGAATCAGGTTTAACGCATAGTCACCCGCATGAATATAAACACTGATACCGCTTTATCTGAATCAGATCTGGCGGAGCTGGATGAATTCCTGCTCGCGGATGATGAGCGCCTGACTATCGATGAGGCGCATGGTTATCTCACCGCCCTGATCGTCAGTTGTGCAGACATCGAAGAAACAGCCAAGCTGGGGGCTATATTGGGTGAGGAGCAAGCGCCTGCGCGTATTTCTGAATTGCTAAAATCCATGTGTCAGGAAATCGAAGCTGATCTGGAATCAGACAAGCCCTTCGAGCCGATGGTAATCGAAGAGGAAGAAGACGGTGAAACCTTTGAGGTCTATGAGGGATGGTGTTACGGCTTCATGCTGGCGGTGTCGGATCACGAAGCAAGCTGGGAGCAATTGTCGAAGGATGGCCGCTCACTGCTGGAGCCAATTGCCACGCTGGCGCTATTGCGCGAGGAAGAGCTGGATATGGATGACGAAGAGTATTCCGGCTGGGTGGGTCTGCTGCCTGGTTCGGTCAATGGCTTGTATGCCTATTGGCATAGAGCCCTATGATTGTCGGCTTTAAATAGACTCTTTGCGGCTGGCGTAGTCCTTCACCAGTTGGTCGATTTTGTCCTGATCATATTCACGCAGACCACTCAGAACGATATTCTTTTCACCGTGGCCAACTGTTTTGTCATTGGCTTTAACGACAAACTTGACGCTGACGTTACCACGCTTGCCTTCCACCTCCAGGCTTGAGCTGCTGAGTTCAAGTGTTGGCGCCTGGAAATCAAAATCATCAATGTTGATCATCATGCGCTCGTAGATTACCAGTGGCCGCTCGGTGTTGATCATAACGTTTTTGTCTTTCATCAACGGCACCAGGATGTGAGGAAAGGTCTGGCCTGAAAACTTCACATATTGTTGTGTCAGATCAGCAATCAGTGCCTGGTCGGTACTGCACTCGCCGGAGCGGTTGATGTTAAGATATTCCTTGCCATTGTCAGCGCATATGCTGATATCGTTTTCATCGGTTTGTGGAAACAGCAGTGGCACATTGTCAGACACCATGCCGCCAAAATTGAAACACATGTGCTGGCTCAGGCCGTACTGATTCAGCCCCAGGGCAAACAGCAGGTCGCCTGGCACACAAAAGCGCTTGGCATCTTCGTCATGAATGGGATTGTAGTCACCGGCAATTTGCTTGGCAAAGTTGCTGGCTTGTTGGCGGCCGACGAGGATTGTGTTGTCCTGGAGGGAAAAGAAATCTTCTAAACGCATTGTGATGCCTCTGTACTCTTGCCGCGTATCTTAACAGACTTTGGCCGCGACAATCTTATAATGTGGTCATGACCAAACAAGGAATAACTATGTCTGCACAATCAGCCGAAACCATCCGCATTGCCGAGTTAATGGAGCAAAGCGGCGTCAAATTTGGCACCAGCGGTGCCCGTGGTCTGGCCGTCGATATGACCGACAGAGTTTGTTACGCCTACACACTGGCGTTTCTGCGCTACCTGAAGGGTATTGGTGATATCAAGGCGGGTGACCCTGTTGCCATTGCCGGGGATTATCGTCCCAGTTCACCGCGCATCATGGCCGCGGCAGCGATGGCGATTCGTGACGTCGGTTTTGAACCTGTGAATGGCGGATTTATTCCGTCACCGGCCATCGCCCAGTACGGCATTGAGCACGGCTGCGCCAGTTTGATGGTCACCGGCAGCCATATTCCGGATGATCGCAACGGCATCAAATTTAACAAGCCCTCAGGAGAAATCCTCAAGCAGGATGAGCAAGGCATTACCGCATGTGAGGTGGAAATAGCCAATGACCTGTTTGATGAAGCCGGTAAAGCCATCACTCCGGTGTCATTGCCCGGGCTGAATCAGGATGTCTATCGCACTTATGTGCAGCGTTATCTCGACTTTTTCCCACCTGATTGTCTGGCGGGCTTAACAGTGGGCGTGTATGAACACTCCAGCGTGGCCCGTGATGCCATGAGTGAGATCTTTGCCAGACTTGGTGCCGAGGTGGTATCGCTGGGCCGTTCAGATCAGTTTATCCCTGTCGATACCGAGGCCGTGCGGCCGGAAGACGTGGCGTTGGCAAAACACTGGGCCAGCGAGCAGGCATTTGATTGCATCATCTCAGCCGATGGTGATGGTGACCGCCCCCTGGTGAGTGATGAGCGCGGACACTGGTTGCGTGGTGATGTGGCCGGTATCCTCTGCGCCCACTATCTCGGCGCTCGTGCGGTTGTCACGCCAGTGAGCAGCAACACGGCCTTGGAGAAGAGTGATTGGTTCGAACGGATTGACCGTACTCGTATTGGTTCACCCTTTGTCATTGCCACCATGGAAAAGGCACTAAAAGGGGGTATGGACAAGGTGGTTGGTTATGAAGCCAATGGCGGCTTTCTGATTGCCAGCGATATAAATCTTAAAGGCAAGGTGTTGCCTGCCCTGCCCACCCGCGATGCCGTGATTGTGCCGTTAGCAGTATTAATGTTGGCCAAGCAGTACGGAGTCAGCGTGTCGGGCCTGTTGGCGCAATTACCGCAGCGTTACACTAGCAGTGATCGCCTCAAAGAATTTCCTACCGAGCTCAGTCAGACGCGCATTGCTGCGTTTAATACAGATGATTTTGAGCAAGACAAACAGGCCATTGAGGCAGTGTTCGGTCAATTCGGCCAAGTAAAATCCCTGGATAACACCGACGGCCTGCGCATCACCTTTGACACGGATGAAGTGGTGCACCTGCGCCCTTCCGGCAATGCCCCCGAACTGCGTTGTTATAACGAAGCCGACTCGGAGGCACGTGCTGATGAGATGAATGCTGTCTGTATGAAAATCATGAATAGTTGGCGTGAATAAAGTATTGTCTTGCAAAACCCGATAAAAATATAGATTTACTCTAATGACGGGAGCCAATTCAGTGGCTGTACAGGAATTCGACTTTTCCAGCGGCAAAGTGCTGGATCCCAAGCGTAAGCAGGCGATTCTGGCGCTTGAAAGTGATGCAGATGCCGAAGTCGTTAAAGAAGCGTTACGTAAAATAAGCTACAAAGTATTGGGTCGGGAAACTGACATCAGAGCTGCTCTCGAATTGATACGTAACAATAAGGTTGGTGTGCTGTTACTTGATTCCGACCTGCCGGGCATCAATGTTAGAGAGTTGTTGCCCAGCATCAAAAACGCATTTCCCGGATTTAATATCGTCGTACTGAGCAGCTCAGTCACAAAAGAATTGTTGAGTGAAGTGCTGCGCCTTGGGGCAATGGGATTGCTGGTCAAGCCGGTTCAGGCGGATGCCCTGGAAAAGCTTCTGGCCAAACTGAAATAAACAACGCACTGTGTGCCAATAAATAGCCCGCCACTCGGCGGGTTTTATGTATGCGGCGTCCGTGGGTTTTCGCCATAATGGAGCAGGTCAGCCTAATATAATCAACTGACTCAAAAAGGAAGAGAGTATGGCCCAACTTAATCCTCAATTGGCACAAGACTGCCTGGTGTTAGGGCGCTTCCCGCTCTGCCATCTGCTGTTAATGCGGGATGCCAATTATCCCTGGTTCATCCTGGTGCCGGATCGTGATGATATTCACGAGATTCATCATTTGTCTGAGCAAGACCAGTTTCAGCTTTGGCATGAATCAATGATTCTCTCGCGAGCAATGGAGCAGGCTTTCAATCCAGATAAACTCAATATCGCCGCATTGGGCAATGTGGTGCCGCAACTGCATGTGCATCACATCGTGCGCTATCGCAATGATCCCGCTTGGCCCGCGCCGGTGTGGGGGCGGCTACCAGCTGTAACCTATGAGAATCATCAGCTGACAGAAGTGATTGAAAAGTTGAAGCTAGTGCTGACGGACGAAATCAGTTTTGATGTATAAGTACCTGAGGCAAGCTGATCTGCTAAAATTGCGCCACTGAATCAATTGAGCAGTATCCCAATGAGCAACGAAAACGATAACAAGACTCTGCAAAAGATCAAAAAGACCCATGAACGTATCGCTATTATCTCTGGGATTGTGATGGGCCTGATGTTGAGCGCTTACTTCTTCACCTTTGGCATGTTGATCGATCGAGATGCCACGGCTGCGCTCTGGTTTCAGATAATCACCAGCGTGTTGTTTGTGTTTGGGTTGATCTTTCTCAAGCGCGTTGCCTTTTTTCTTACCAAGATTTTGTTGGGAATGAATTCAGATTGCCGCCGCTTGTTGAAAAATATGAGTGTGGCTGATCTCGACAATATTCCGCAATAAAATTGTTTCGCCCTTAGATATTTGCTAATTAGTTAGCTGCTGATTAACCCATTGCTGTAATTGCGATTCATTCATCGCGCCGGACATTCTCGCAATCTCCTTGCCGTGTTTAAACAAGGCCAGGGTCGGGATTGAGCGGATGGCGTATGTTGCTGCGGCATTTTGATGGGCTTCAGTGTCGAGCTTCAGTAAACGTAATTGCGGTTCTGCTTTGCGGGCAAAGTTGGCAAACACCGGCGTAAATGATTTGCAGGGTCCGCACCACGGCGCCCAAAAATCTACTAACACGGGGACACCTGAATGCTGAATATGTTTGTTCAAGGAAGTATTGTTAACAGCAATGGGCGCGTTTTGCATGAGTTGTTTTTTACACTGAGCGCATTTTGGTTTATCGCTTAAGCGCTCGGAAGAAAACTGATTGATAGTGGAACAGCTGGGGCACACCAGTTTGATTTTTTCACTCATGCTTCACCTAGGGCTTGTTAATACTAATTAATCTCTTCAATATAAGTCCGCATAATCGGTGTTTGTACATAGTATTTCTTGCCATTTTCATCAAGGGCCCAGAAATAGTAATAACCTTTCTGTGCTTCGCTGGTGACTTTGCTGTCTATAATAGTCCAGCTTTTAACGTGGCTGCCTTCAGCAAAAGTGACTTTATAATTACCTTCCAGCCAGGTGACGCCCAGGCGTGACAGTTTGTTTTGTTGTTCCTCACTACAACCACTTAAAAGTGTGATTGTAAAAGTGATTATGGCAATGAATAGTAGACGCATAATTGTTCCCTCATTCTTTATGTTGTAATGATAACCCGCATGGCGTCCATTCTTGGGCTGCTGTTGGTTAGTGCTTCGGTCAGCGCCTGCAGTTGTTGTTCGAAGAACTGAATCTCTTCGTCGCGCACATTAGGGTTATGTTGTTGCAGTGCCTTGAGGCGATTGATTTCGCGATCAAGCGTTTGGTGGCTATGACGTTGTGCAGTTGCCAGCAATTCAGGGACTTGTTTATTGGCTTCCACGTCAGCAAGTTTCACCATCTGCCGCAATGAGTCGCCATAGGCGCGCATGACTTTGCTGGCAGTGGCTTTGTCGACGGGGTGGGTGGACAGCCGTATTGTTGAGCTGCTGAAGTTGGTGCTAAAATTTTTGCCATTAACGTCGATCAAGACGCGAATCGCGCTGGGTGGCAGATGCCGGCTCGATTGCAACTGGGCGCGGGCGCTGCTTTCCAGTATATAAAGGCATTCCAGCAACAGACTGCCGGGTTTGATACCTTTGAGTTTGGCCGAGACCATGGCAGTGTTGCCTAGCTCGCTGCTGAGTACCATCTCAATGGCGCCATCTGTCATGGGGTGTTCCCAGGTGATGTAATGCATATCCTCGTTAGACAACGCCGTGTCGCGTTCGCAGGTAATGATCATGCCCTCTTCCAAAAGACCAGGGAAACTGGTTTGCATCTTATCGCCCGGACGGATCAGGTAACTTTGTTGAGTATGTTCTTCCATGTCGACGCCGTAACAGTCGAATACCTGTTCAAGATAGTCGATCAGTAGTGCAGGGTTGTCCGCATCCATGGCTTGCTCGCGCAGGGCCTGGGCCACATGGGGACGGCAGGAGTTGTATTCGAGCAGGCGGTCGCGGCCGCGCTGCAATGCCTCGTTCATTTCGTTAAGCAGTTTCTGCGTTGCGGCGATTAACTCCAGTAGATCCTCGCTGCTGCTATCAAGTTGGTGTAGTGCCTGAATCAGTGTTTCCCTGGCCTGGCTGAAGATGCTGTGCCCAGCCGGGCAGGTGTGCTCAAAGGCGGACAGGCCCTGGTGATACCATTGGAACATTACCTCCTGGGCGCTATTTTGCAGATAAGGTATATGAATCTGGATGGTTTCCGTTTGGCCAATGCGATCGAGCCGGCCGATGCGTTGTTCCAGCAGGTCCGGGTTCAAGGGTAGGTCGAACATTACCAGATGGTGAGCGAACTGGAAGTTACGCCCTTCACTGCCGATCTCGGAACAGATCAGCACCTGACTGCCATCATCCGGGTCGGCAAAAAAAGCGGCGGCGCGGTCGCGCTCGACGATACTCATATCTTCGTGAAACACTGCGGCGTGGATGCCCTCCTGGATGCGCAGCGCGGTGGCCAGCTCGATAGCGGTGTCGGCGCTGGCAGTAATCACCAGCACCTTGGCTGGGCGCAGTTGTTTGAGGTGTTTGGCCAGCCAGTCGACACGCGGATCGAGCAGTGTCCAGTCGGTTTGCGCAGTAATGTCGCTGGCCTGATAGATCAACTCGGGACAAAGCAAAAAATTTGGATTTGAAACACCACTGTTGCGCATCAGTTCCAGGGCTTCTTGATACTCATCTGGCAGTGGCAGGGCATAGCTGTGCAACTGACGTTGCGGGAAGCCCTTCACTGCGGCGCGGGTGTTGCGGAACAGTACCCTGCCGGTACCGTGGCGATCGAGCAAGTGTTCCACCAGCTCAATGCGGGCCTGCGTATCTTCGAGATGCTCCAACAGCGGTTGGTTATCACCTTCATCAATGGTGCTCAGAATGGTTTGATAGGCGTCCTGATCGAGCGGCTGATCCGACAACAACGCCTGTACTGCTTCAGCGATTGGTTCATACTGTTGTTCTTCGTTTATAAAGCTGTCGTAATCGGGAAAACGGTCCGGGTCGAGCAGACGCAGGCGGGCAAAGTGACTGGCCTTGCCCAGTTGCTCGGGTGTGGCAGTGAGCAGTAACACCCCCTTGGTCTCGGCGGCCAGCTGCTCGATCAGCTGATATTCAAGGCTGGGATGTTGCGGTGACCATTGCAGATGGTGGGCCTCATCCACCACCAGCAGATCCCAGCTGCCGGCCAGGGCTTGTTGGAAGCGTTTTGGTTCGCTGCTGATGAATTCCAGGCTGCACAGCACCAGTTGTTCGCTATGGAAAGGATTATCCTGACCGCTGCTTTCTTCAATCGCCTCCAGGCGGTCGGCATCAAAGATGCTGAAGTGCAGATTAAAACGGCGCAGCATCTCCACCAGCCACTGATGCACCAGACTGTCGGGCACTACAATCAGTGCGCGCTGAGCCAGGCCGGAGAGCAGTTGTTGATGCAGTATCAGGCCGGCCTCAATGGTTTTGCCCAGCCCTACCTCGTCTGCCAGCAACACCCGTGGCGCGTAGCGGTTGGCCACTTCATGGGCGATGTAAAGCTGGTGCGGAATCAGACTGGTACGCGCACCGGTCAGGCCGCGCAGTTCAGAGCGGCACAGTTGTTCGTGATGTTGCAGGGTCTGTTGGCGCAGTTCAAACCACTTGGCTTGATCGATCTGGCCGCTAAACAGGCGCTCGGTCGGACGGTTGAGTTGAATCAGATTATCCAGCTGTCCTTCCAGCAGTTCAGCCTGGCTACCATCATCGCGTCGGCCAAGGTAGGTAATCAGGCCATCTTGTTCAAGTAGCGATTCGACGGTGAGTGTCCAGCCTTCATGAGCGCGGATGGTGTCGCCTTCGCCGAATTTGACCCGGCTCAAAGGTGCTGTGTGGTGCGAGTAGATGCGGGTTTCGCCCGTGGCGAGGAACAGAATGGTGACCGAGCGCGCATCGCTGGCCAGGATGGTCCCTAGCCCCATTTGTAATTCAGCTTCGCTGATCCAGCGTTGTCCCGGAGTAAAGTCGCTCATTGGGCTATTCCTCTAACTGCCTGAAGAGGGTGCGTATAATATTCCATTTATCCAAAAATTTCTTGCCTGTCCAACCCCCGTCCATAGATTTAGCGCTATGCTATCGCCCTATAATGACATAAAACATGAAAGGAATTTATATGGATGTCGTGTTTACACCACTGGAGGCGCGGGTGATTGCGTGTCTGATTGAGAAAGAGGCCTCCACGCCTGAGCATTACCCCTTGTCTTTGAATTCATTAACCAATGCCTGCAACCAGAAAAGCAACCGCGAGCCAGTGATGAAGTTGAGCGAGAGCGAGGTGCAACAAACAGTGGATGAATTGATCAAAAAACACCTGGTCAGTGAAAAAAGTGGTTTCGGCAGCCGTGTGGTGAAGTATCAACACCGCTTTTTCAATAGCGAGTTTGGCGGCACCCACTTTGATGCCGGGCAGATGGGCGTGGTTTGCGAGTTGTTGTTGCGCGGGCCACAAACGCCGGGTGAATTGCGCACCCGCACCAGCCGTTTGTGTAAATTCGCTGATGTCAGTGAGGTTGAGCAGGTGCTGAATGAATTGATGCGCCACGATGACGGCCCGTTTGTAGCGCGTTTGCCGCGCGAGCCGGGACGACGTGATTCGCGTTATGCCCAGCTGTTTTGTGGTGAGGTGGAGATGGCTGAAACGACAGCAGAGATTCCAGCCGAACCAATGGTGAGCTCGGATCGTGAACGACTCGCGCAATTGGAACAAGTGGTGGCGCAACTGAGGCAGGAGCTGGATACGCTGAAGCAGCAGCTCGGACAGTAGGCTTGCCCAGCACGCCGCTCGACATTCTCTATCGGGATGATCACCTGATTGCGATCAACAAGCCCGCCGGGCTGTTGGTGCATCGCTCCATGATCGACAAACATGAAACTCGTTTTGCCGTGCAGTTGTTACGCGATCAGATTGGCCAGCGGGTCTATCCCTTTCACCGTCTCGACAAGCCAACTTCAGGCGTGTTGCTGTTTGCCCTAGACAGCGACACGGCCCGACTGATGACCGAACGTTTTACTGCAAGTGAGGTGGAAAAACGATATCTGGCGATTGTACGCGGTTACACCGAAGCCCAGGCAGTGATTGATTACCCGCTAAAAGAACAGTTAGACAAGATGACAGATGCCAACGCGGATCAGAATAAAGCCGCCCAGCCCGCGATTACTGAATATACCCGTCTGACAACAGCCGAATTACCTTGCGCCGTGGGTCGCCGCTATGACACGGCGCGATTTTCCTTGTTGCAGTTGTCTCCCCAAACTGGCCGCAAGCACCAGATACGGCGCCACATGAAACATATCTTTCATCCCATCGTTGGTGATACCACCCATGGTGATGGCAAACAGAATCAATTCTTTCGTCAGCAGTTTAACTGCCAGCGTTTATTGTTGGCAGCAGTGCAGCTGACTTTCGAGCACCCATATAGTGGTGCTAAGGTGGAGATTCGTGCCTTGCTTGATGAACAATTTAATAAAGTAATCGATGAGTTGGGTTGGCGTGAGCCATATCAAAGGAGTCTGCAATGAGTGACAAGCCGATAGTGATTGATCATTTCTCCGATGTGTTGTGTGTCTGGGCCTATGCTGCGCAAATCCGTTTGGATGAATTGCGACGTGAGTTCGGGCCGCTGATAGAGATCAACTACCACTTTATTCAGATCTTTGGTGTGGTGGAAAAAAGGATTGGCGAGGGTTGGCAGGATAAAGGGAGTTATGCTGGTTTTGGCAAACACGTGCTGGAGGTGTGTGAGCAGTTTCCTCATGTCAAGATCAGTGCCGGTGTCTGGCAACATGAGGTGCCGAAATCTTCCGCCAATGCCCATCTGTTTTTAAAGGCCGTGCAACTGCTTGAGCAATCGGGTGAAATTAGCCCAGAACCACAACCGCAATGGAATGGCCACAGTCTGTTTGAAGCAACCGCGTGGCAGCTGCGGCGGGCCTTCTTCCGTGACAATGCAAACATCGCCCGGCTAGAGTGTCAGTTGGCGCTGGCTAATGAGATAGGGCTGCCGACCGACAAGATTGTAGATGCACTTCATGATGGCGCCGCGATAGCCGAATTGTGCCGTGACACTGACCTGTGCAAGGAGTACGGTGTCGGCGGCAGTCCCAGTTATGTACTGAATGAAGGGCGGCAAAAGCTATATGGCAATGTTGGTTATAAAGTGATTGCTGCCAATGTGCAGGAGATTATTAATCAGCCGCAGCAGCAGGCCAGTTGGTGTTAATTAAGTCCCTGAAGCGGATGATGGGTTTGATCAGCAGTTCCGCAAGAGAGTAGTTTTTTGTCACAATTAGTAGAACAGACAGATGAACAGATGACAGAGACAGAGTATCCGTTTCTGTTTAAAGGCAATGCCACCGAGTATTTCAAGATCTGGATTGTTAATATCGCCTTGACGCTATTAACCCTGGGGGTTTTCTCGGCCTGGGCCAAGGTCAGAACCCATCGCTATTTTTATGGCAACACCTTTCTTGATGGCAGTTCGTTTGAGTATCTAGCCAATCCGATTGCAATATTAAAAGGGCGCATCATCGCCGTGCTCTTTTTTGCTGTCTATTGGGTGGCAACAACCTTTGTGCCGATTCTTATTTTGCCGGTGATGCTGGCGTTTTTGATTGGCTTTCCCTGGGTGATTACCCGCTCCATGTTGTTTCGGGCACGCAATACCGCCTACCGAAATATTCGTTTCGGTTTTAATGGCGGTTATGGGGAGGCACTCAAGACATTCATCCTCTGGCCTATCCTGATCCCCTTTACCATCGGTTTAATCTGGCCCTATATCCATTTCAAGCAGAAAAGAATGTTGATTGCCAATAGTGAGTTTGGTGAAAGTGGGTTTGTCTTCAATGCCGAACCAAAGCAATTTTATCAAATCTATGCCATTGCCATCGTGATGCTGATAATTATTCCGATTGCTTTTAGTTTGTTTGCCGCGATCATGGCTATTCTTTCCCCCGAGTCAGCTCAAGATGCGTCAAGTCAAGCAGTCCAGCCTGGTTATATGGCAATGATTATTGGATTTCTGGCCGCGGCGTTGATGTTTGCACTGCAATACCTGGTGTATGTATTCGTCTCGACGCGCATAACCAATCTCGTATTTAGTTCAAGTGAGATGGGGCAGACACGTTTGCATAGTCAGTTAACGGTGCCGGCCATGATGTGGATTTATTTTTCCAATGCCGCTGCCATTATCTTATCGGCAGGTCTGTTAGTGCCTTGGGCCAAAATTCGTCTGGCACGTTATCGTGCTGACAATACCAAGCTTTACGCTACAGGTGGGTTGGATCATTATCGCGTGGGTGCGATACATGGCGCCTCTGCTTTGGGTGAAGAGGCCGGTGAAATTTTTGACGTGGATATTTCCATATGATCCCGATTGCAGGCGAAATGTATGACGGCAGGTCATCACGCAGATATCCCGCCACATTGATGTTGATCAACCGGGACAGGTTGAAGGTGGTGCACCATTATGGTGAATTTGAAGATGAGTTCGCCGCTGTTGAAGTATCAGGTCGTCTCGGCAATATCCCGCGAAGTTTTGTGTTTGCCGGCGGTGAACGCTTTGTTACCGCTGATAATGAAGCGGTAGACCAGTTAGTTAGACAAATAACGGGTAACAAACATGTGTCGCTGGTGCATCAGCTGGAGAGTAAATCTATTTATGTCGTGGTCTCACTGATTTTTCTGCTGTTGACCACGTTTTATTTTGTGACGGTTGGAATACCCAAATTAGCGAATGAGGCGGCGGAACTTGCACCGCAGGTTCTGGTAGAGGAAATTTCTGCTGGTGCACTTGATGCATTTGATGAGTCGTTTTTATCTGAATCTGAAGTCTCTGCAGAAACCAGGCAATGGTTGCAGCAGGAGTTTGATGTGTTAAGCAGTGCTTACGCCGATGAGTATCGCTTTAATCTGGCGTTTCGCAAGGGGAAAGGGGTTGGGCCAAATGCCTTTGCCTTGCCCTCTGGTGATATTGTAGTGACAGATGAGCTGATTGTGTTGGCTGAAAATGGTGAAGAAGTGCTTGCGGTGTTGGCGCATGAAATCGGCCATGTGGTGCATCGCCATAGTTTGCGTCATCTGTTTGAGGATTCAATGCTGGCTGTGTTGGTGTTTGGTATCACGGGTGATACTTCAAGCTTTTCACAGACGGCTGCAGCCTTGCCATTGTTACTGGTCAGCACAAGTTATTCGCGTGACTTTGAGCGTGAGGCGGATCAATTTGCATTGGCGTTAATGGATCAATATGGAATCGAACGTCAGCATTTTGCCAATATCCTCAATCGCATTGAGGCCCAGAAGGATGCACCGATCGATATGCCTGGCTTTCTTACAACACATCCCAATACCAGTGAACGGGTGCTGAGGTTCAGTGAATAACTGGTCGGTCTATATCATTCTCTGTAGTGACAATTCACTCTATACAGGGATAAGCAATGATGTGGAGCGTCGTCTGCAGCAACATGCGACACAGCAAGGGGCAAAATATTTCCGCGGCCGCAGCCCTGAAAAACTTGTTTATCTGGAGCAAGGGCATGATCGTTCATCCGCCAGTCAGCGCGAAGCTGAAATTAAAAAGCTGAAGCGTACCGATAAACAGGCATTGATTGAGTCTGATATGAATAGTTCCACTACGCTTTTATCCACGTTTAAGAGCTTTTTGTAAACCACGCATCAATACAAGGCTTCCCTCCTCACGAATTTTGGACTAGGATAAAAAAGTAATCAGTTGTTTGACAGGAGGCTACAGTGAACGACTTTCATCACGTGCCCAAGGTTTGGCTTGACTTCATGGACCGGGATCATGAAGCAGCGTCGGAAATAACTAACAGGCTAATGGCCGAGGTCGATCAAGCATCTCCTGATAAAAATAAGATTACCGCCGGGCTTGAGCAGTTGTTGGCTCATTGTCAGGAGCATTTTGCTAGTGAAGAACACGAAATGCAGAACCACAACTTCCCTCCTTATCCGATACACAAGACTGAACACGAGCGCGTGTTAGTCGAGATGGAGTCTGCGTTGATGAGCTGGCGTGAGACGAATGATATACCTCAGCTTAAACATTATTTATTTGATGTTTTGTCAACCTGGTTTGTCCAGCATACAGCAACTATGGATTTGGCAACAGCCAGCTTCATCGTCAATTCAGGTGGTCAGTCGCACGATTAAGCCATGGCTGCGCAATTAGTCTGCTGGAAATGCGGTGCGTCGCTAAAAAGTATCTCACTTCCCATTGGTCATTTCGATCTTTGCCCGCTCTGCCGTGAAGAGTTGCATGTTTGTATGATGTGCCGCTCGTATGATCCAGCCATCAGAAGCAAGTGCCGCAAAGAAACAGCCGACATTGTGAATAATAAAGTGCAGGCCAATTATTGCCACCACTTTAAACCGCGCGCCAATGCATATAAAACCCAAGCCAGTTCAAAGATGCACCAGGCGCATGATGAGCTAGCCGCCTTGTTCGGACAAACAGATTCCCGTGACGACGAGCCTTCGAATTATGAGGCCAAGCTTAATCAAGCCAAGAGTGAATTGGGTGATTTGTTTGGTGATGTGGTGGTAGAAGAAAATGAGCTCTCTCCTGAAGAAAAAGCACGGCGTGAATTAGAAAAATTATTTGAACGCAATTCCGAGTAAATACTTAAGTCCAATTGTTTGACCTATCCCGCCAGCAGTAGCCTTAACTCAACTCAGCATATGTGATCAGTTCGACATTTCTGTTAAGCGCATTAAAGCCCCATCTGGCGGAAGCCGATGATTATAAGAGCTTTTCGCTAGTTCGATAGCGACAGCAATGGGTGAAGATTAATTGTGGGTTTAACATGCTGAATACATTAAATATTGTTTTATTGGTTCTTAGTCTCGTTGGATTGGTGGCGTTCGGGTTTTTGCTGGTTTCCAGTTTCAAGCGCAGTGTGTTGTGGGGGCTGGGGGTGCTGCTGGTGCCATTTGTCACCCTATTTTACGGTATTAAATATTGGCATGAGGTTAAAAAGCCTTTCCTGGTCTATGTTGGAATCAATACGGTCAGCTTTGCTGTGCTCGTATATCTGTTTACTCAATTGGGCGGTATGCAAGCCATTGAGATGGCGCAAAAAATTGAAAACGGCACAATGACCGAGCAGGATGCTGCACAGTTTATGGTGAGTACCATGCAAGGTGTGGAAGACCTGGGTGGTGGCAGTAAGGAAGAGATGTTGGCGCAAATGCGTGCTGATCCGAACCTGACTGAAGAAGATATCAAACAGTTCGAGCTGATGTTTGGTCAGATCGAGGCTGTCGCCAGTGGCGAGCAGCAATCGTTTGTCGAAGGTGATTGGCAAGAGCAGCCTGACGGCGGTCCATTGCAACTTGCCATGGCAACGGATGCACCCCAAGTAGCTCCTGCAGCCACAGACATGGATGAAATTGAATCCAAGATTGCCGAGATGGAGGCGCAAATGGCCATGATGAATGGGGGCGGTGTGCAGGTTGAAGAAGAGCCCGCCAAGCTCAGTTCCATGGGATATCCCATGCCCCACTATGTTGATTCACCGATTAAACAACCATCACAGCAGAGCAAACAGCCAGCCAAGAAGACATCCGGCACCATGATTAGTCTAGCGGAAGCTAAAGACTATATTGGTTACCCAGTCGCTGTTACTAATAAGCGGGGAGTGACGCGGCATGCCACCTTACATGAGGTAAGTGATTCAAGCCTTGAATTTGAGAATCGCTCTTTTGGTGGTGCGGTTACATTCCGTGTTCCAAATTACCAGATTAAGGATTTGATGCTGAAGTAATTTCAGTCAGGTATAAAAAAAGGGCGGTGATGACACCGCCCTTTTTTTGTTTTGGAGCTTAGGAAGATTTAGCCTTCAATTTGCTGGATGCCATCCAGAAACCAGGTTGATTGCTGGCTATTGTTGGATTGGATAAAGTGCCAGACTTCCTCAATCAAATGTTGCTCACCATCTTCCTTCAGCTCAGCTTTAAACAATACAATCGCTTCCTGCTTTGAGCCCAGGTCATTAGCGCTGAGCAGCTCTGCGTCGAGTGACACAATCGCGGTCGTATTGTGGCTGCCGCGGGCGTGGTATTGATCCTGAATTTCACCAAACACATGATCGGTAGTGAACTGGCGAATGTCAGCTAGATCACCCTCATCCCATGCCTGTTGCAGGCGGGCGAAACAGTTCTTGGCGCCATCTAAAAAGGCCGCCTGGTCGAATTGCTTGGGTGTAGTTGCACGTAGATCATCAACAGACTGACCTTCTTCAAGTGAGTGGCTGGATCCATAATGGGCACTAGATTCGCGTTGTTGGTAGTTCTCATCCTTGCCCATCTCTACTGGGCTGTAGCCACCGGCGGTGGCAGGTTGAGTGCGTCGGGACATAAATTTGTACAACAAAAAGATAATCAGCCCAAAAATCACGATATCCATGAAATTGATGCCCTCGAAGGCGCCACCGAAAAACAATGCGCCCAGTAGCCCCCCCAGCGCTAGGGCACCCAGCATGCCCATAAAGCCACCTTTTTGAGCCAGTTGTTGCTTGCGCTCAGTATTCTTCTGCTGGGCTGGTGTGGCCTTCTGACCTGCTGCAGAATTCTTTTTCAGAGCCTGACTCTGCTTAAATTTGCCTCCAAACGACTGACCGCCACCAAAACGCTTGGCTTCGGCCATATCCATCCCGGCCACCACTAGGCAGGTGCTGGTTAATAAAATTGCAAAAAAACTTGATAAAAACTTCATGATATTCCCCCCAACGTAAAATCATTGCGGGCGGTATTCTACCTAAATTTCGCCTAAATTGCCCATTTCATTCGCTGATATTAATAGTCCTAAAAATAATAAGAGAATTGCTTGAGCGGGTGTGAATAACTTCCATAGTTTGAAATGAAATCGCTGAGAACGATTAATATTTTGTAAAATGAATATGATGCTTAATTATCTGAATGGACTGTGAAAAGCATGGGCTTCAATAATGAAGTTTAAAGATTACTTCTCGGATAATTCAAAGGCATACAGCAATTATCGTCCAGAGTATCCTGAAGCGCTGTTTTTATATTTGTCTTCTATCGCTTCCGCACACGAAAGGGCCTGGGATTGTGCCACGGGGACCGGGCAGTCAGCACGGGGTCTGGCGAGCTATTTTTGTGAAGTCATCGCCACCGATGCCAGTCAGTCGCAAATCAACAATGCAAAAAGAACAAGGGGTATCAGCTATTGCGTTTCAGCTGCTGAAAACACTGAGATTGAGGCGCGGTCAATTGATGTGATTACGGTGGCTCAGGCGTTGCATTGGTTTAATGTTGATTCCTTTTTTCAGGAGGCGGAGCGCGTGCTCAAGCCGAATGGGATTTTAGCGGTGTGGTCATACAGTCTCGCAAAAATATCGCCCGATATAGACGAGATCATTAAGTATTTTCATGATGTTGTGCTGGAGAAATATTGGCCGGAAGAAAGGTAGTTGGTAGAAAGTGGTTACAGGGAAATAGATTTTCCATTCGACAAAATTGAAGCGCCAATGTTTGAGATGACGCTGAACTGGAATCTTGCAGAAATTCTTGGCTATATAAACACTTGGTCTGGAGTGAAAAGATGTGTTGGCGATATTGGTATTCGTCCTGTCGCAAACCTACGAGAAGAATTGGCTGCCGTGTGGGGTGAGCCAAATGATCGCCTGGTCATTACATGGCCGCTTACCCTTAAAGTGAGGAAAAAATAAGACTGCGCCTTATTTATTTTCAATTAGCAAGCGCCTGACATCGGTAGCGATATGGTTTGCTGGGGCGGTGGTTTTGTAGAAGGCGCGTATCCGGCCTGCTTGATCAAGTAAATAAACTACTGCGGTATGAGCAATGCTGTAGTTACCTTCTTCATCAAAGTCCTCTTTTTCAAAACGAGTACCAAACTGTGAGGCAACCTGGCTGACTTCTTGGACACTGCCACGCAGAGCGATGAAGCCGGGGCTGAAATGTTCCATGTAGCGTTGCAATCGCTCGGCGCTATCGCGTTCAGGGTCTAAGGTGATGAAGAGCACTTGAACCTTGTCGGCGTCTGCTGCCAATGCTTTTACTGTTCGTTTCAGAGTAAACAAGGTGGTTGGACAGACGTCCGGGCAATGGGTGTAGCCGAAGTTGATGATCACAATTTTGCCTTGGAAGTCGGACAGACTAAGTTGAAATCCGTTATGATCAGTCAGGCTAAATTCACCACCCCACTCGTCATAAACTTTCAGCGGTTCAAGTAGCTGTGCACTAACAGCCGTGCTGGCGGCAAACAATATGAATGCGCCGCAGAGCAGCTGGCGAATAGTAATGGTCAATTCAGGCATAGTATGGCTATCGGCGGGCTTAGTTCAGCCTTGAGTCTCGCGCCAGCTTAACATAACTTATGTGATGGATTTTCAGATTAATAATTCAGGACGTCGAATATATGGGCCGTTACCGCCCCCCACAACCAAAGTCATCACCCTATATCAGCGCTGATGGTTATCAGGTGCTTCAGGATGAATTAGATGCACTATGGAAACGGCGGCACCTTGTTACCAAGGCGCTGGCTGCTGCCGCTGCCGAGGGCGACCGCTCTGAAAATGCTGAGTATATATATCGTAAAAAAGAGCTGCGTGAAATCGATCGTCGAGTTCGCTATTTACAAAAGCGTCTGCCAGATTTAAAAGTGGTGCGCGATCTGCCCAGTGATCAGAGTGCAATCTTTTTTGGCGCCTGGGTGAGGCTCGAGGACGAAGATGGTAGTGAATACATTTACCGCATTGTCGGGCCGGATGAGTTTAATGCAGGCAAAGGTTATATCAGTATGGATGCGCCAATGGCCAAGGCCTTGATGAAGAAGCGTGGAGATGATGAAGTTACGGTGCATACGCCCAAGGGCGACAAGCTCTATTTCGTTGTCGAGGTGTCCTATTCAGAGATCAAGTGAATTCTTTATAGTGGACCTGATCTCATCCGGGCAGAAATGTTGCGCTAATCGTTGCATGGTTTGACGCAGTCGCGCGATTGCAGCGCCACGGCCGCTGAGTCCGGTTTGAGATACGGCTTCTGCCCAGGATCGTTTTTGCACGACTCGAATTTGTAGCAGCTGTTGTTGTTGTGGATCGAGCTTATTTATGACTGATTCTTCTCGCATGGCTAAGTCTACCAGTTTGGTAACGGCAGCAATGCAAAATTCATATCCACGTGTGCTATAGGCAAAGCTGATAACGTCCTGCCAATCAATCGCAGTGAATTGTTTTGTGTTCGTATGCGTCTTGTCTATTAGTAGCGCGGCGAGATTCTGATCGAAATCAGGCAATGAGTCTGCTAGCAGATAAGGTAACTGCATTTGCAATCTGGAATAGGCCATAGTTGTCAGTTGTCGTCCGGTGTCTGAGACTGGATGCAGCATAAGCAGTGAATAGCTACCACTGCTGTGTTCACGTGTTATGCCGAGCCGTGCGGGAACAAAATTCAGGTTCTGCCAGAATCGAAACAGATCAGTTGTCACTCCAAAGCTGGTGCCGATGCAGTCAAAGCGGGATGTATCCGTATGTCCACTGATATGGCGAACCAACTTGCTGCCCAATCCGCATCCTTGCACCGCAGGATGGATGGCAATACGCATGATGCGCAAGTAGTGTCGCTGTGGTGCATCTAATATGCCGGCATGTGTCGCCAGAGATTGTGGCAATAAATGACCATGCAGGCGTCGTTGGCCAAGATAGACCTGTTTGCCCAGCGCTTCATCTATTCCGCCTTCTTCAATCAGTAAAGCGACCCCGACGATATGTTGCCGATGGCGTATGATGTGTAGCGACAAGCCGGCACTGTCGAGCAGTTGGCGTAAATCATTCGGGCGGGTGCGGTAATGGGCCAGTACCAGTAAGCCAAATATCTGTGACAATAAGCGCTCATCTTGTATGAGTTGCTCAGCTGTGACTTTTTCAATCTGACAAGTGGATTGATCAAGTCCACTGAGATCGGCCTCTGTTGCAATTGTGGCATTGAGAAGCAAGGCATCAAAGATAAACTGTTCCAGGGGATCATTTTCGCCCCAGCGTATCGGTTGCTGCAGGCGTAGCTTCTGCCAGCCAGGAGTCTGCCGGTCCAGCACCTTGTTAAAACGCAAGGCGAATCCACGCCCGGTGCCTTCATAGCCATGTACAGTGGTGGCAAACACGATGCGCTGATAGTTAGTCAGCAGTTCGGCCAGCATAGGCGTGGGTATGGCAGCGGCTTCATCTACCAACACCAGGTCAGCTTCAGGTTTGGTTGCGATCAGTTCATCAGGGGCAATATATTCCAGTCGCGCATCTGCCATCTCAATCAAGCCACGTGTTTGAGGTGCTGTGTTTAATAGTTTATAGGCATGCTCAAACACCGGTGCGACAGAATTTAGCCTGGGTCCGGTGACAATGATTCGTTTCAGCTCTGATTGCAGCAGTTGTGCCGCAGCAATACCAAGTGCCGATGATTTGCCACGGCCACGATCGGAGATGAGTACGACAGGATAACCATGTTGGTGGCTGATCGCCTTAATGATCGTATCCACTGCCTGTGCTTGATCTTTTGTGCGGCATGGACCTTTTGGGCTAATTATTATTGTTTCCCGATGGCCTGGCTGCGCGAGTTGCGGTATCTCCGCGTGCTCTGAAATAAGCACTATGCCTTCGGCACGTTGGGCGATTGATATCAGGCGCGTGATGAAACGGCTGAGGCCGTTAGCGCTTTTGAAAAATCGTTCAGCCTGGGGGTCGTGTTGTGCTGGCCATTGATCTAATGGGGGTGTCAACAACAGTAGCAGTCCGCCAGCACGAATTAATCCAGCTGCAGCGCCAAAGGCGTCTGCATCAAAGCCGCCATGGGCGTCATAAATCAACAGCTCAGTTTCGCTGCCAAGTCGTTTTAATACGGCATTGTGATCAAGCGTATTGGCATCCTCGGGTGCCTGGTGGGAAACCCATAAGCTTTCTTCTGGATTAGTTTGGCTGGATATCCTTTCTGCGGCAGAAAAGCACCAATCAAGGCTGCCGCTGAGTATCACGCCACGCCGGTGCCGGGTGGCAAGAGCGGCCTGCCGTAGTGAAGCAGCCAGCTCAGCAATTGCATCAAGTTGTGATTGAAGTTCGGGCATAGATATAGTGAGTTATAATGCCAGCAATACTAGCATGCCGGAATAGCAGCCAAACAGGCGTCGATTTAGTAAACTGCACCTATTATGTCTTCAATCATCCTTACCACCCTGAATGCCCGTTATATCCATAGTGCCTTTGGTCTGCGTTATCTCAAGGCCAATTTAGGCGGGCTTGAAAATGAATGCGAAATCATTGAGTTTACGATCCATGAACGGCCCATTGATATTGCCGAGCGCTTGCTGAGTCATCAGGCGAAAATTATTGGCTTTGGTGTTTATATCTGGAATGTCGAAGAGATCACTAAAACCGTCAGCATTATTAAGCAAGTCAGTCCGGAAACCATTGTTGTTGTTGGTGGGCCCGAAGTCAGTTACGAACAGCAGCAACAAGAGATTTGTCGCCTGAGTGATTATTTGATTGCGGGGGCGGGAGATTTTTCATTTCGCGATTTGTGTCTGCAGTTAATCAATGACGAAAAGCCTGCTGATAAGTTTATTCCCCAGCGGCCTGTCAACCTGGGTGAATTAAAACTTCCCTACCATCTATATGATGATAAAGACGTGGCGCATCGCATTATCTATGTGGAGGCCTCGCGTGGCTGCCCTTTCAAGTGTGAGTTTTGTCTTTCAGCATTGGATAAAACCGCTTGGCCATTTGATCTGGGCCTGTTTCTTGAACAGATGGATCAGCTTTACACGCGCGGTGTGCGTCATTTCAAGTTTGTCGATCGTACCTTTAATCTGAAGATTGATAATAGTATTCGCATTCTCGAATTTTTTCTTGAACGTATGGATGAAGAACTTTTTCTTCATTTTGAATTAATCCCTGATCACTTACCCGAGCGTTTGAAACAAGTCATAGCGCGATTTCCTCCGCATAGCCTTCAGTTTGAGATCGGTGTGCAAAGTTTTAATCCTGAAACGCAACAGCTGATCAGCCGTAAACAGGATGATAATAAAACCGAGGAGAATTTGCGTTGGATCAGGGCGGAGACCGATGCGCATATTCACTCAGACTTAATTGTGGGATTACCGGGTGAGGATATCATCAGTTTTGCTGCGGGCTTTAATCGTTTGGTAGCGCTGGACCCTCATGAGATACAGGTAGGCATACTCAAACGCTTGCGCGGTTCACCTATCATTCGTCATGCAGAAAAATTTGCAATGCAATTTAATCCTGGCCCTCCCTATAACATCCTTGGCAACAATGTGATTGACTTTGGCACGATGCAACGGCTCAATCGTTTTGCCCGTTATTGGGATATGATTATTAACTCGGGCCGCTTTAAGCACAGCAAGCAGTTAATCCTTGCTGATGATCCATTTAAACGTTTTATGTTGCTAAGTGATTGGCTCTATAGCGTGACAAATCAAACACACAAGATTTCACTGCAGCGTTTGTTTGAATTGCTTTATGAAGTATTGACAACTGAACTGGATATGGGTGATGACTTGATCAGTGCTTCTTTGTTATCTGATTATCAATGTTCTGGTTTAAAAGGAATGCCTTCTTTTCTAAATAGATTTCAAGATAATAAAAATGCCGTGAACAGCGCTGCTGGGCGTCGCCAAAAGCGCCATAACTGATTTAGCTTGCATCAAATTAATCATCTAACTCATTGATGGTTTGGGCTGAAAAGCCCTTAGTCATAAATTGACAAGAATTATCCGGTTTTCTTATTTAATTTTGCTGCTATATTGAGTTAACCTTGTGGTTGTTCTATATACTATTCTCGATGTAGTGCTTCCTGAATAATTACCCATTAGCTTTTATCAAGCGGAGGGAATTAGCCTCATGAAAGACTCGTACAATTATTCTGGCTTTGCCAGCGCGATGTTTGTATCAAATAAGGTTAAAAAATCTAACAGCAAGGCCGACGTTATTATTGAAACAGAAAAGATAGAATCAGACGAAGATTACCTAATTAGACGCTGTCCACCTTATCTGCTGCAAGAGGCAGTAGTAAAACCTTCATTTAAAAAGTAATGGTATTCCAAAATATATGCCACACGGATTGAGTGGCATATTTTTCTCATCACATTTACCAATCTCAAATCTAATCTCAGTAAGCATCACGCTAGTATGTGGCCTGTACTATATTTATGAGCCCATTATAATGAGGGCTGGTCCACAAAAAATAATAATACAAAATGAATTTGCCACGCCAACCAAATGTCATCATAAGTCAGTCCGTTGCTATCCTGGTGGATGGTAATAACATCGAAAGAAGTATTCATTCTCAAACGGG
>CALZIO010000046.1 GCA_945787785.1 uncultured Chromatiaceae bacterium
GAGGCCCGGAAACAACTCTTTAAAACTATCCATGAACAGGATCAACAGGTCGCTTAACCACCACCATTAAGTACCTTGCTATCACTCCCTTCAGGCTCATTTAAGGATTGGAATACACTGGCACACACTGTCACCAGTGGCACCAGCATAATCGAGCCTGCCGCCACAGGTTTTCCCACGGCTTGTAGTAACAAACGTGGACCAACCGCCGCAGCGATCGCCGACGCCAACTGACCATATAAAGCAGTCGCACCCAACAATGCAGATATGCCTGTCCCCAGGGCCAAGGCAAAAACCACACTATCCGCCTGGACAGATTTGTTACGCAAACTTTCACTGCTAACGAGCAACCAGGCAACATAAGCCGGACCGGCAATAGCAAGCGCCCAAAACTCCTGACCTTCGACATACCGAAACCGCGGCCAAACCAGCCATAACGCAGCACTCACCGCAGCCAAAAACAATAACCAAGGTGCGATACGGCGCCAGGGTAAAAGATCTAATACCAGCCCCAATAAAATTCCGCCACTGCCAAGCAGGAGTATTTTGCGATCACTGCGCAAAGGGAAAAATTCAAAACCAGTTAATACGTAACCCGTAGCAGCAAAACCAAGCACCGCAGCAAGGCCCGCCCAATACCAACCATGAGGCCTGAGTAACAGCACCATAACCAGGCTGACCACAAATGGCAGTAACGCAGATTGATAGATGGGGTTATTGATCAGCTCGTCCATGTAAGCCTCTCATAAACTGTTATGGTTGGGGCGACAGCATAACAACTAAGTAGCGCAGCAGGGAAACCGCATCCAAACGCGGTTTATTTTTTTCGTTCGACTATCTCTTCCGGCTGACCGGTGATCTCGGTCATAGCAGCAGCGATCCACCGCTCCGCCTGCTCATTAATTTCACTCGCCTTGAGTGAAGCACTCTCTATCGGCGGACCAATTTTAATATTAATGACACCAGGTTTTTTAAGGATACTGTGCCGCGGCCAGTAGTAACCGGCATTATGAGCGATTGGCACCACGGGATGACCAC
This sequence comes from uncultured Chromatiaceae bacterium, assembly GCA_945787785.1. Classification (GTDB taxonomy): domain Bacteria; phylum Pseudomonadota; class Gammaproteobacteria; order Tenderiales; family Tenderiaceae; genus Tenderia. The sequence goes on from CALZIO010000046.1 coordinate 1,039, forward strand.
TTTTTTCAGCCAGCATGGCACCACCGAAGCCAAAGCGGCGCATTTTACCCGGCTCCATGCGCGTCCCTTCGGGAAACACAATCAACCAGCGTCCTTCATCAAGGCAGATTTTGCCTTGATCCAACAATTGCTTCAGCGCCTTGCGTCCAGAGGCACGATCAATCGCCACTGGCTTTAACAATGCCAGACCCCAACCAAAAAATGGTACCCGCAATAACTCACGCTTTAGCACCCAGGTCTGCGGTGGCAAGATACACTGCAAGGCAAAGGTTTCCCAGGTTGAACCATGTTTGGCAAAAACGATAGCCGAGTCTTTGGGCAAATTTTCAAGCCCCTCAACCTCATAGCTAAGATTACAGGTTATTTTCAACCACCAAATATTAAAACGTGCCCATTGCGAGATAAAACGATAGCGGGCAGCAAACGAGAATGGAAATGATAGTAGCGCCAGAGGTGCGAAAATGATTGCCGACACCACCATGCTGACAAAAAAGATCGCTGAACGGATTTTCTGCATCATATGCACTTATTCGTCTTCTATCAGCAATGCATCAACGCAGGCCGATAGATCGTCATAAGTTTCATAGTTAGTATTTTTACCCAATTTTTCCAGCGTCCGCGCCCCCTTACCGGTGCGGACCAAAATAGGTCGCGCCCCAACCGCTTCCGCTGCCTGCATATCACGCAAGGAATCGCCGACAACAGGCACGCCATTTAAATCAACACGCAAACGATCACTAATATCACGCAACATTCCCGGCTTTGGCTTGCGGCAGTCACAACCATCATCCGGCCCATGGGGACAGAAAAAAATCGCCTCAACCTTGCCACCAGCATTATTTAACAATTGATGAAGCTTTTCGTGCATCTGGGTCAGGGCATCCAAATCAAACAAGCCACGCGCTATACCTGATTGATTGGTTGCCACCACGACTCGATACTCATGTTGCGATAATTTACATATCGCCTCAATACTGCCAGGAATGGGTTGCCACTCATCAACCGACTTAATGTATTCATCCGAGTCTTCATTGATGACACCGTCACGATCGAGGATGATTAGTTTCATTTATTTACCTTGTAACTGCGAAACATCAGCTACCCGCAAGAACAACTGACGCAGTGTATTTAATAATGCCAGACGATTAAGTCGTACTTGTTCGTCCTCAACCATCACCATCACCTTATCAAAAAAAGCATCCACAGCTTCACGCAAGGCAGACATCTGTTGCAATGCGCTGGTGTAGTTGAACTGCACTAACGCTGGCTTGACCACTTCTGCCACTGCAGTGATACGCTCGGCCAAGCTCTTTTCCTCTGCGTCTTGCAATAGCGAATCATCAACCTTATCAGCAACGACTTCACCTTTTTCTTTAGCCTGACGCAGGATATTTGAGGCGCGCTTGTTTGCAGCGGCAAGGCTTTCAGATTCGGCCAACTGGCGAAAACTGTTTACCGCCCGAATCCGTTGATCAAAATCAAACGGACGTGTTGGCCGCACCGCCAATACTGCCTCGAAGACATCCGGCGCGATGCCTGAATCAGTGTAGTAAACACGCAAGCGCTCCATCATAAAGTCGAAAACCTGACCATCAAGCTTGGCATCAAACTCACGCCCACCAGACTTGTAATGGGCAATGCTTTCATCAATCAAATCCGTCAGATCGAGAGGTAGCTGTTGTTCAATTATGCTACGCAGCACGCCCAGAGACACACGCCGTAACGCAAATGGATCCTTGCTACCCGTTGGCGGCTGACCGATCCCGAAAATACCGACCAGGGTATCGAGCTTGTCAGCGATCGCCACTGCCTGGCCGACAGCACCTTTGGGCAGCTCGTCACCGGCAAAACGAGGCATGTATTGTTCATCCATGGCCTCGGCCACCGTAGCAGGCTCTCCATCATGCTTGGCGTAATAACGCCCCATGATGCCTTGCAGCTCAGGGAATTCACCCACCATCGCTGACATCAAATCACACTTGGCCAACTGGCCCGCGCGTTCACCCTCAGCCCGGTTTGCACCCAACTGTTCAGCAACTACGCCAGCCAGTCCGGCGATGCGCTCGGATTTATCAAACAAGGTACCCAGCTCTTTCTGAAACACAACCGTTTTCAGCGCCTCACGATTATCTTCAAGTGTGTGTTTACGATCCTGATTCCAGAAAAATTCTGCATCAGATAGACGTGGGCGAATTACGCGTTCGTTACCAGCACGTACAGCGTTGATATCTTTACTGTCGATATTGCTCACGGTAATAAAATTAGGCATCAACTTGGCGCGTTGATCAACGACATGGAAATACTTCTGATGACCTTTCATGGCTGAGATCAACGCCTCGGCCGGCACCTCAAGAAAACGGGCTTCAAACGAACCCGCTACCGCCACCGGCCATTCAACCATGCTAGTCACTTCATCCAACAAGCCCTCATCAATGACAGCATTACCACCCAGTTTGACCGCCGCCTCTTGCACCTGACCACGAATGGCCTCACGCCGATCGTCGAAGTTAACGACGACACGCCCTTCTGTTTCCAGCAGCGGCGCATACTCGGATGCTTGAGCGATGTTGATCTTTTCAGGATGATGAAAGCGATGGCCGCGCGTCTCACGACCTGACTTCACTGCCATCATCTCGGCATCGATCACCTCATCACCAAACAGCAACACCAGCCAATGCACCGGACGCACAAACTCGGCATCCAGATCACCCCAGCGCATGCGTTTTGGAATCGGCAGTTTATCGAGCGATTGCTGCACGATGGCGGGGATTAACTCCTGCGCCGACTTGCCTTTCTCATAACCACGATAGACCAGCCAACTGCCCTTGTCGGTTTCCAGTGTTTCCAGATCTTCAACCTGCTCTACCCCACAAGAACGCGCAAATCCTTCCGCCGCCTTGGTTGGCAGGCCGTTGTCATCAAACGCTGCTTGCACTGCAGGACCGCGGCGTTCGGTTTGCTTGTCAGGTTGTGCGCTTTGCAGCGCCTCGACCATTACCGCCAAGCGACGTGGCGCGGCATAGGCATGTACGGCAGAATGGCTCAGCGCTGCGTTTTTTAATCCTTCGACAATACCATCTCGAAATGCTTCAGACAGGCGGGACAAGGCCTTGGGTGGCAATTCTTCGGTGCCTAATTCAACCAGAAAATCATTTCTGTCCATTAGCCTTGCCCTCCCTGCTTCAATCCCTGTTTCAACATAGGAAAGCCCAAAGCTTCACGGCGCGCATAATAAGTTTCGGCCACAGCGCGCGACAAGGCGCGCACCCGGCCAATAAAACGGGCGCGTTCAGTGACAGAAATAGCATGACGCGCATCCAGTAAATTAAAGGTATGAGAAGCTTTGACCATCTGTTCATACGCCGGCAAGGGCAACCCGGCGTCGATTAGCTTATTGCTTTCGCGCTCACAGGCGTCAAACCACTGGAACAGGGCATCGGTATCGGCATGTTCGAAATTATAGGCAGACTGCTCCACTTCATTTTGATGGAACACATCGCCATAAGTGATATCGCCATCCGGACCGTGGGTCCAAATCAAATCAAAAACGCTATCTACCCCTTGTATATACATTGCCAGGCGCTCAAGACCATAGGTGATCTCACCGGTGACTGGTTTACAATCCAGACCACCCACCTGCTGGAAATAGGTGAACTGGGTGACCTCCATGCCATTGAGCCAGACTTCCCAGCCCAATCCCCAGGCTCCGAGGGTGGGAGATTCCCAGTTGTCTTCAACAAAACGGATGTCATGCACCAGAGGATCAAAGCCAAGCAGTTTGAGCGAGCCGATATAAAGTTCCTGAATCTCTAACGGAGAAGGTTTAAGCACCACCTGAAACTGATAATAGTGTTGTAGGCGATTGGGGTTTTCACCATAACGGCCATCGGTAGGTCGGCGTGACGGTTGCACATAGGCGGCACGCCATGGCTCGGGCCCAATGGAGCGCAGAAAAGTAGCGGTGTGGAAGGTACCGGCCCCGACTTCCATATCATAGGGCTGCAACACCACACAGCCATGCCCGGCCCAGTAACTTTGCAGAGCCAGAATCAAGCCCTGAAAGGTGGAAATGTCGTAATCGGCAGCAGCACTGCCCTGCTCATTGGCAACCAATGGTAACCCCTTCGAAATGCTCAACTACAAAAGGCTGGGATTATACCTGTTGCTGGGGCGAGAATGTAATTACAGTCACGCTTAATGCCCTAACGTCCACCGCACGCCCACATTGAGAGCCACTGACTGCCAGTTCACCTGATTTAACCGTGTTTCCAGGCTTCCGCCTGTAGCGGGATAAACCCGGTCAAGCCCGGGATCAGTTTTCCATAACCGATAATCCAGGCCCATAATAAAATCCCAACGTTTACTCAGGCCATAATCGCTTTTGAAAGATAAGCTGACGCCCTGGCCATTAGCCCAGTGCTCAAAGCTTTTTGGCTGGGCAAGGGCGAGAGGGCCTGTGGTTCTTAGATTCCAGGTTGCCTCGGCATGATAGTCGGCCTGGTGATAGGCGAAATCAATGGCGATGGTTAAATCTCGCACGGTATCTGTCGACCAGAACGAAAACCCTATCCAAGGCCCATTCCACTGAGTGTCATAACTGGAATTCAGGCCATCGAAACTACCAAATGCCGGGATAGTCTGAAACCCGTCTGTCATGGTTAAGTTTTGCTGGTGGATGGAATAACCGGCCATGGGCATGATATAGCGATGAAAGCTGCCGGTACGGCCTGCCTTAAAAATATAACCAATACCCAAACTGGCATCCGCGACATCACCACCAGCCTGGTTATTGGAACGTGAGAATTCCAACTGGCGGTTATTGGCATCGTAATCAGAGTCCTGATTTTTTCCATCCACTATATCGCCATATCCCAGCTTACCGAAAAGTGTTAGCTGCTTTATTGTGACCGCCAAATCGAGCTGGGCTTGAAAAATGCGCAAATCTGACCAGGTCAATTCAGATAGAACGTTGGGATTACCATCCACATCAGCAATATTCCAATCCAGACTATCCTGTCGATAGCCAGCCTGCGCTGAAACTGCGAATTCAGTCGCGGCCATAGCAACAGTCGAATGAACACTCAACACCAAGGCGGTGACACGCCAAAACAATGCGATTTTACTGATAGCTTTTGACTTCATTCACACGCCCAGTTTCAATACTTATCTCATGAGAAAACATTCGGGACGACCACATTCATCGCCTTTCAACCAATAGATCAACCTATCTACACCATTACGGCCTCTATATTAATCATCTGAATAGCTATTACTCATATATTGAAAAATCAACAAATCTTAAACAGTTGTGACTCTCAACCGATATTAATACTATGTAAGCGTGTTTAAGGACGAGGGGTAGTATATGACGACCTTGGTTTTAGAACCCAACAGCACTGCCCAGTGGCAGTCTTTAGTCAGCGATGCGGAACACATTGCCAATCGCCAATTGGATGAAACACTGGAAAGCTATTTAGTATTCACGCTGATGCGCTTTACCCAGCGGCCGGAACTGGTCAACAGTGTCATGGCACTGGAATTTCTCGAGAGCGCACAACAAAGCGGTCGGCAACAACACGATCAATTGCGCGATGTTGGCGACAAGTGCCTGCTGGTTTCAGGTCTATTTCCCCATTCAGCCAAACGCCGCCTTGTGAAAATCAGCTATTTCGTCAATATCGGCCGCAGCGCATACCAGCAACTCCATGACAAGATTCATGGTTTCTATGGCCAGCTTGCATCGGACTTTGTCCCCATGATGGATGTACTGCATGCCATTCGTGAATTAAACAAGCAGTCACATCAACTCGAACTGCTCGATGCCTTTGAATTGTGGGAAGACACCGGCAGTCAACACGCGCTTGAGCGCATCAACCGTGCAAGCAGCCACGGACATCCCGTTAAACAAGACAAGAACACCCGGCACTAAGCCGCCTTAACATCGCTTCGGGCCGCCATTGTGATATATTTGGCGGCCTTTTTAGTTCTACAGTTTTTTTAATCATCATGACCAAACAAGCCAAGGCCGTAGCTCTCATCTCCGGTGGTCTCGACTCCATGCTGGCCGTTCGCGTCATGCAGGAACAGGGCATCCATGTCGAAGGCATCAACTTTTTTACCGGCTTTTGTGTTGAAGGCCACACCCATGCCATTCGTAAACAGGATCAGAAAAAGCAGAAACGCAATAATGCCTTGTGGGTCGCGGAGCAGCTAGGCATTAAGCTCCACATCATCGACGTCATTGATGAATACAAAGATGTCTTGATCAATCCTAAACACGGCTATGGCGCCAACCTGAATCCATGCCTTGACTGCAAAACCTTCATGGTGCAAAAGGCCCTGGAATGGGTCAAAGAGAATGATTTCGACTTCATCATCACCGGCGAAGTGGTGGGCCAGCGTCCCATGTCACAACGCAAGGACACTATGCCGGTGGTGGCACGGGAATCGGGCGCAGGCGGATTATTGTTAAGACCGTTAAGCGGTAAAAACCTGCCTGCCACCATCCCGGAACAAGAAGGTTGGATCGAGCGCGACAAGCTGTACGATTTCAGCGGCCGCAGCAGAAAACCGCAAATGGCCTTAGCCAAACAGTTTGGCTTCGATGATTATGCTCAACCGGCCGGTGGCTGCTGTTTTCTCACCGACGAAAGCTACTCCAAAAAGCTGGTCGACCTGTGGCAGGTGCAAGGGCACAAGGATTATGAATTTGATGACGTGATGCTGCTCAAGGTCGGCCGCCACATTCGCCCGCGCCCAAACTTCAAACTGATTATCGGCCGCGAAGAGGGGGAGAACCGCTTCATGGAAGGTTATAAAAAACGCTTCCCTTATCTCTATTGCAAAAGTCATCCTGGCCCGCTGGTCCTGGCTGACGGAGAACTTAACCAGGATGACATCGAGCTGGCGGCACGCATTACCGCACGCTTCGGCAAGGGTAGAAATGCAGCGGAAGTCGTAGTGCATTTTGTCACGCCCGACGGCGCAGAAACCCCCTATAGCGTCGCGCCACTCAGTAGCGATGATTTTCCACAGGAATGGTACATATGAGCAAACACACTCTCGACGTAACAGGCCAGCTCTGCCCGATACCGGTAATACGCACCCAGAACCAGGCAAAAAAACTTGCGCCTGGCGATATATTGGAGGTACTGTGCACCGACCCTGGAGCGATTAATGATATTCCCGCCTGGTGCCGCATCAATGGCCACACCGTGGCCAGCAGCGAAACCAAAGAAGATGGGAACCTGATTGTCATCACCCTGACCATCGGCGAATAAATACATTTACGCACCATGTTGGTGCCAAACTACCAAGCAAGCACCAACTTAGAACATTCTGCATCAATCAGGAACAAACAAATTCTTGTTAGTGTTTGAATTGTTTAGCCCATTCACATGGCATGTTTTGTGCTTTATGGCCAGTGACTGAGAATTCAGGGGACCGCACTCGATTAAGCGGTCAGACTAGTGATCTTTAAATAACTACGAATTATCCAAGGGAGAAAAAGCAATGTCAGCAGATGTGCTAAACACCATTAAAGACAAAGACGTAAAATTCGTTGATTACCGTTTCACCGATACTCGCGGCAAAGAGCAACATATATCTTTCCCCGCACACACCGTTTCTGAAGATGATTTCACCGACGGCCGTATGTTCGACGGTTCATCCATCTCAGGCTGGAAGGGTATTGAAGCCTCTGACATGGTGATGATGCCTGATGCTAGCACTGCTGTAATCGATCCTTTCGCAGATGAAACCACCTTGATAGTTCGTTGCGACATCCTTGAGCCTAACACCATGCAGGGTTACGAACGTGACCCACGCTCTGTTGCCAAGCGCGCCGAAGCCTACCTGGCCTCTACCGGCATCGCCGACACCGCCTTCTTTGGCCCTGAGCCTGAATTTTTTGTCCTCGACGACGTTCGCTGGGGCGCAGATATGACAGGCTGCTTCGTCAAGATCGATTCAGAAGAAGCCGATTGGAACTCTGAAAAAGTCTTCGAAGGCGGCAACATGGGGCACCGTCCTTCGGTTAAAGGCGGTTATTTCCCAGTTCCTCCTGTTGATAGCCTGCACGACATGCGTTCTGCCATGTGCTTGGCTTTAGAAGAGATGGGCGTTGAAGTTGAAGTACATCACCACGAGGTTGCGACTGCCGGCCAATGTGAAATCGGCACCAAGTTCAACACGCTGACCAAGCGCGCCGATGACAACCAAATTCTGAAATATGTTGTCCATAACGTTGCTCACGCGTATGGCAAAACATCTACTTTCATGCCTAAGCCAATCGTTGGTGACAACGGTTCTGGCATGCATGTGCACATGTCTTTGGCTAAAGACGGTACTAACCTGTTTGCTGGTAACGAATATGGTGGCCTATCTGAAACTGCGCTGTACTACATCGGCGGTGTTATCAAACATGCCAAAGCCTTGAACGCTTTGACTAACGCTTCTACCAACTCTTACAAGCGTCTGGTTCCTGGTTTTGAAGCACCTGTACTGCTAGCCTACTCTGCCCGTAACCGTTCTGCTTCTATCCGTATTCCTTTCGTGGCCAACCCACGTGGTCGTCGCGTTGAAGTTCGCTTCCCTGACCCAACCGCCAATCCATATCTGGCTTTCTCTGCACTGATGATGGCCGGCCTGGACGGTATTCAGAACAAGATCCACCCTGGCGATGCCATGGATAAGAACTTGTATGATCTGCCACCAGAAGAGCTGAGCGACATCCCAACTGTTTGTTCTTCTCTGGAGGAAGCTTTGGATGAGCTGAACAAGGATCGTGCCTTCCTAACCGCCGGCGGTGTATTCACTGACGACATGCTGGATGGCTACATCGATCTGAAGATGGGTGAAGTCACTAGCTTGCGCATGACGACTCACCCCGTTGAGTTTGACATGTACTACAGCCTCTAAATCTAAGGATTTAGCTCTGCAATCAAAGCCCCCGCCCAGCGGGGGCTTTTTTTGTGCCACAGCTTCGCACCATTATTGTGCAGACTTTATCATTTCGGCATATAATCTGAGCAAGCGCAGTATTCATAAGGCTGAAATGCCATTTAGCCAGACACCCAAACAAGTCAGCACTCTCATAACCTATTGTTTTTACTAATATGAGAAACAAATACAGGTATACCAAACATATTCTGGCTTGGACTTTGCTAAAACAATCACATGACTAAAGATCCAATCGAACAGTGCGCCCTATTTAAGCGCATATTGGAAAATGCCAATACAGCGATGCTGGTATTTGACCAACAACTGCACCTGACCTATGTAAATCCGGCGGGGGAGATGTTGTTTGCCTTGAGCATGCACCGGATTGAAGGCAGCGACCTGCATGTATTATTCGCCAACTCGGACAAATTCATCAGTAACGCTGAATTAGCCTTAAAGAGCAACCACCCTTTCACAGAGCGCGAGCTGGTCTTTTCACTGCCAAACAATCGCAACATCACGGCAGACTGCACAGTGACGCCCCTCACAAATGATGCCGGCAACGCCAAACTTCTGGTCGAACTTGCCCAGGTGGATCGCCAAATGCGTATCGCGCGTGAAGAGCATCTGCTGGCCCAGCACAGCGCCACGCGTGATGTAATTCGCGGCCTGGCCCATGAAATCAAGAATCCGCTTGGTGGCTTAAGGGGTGCGGCACAATTGCTGGAAGCAGAACTCGAAAATGAGGAATTAAAGGAATACACCGGCATTATCATTCAGGAGGCCGACCGCCTGCAAAACCTGATGAACCGTATGCTGGGGCCCAACACCCTGCCGCAAAAAAAAGACACCAATATCCACGAATTACTGGAACGTGTACGGCAGCTGGTCAAAACAGAGATCCCGGAGGATATCGAGATTATGCGCGACTACGATCCCAGCGTGCCCGATATTTATGCCGATCCGGATCAGCTTATCCAGGCAGTTCTCAACCTCACCCGCAATGCTGCCCAGTCACTCAAGGATAAGGGCACCATCACCTTACGTTCACGCATCCACCGCCAGATCACCTTGGGGCACAAACGCCATAAGCTGGCCGCCTGTATCGAGGTAATCGATGATGGTCCGGGGATCGACCCCGAAATGCTGGACAAAATTTTTTACCCCATGGTCACTGGCCGTGCCGACGGAACAGGCCTCGGCCTACCTATTGCACAGGCGCTGATTAATCAACACGGAGGACTAATCGAATGCAGCAGTCGACCAGGCGAGACGACTTTCACGATAATAATACCGCTGGAGAACGCATGATGAATGCTAAGACCCACATCTGGGTGATCGATGACGACCGGTCAATCCGTTGGGTGCTGGAAAAGGCGTTACAAAAAGCCGACATGGAAGTGACGAGTTTTGAGAACGGCCTGAATATCACAGATTATTTGCGCAAAGAGCAGCCGGACGCCATCGTCTCAGACATCCGGATGCCGGGCACAGACGGCCTCGAGCTACTTGGTCAGATTCACGCTGAATATCCTGACCTGCCGGTGATTATCATGACCGCCCACTCCGATCTCGACAGCGCTGTATCTGCCTATCAAGGCGGCGCCTTTGAATACATGCCCAAGCCCTTCGATGTGGATGAGGCAGTCGATCTGGTCAAGCGAGCCATTGACCACCGCCGGCAAGCGATCCAGGCCCAGAGCCAGGAACAAAGCGACGAGATGCCCGAAATTATTGGTGAAGCGCCTGCCATGCAGGAGGTGTTTCGCGCCATTGGCCGTTTATCGCGTTCCAACATCACCGTCCTGATCAATGGCGAGTCGGGCACGGGTAAAGAGCTGGTGGCCCACGCCCTGCACAAGCATAGCCCACGGGCCGACAAGCCGTTCATCGCCCTGAATACCGCCGCCATTCCGCGTGATCTGCTCGAGTCTGAACTGTTTGGGCATGAGCGTGGCGCCTTTACCGGTGCCCAGAGCAGCCGCCGCGGCCGCTTTGAACAGGCTGATGGTGGCACCCTGTTTCTGGATGAAATTGGCGACATGCCGGCCGAGTTGCAAACCCGCCTGCTGCGCGTGCTGGCCGATGGTGAGTTCTACCGTGTCGGCGGCCACACCCCGATCAAGGTCGATGTACGCATCATCGCCGCTACCCACCAGAATCTGGAAGAACATGTCGAGAAAGGCCTGTTTCGCGAAGATCTGTTCCACCGCCTGAATGTGATTCGCATCCATATTCCCGCCCTGCGTGAACGCAGTGAAGATATTCCTCTATTGTTGAAATTTTTTCTCTCTGCCGCCGCCGAAGAACTGAATGTTGAGACCAAGCTGCTACGCCCCGAGGTTGAAGAGTACATGAGCCGTCTCGACTGGCCTGGCAATGTCAGACAACTGGAAAACATCTGCCGTTGGCTTACGGTAATGGCCTCCGGGCGCGAAGTGTATATGGAGGACCTGCCGCCAGAACTAAAAACACCGCAGGGCGTTGAATCGACTTCGAATGACTGGGAATCAGCCCTGAAGCGCTGGAGTGATCAGTACCTGGCCAGCGGTTCGACCAGCCTGCTCGATAGTGCAATGCCAGCCTTTGAACGCATTGTCATCAAATCGGCCCTGACGCACTCTGGTGGCCGGCGCCAGGACGCTGCCAAACTGTTGGGCTGGGGCCGCAACACCCTGACACGCAAGATAAAAGAACTCGGCATGGAGGCAGAAGTTTAGCCACACAGCTTGGAAAGCAAAGCAACGCCATGTAGACTCTACAGCCCTTCCCAGTTACCGGGAAAGGGCTGTTTCTAATTCAATTGGCGTGGCTAAATCGATGTTTCACATTGCCCTCTATCAACCGGAAATCCCACCCAATACCGGCAACATTATTCGTCTTTGTGCCAACACAGGCTCACAACTGCACCTGATTCACCCCTTGGGCTTTGAACTCAACGATAAAAAACTGCGCCGCGCCGGACTCGACTACCATGAGTTTGCCGCGCTGCATGAATATCCCAGCCTGGAAGAATTCCTCAATCAGCACGGGCCAAAGGCCGATAACCTGTATGCATTCTCAACACGAGGTAAACGCTGTTATGCTGAGCCTGAATTTGGCCCTGCTGACACGCTGCTGTTTGGTCCCGAAACACGTGGCCTGCCAGCTGATTTTTTGCAGCAATTACCAGAAAAGCAGGTGCTCCGCATGCCAATGAAGGCGAACAGTCGCAGTTTAAATTTGTCTAACACCGTAGCCATCGCCTTATTTGAGGCATGGCGGCAGAATGGCTTTGCCTTATAATCAAGTAAAAACAATCGGTTAGAATTGAGTAGCACATAGCATGTCAGCAGCATTTCTCCCACCTATTTCATCAAGAACCTTTGCCCGACTTCTGATCCTGTTGTGCTTGGTCAGCGCTCTAGGTGGATGCATAAATAGCAGCACCACCAATCCACCTGTCAGAAAAGATGTTACGGAGACTGATACCGACACTAATCCTGATGTTGTGCAAACCCCGCCGACGCTGGATACCAGCCCCACGACCGGCTTAAAAATGGTCAGCGCGGGTGGAAACCACAACTGCGCCATCAAAAATAACGACGGCAGCCTGTGGTGTTGGGGGCAAAACAATCAAGGCCAACTTGGCGATGTCACAAAAAGCAATTCTAGCACTTTCAGGCAGACCAGTAGTGATGACTGGGTTCAGGTTACCGCTGGTGATCAACACACCTGCGGCATCACCAATGATGGCACCCTCTACTGTTGGGGAAATAACGCCTCAGGCGAGATTGGCAATGGCGATGAAAACAACTTATCTCAAAACATCCCCGTTAACATCAGTACTGACTCAGTATGGTCATCAATAGCGACAGGCGCCGGCCACAGTTGCGCGATCAATCAAGGTGATTTTTCATTATGGTGCTGGGGTAACAACGACAATTCACAGCAAGGCTATCCTTCAACTGACAACACCAGAGACAAAACCAAAGCATCCGAAGTAGAAGTGACCACAGACTGGCTCAAGATCGCCACCAGTGACACTCATGCCTGCGCCATAAAGACTGACGGCACACTCTGGTGTTGGGGCGATAACTCCCAATCTCAATTAGGAGATGGAGGGACAGCAGAGGGCACTACGCCCAAACAGATCGCAAGTTCACAATTATGGCTCAGTATAAGCCTGGGGAATAACTACAGTTGCGGTATCAAGGATGATAGTACCTTGTGGTGTTGGGGCAGTAGTAGCTCACCACTGGGACAAACCTCGCTTGGCCACACCACCCCATCTCAGGTCGACACCGCTGAAGACTGGTTGGCGCATCAAACTAAAGACACGCTTGCAACCAGCGACACACATGCCTGCGCCATTAAGACTGACGACACACTCTGGTGTTGGGGCGACAACTCCTTTGGTCAACTTGGTAATGGGACTACCATCGCCAGCATCGTACCTATAAAGGTTGGTGAAGATACCTGGGACACTATTAGCGTTGCCAATGAATACAGCTGCGGTTTTAAGAAGAATGATAACCTGACACTCTGGTGTTGGGGCAACAATGCCAACTTCATGCTGGGCCATGACTCAAGCGATAACACCCAACCATCTGCTGTTGACGTTAATTTTGGCTGGCAAGCTATATCAACAGGCAACACCCATGCTTGCGCCATCAGGAGCTCAGACGAAACGCTATGGTGCTGGGGTAGTAACAGTGATGGCCAGATCGGACATGATCCCACCATCGTTACAGAACCAAGCACTGTCCCCAGGCAGGTTGAAGCCGGTACTAAATGGGTTAATGTTTCTGTCAGTGGCAATCACACCTGCGCCACAAAGAAAGAATTAGATGTTAACAATAACGTCACACCAACTCTCTGGTGCTGGGGTAAAAATGACTCCGGCCAATTAGGGATTGGCTCTTTGACCTCAGGATTCGAGCCAACAAAAATATTGTACGCCAGCTGGGAAACCATTAGTGCCGGAACCAATCATAGCTGCGCCGTGAAGGATGATGGTACTTTGTGGTGCTGGGGGAATAATGACCAATCTCAGCTGGGTGATGGCGGCACCACCGAAAGCAACATAACCAAACAAATTGGCACCGAAACTTCCTGGACAAGTATAAGTTTAGGCAATCAATTCAGTTGCGGGATTCGCATCATAAGTGACAGCGATCAACGACTCTACTGTTGGGGACAAAACAATCTTGGACAACTCGGCTTAGGCACAAACACCCCTAAAGAGGCTTTACAAACAGAAGTCGCAAGTGCTACGCCTTGGAAAGCGATAAGTGCTGGCGACAGTCATGCCTGCGCGATTAAACAGGATCAATCATTATGGTGCTGGGGGGATGCAAGTCAAGGCCAGCTGGCTATCAGTCCGATAACCATTGATGCAGACCCTTTAAATCAGTTTGTTAGCACACCCACTCAAGTCGAGCCTGGTAGCAAATGGCTTAGCGTCTCTGCGGGCAATGGCCATACCTGCGCCATCAAGGTGGAACCTGACCCAGAGGATCCGGATGGTATAGAAAAAATTCAGACACTCTGGTGCTGGGGTAAAAACTCAGTCGGGCAGCTAGGTGTGGGCACCACCAGCCACTTGGTTACACCCGCAAAAATTGATCATGACAATGACTGGATTTCAGTTTCTACGGGAAATCAACACACCTGCGCCGTGGACTCTGATTACATTGGTTACTGCTGGGGCATCAATGAATATGGCCAATTAGCGAATGGCATCATCTTAGACACATCAAAACCAACCCTGTTTGATGACTCAGAAACTTGGGACATGATAGACAGCGGTGAACTACACACCTGCGGCCTCAAGACCGAACTCAATTCACCAACACTCAAAACACTCTGGTGCGGCGGGGGCAACGGTTATGGCCAACTTGGCATTGGCTCAACTGCCAATAAATCATTACCAGTGCAGATTAAAGGCCCAGATGGTTCCCTAGAGTACTGGAAATATGTTTCGACCGGCCATCATTACAGCTGCGCTATCACCGATGCCGATGTACTCTACTGCTGGGGTAAAAACGAACATGGCCAGCTTGCCACTGCGAATTATACCAACGGCTCTGCCAACTGGACTCTGCAAGCCAACATCGATCAAGGCAGCGATGACTGGATCAAGGTCGTCACAAGCGCCAGTCACACCTGCGGCATAAAATTTACTGATGAACTTTGGTGCTGGGGTGATAACACCTACGGCCAACTCGCTCAAAACCCAGCCACCAGCAAAAACCCTAACCCAACTCAAGTCCTACCGGGTCAAAAATGGCTGGATGTAACTGTAGGCAACGGACACACCTGCGCGATTAAGATTGATGGCAGCAACATTCATACCTTATGGTGCTGGGGGCTAAATGATGCGTCTCAACTAGGCGATGCAACCACCACTAACATTGCGACACCCAAGCAAATAACTGTTACTCCCCCAAACGCACTTGTCATTACACCAAGCAACGACGGCTGGCTAAGTATCAAAGCAGGCAATAAATACACTTGCGGTTTGAACAACACCATCAAATCTGAAGAATTACTATTCTGCTGGGGCGACGACAGCCTTGGCCAGGTTGGCACAGGAGGCGACTTGACAACCAACACACCAAAAGTCGTTCTTGATGAAAACACGATTTGGCTTGATTATGAGACAGGTCAAAATTCTGCCTGCGCAGTCATTAATACCAAGCGGCTTTTCTGCTGGGGTGACAACAACAACTCACAGCTGACATCTAACGTTGCTTCAGATGATGAAGGCACTTCCCACATACCTGAATCAGCCGCATTTTTTAATGACTGGCAAACTCTCGCCATGGGCAAAAATCACGGTTGTGGCATCCGCGAAGATGATCTTGGTAATCGAACAGTGTATTGCTGGGGTGAGGGAGCCGAATATCAGCTAGGTGATGGCAATGCCTGGAAAGAAACTCCATTGAGACTATCTTTGGAATAATCAGCCAATCTGACCAGAAACAAGCCAGTGCCGGTCTGACACATCCTGCACTTGCAAAATGCTTAAACCAGCCTCAGCCAACTGAGCGTCAATCTCATCGGGCCGATAGGCAGCCAGTAGCGAATTATAAAAGTCACTGCGTAAGATATCAGGCGCATCAGCCGTATATTGACCAACCAGAAAAGAAGCAACATCTGTATCCGCAGGGCGCAGCAAATCCATCACCACCACCTTGGTACCAGGCTCACTATAATCAACAATCATTTGCCAAAAGTCACGCGGCTCACGCATATGATGCAACAAACTATTACTGGTAATAACGCTATACCGATCCACCGGCAGGTCATGACAAGGCAGATAGCAATTCAATACATAGATTCTGTCAGCCAATGCTTGGCGAGAAATATTGCGCCTGGCCCAGTCCAGCATCACCTCTGAACCATCCACTGCATCAAATTTCATTTCAGGATTGATCTTGGCCAAGCTGCACACAATATCAGCAGGGCCGCAACCAAGATCCAAGCCCCTTCCTTTTAGTCCCTTACCAAAGCTTTGTACAAAGCTATCTACAAACAAGGTATTGGCTTCATTAAAGTCGGCTTCGGCATAGGCTCGCGCCTGTTCAAGCTCTTCCATCAACTCTGCTTCGGGGACACGCTGCATTAGCCCTCCGGCAACAGTGCTTCCTGTTGGAATAATTCATCAATCGTTTCACGACGACGTACCACATGCACCTTGGCACCATCAATCATTAATTCAGGGGGACGGGGGCGCGAATTGTAATTCGAACTCATTGTAAAACCATATGCACCCGCGCTTCTGACAGCCAATAAATCCCCTGTATCAAGTGCCAGATGACGCTCCTTACCTAGAAAATCCCCAGTTTCACAGACTGGTCCAACAATATCGTATTCAGCAGCATCAATATCATCACGCATTTGCAGTGGCACAATTTCCTGCCAGGCGGAATACAACGATGGACGTAACAGATCATTCATCGCAGCATCGACAATGGCGAAGTTCTTGTGACCGGTCTGCTTGATGTATTCGACCTTAGTGATCAATACGCCGGCATTGCCAACAATCGCCCGCCCCGGCTCGATCAATAATTCAATATCAGCATTATTCAGTCGCGCCTTAATCGCTTCTGCATAAGCCGCCGGCTCCGGAGGCGTCTCATCGTGGTAACGAATCCCAAGCCCACCCCCCACATCGAGGTGTTTAATTTTGATGCCATGTTCCTGCAACTCGTTAATTAGCAGCAGCACCCGGTCGAGCGCATCAACAAATGGCTCTACTTGAGTTAATTGTGAACCAATGTGACAGTCCACTCCCTCCACATCCAAATGCGTCATTGACACGGCTTGCTGATAAACCTCAAGCGCCCGCTCAATCTCAATGCCAAACTTGTTTTCTTTCAGACCGGTAGAAATATAGGGATGGGTCATGGCATCCACATCCGGGTTCACCCGAATCGATACCGGCGCCCGAACGCCCACCTGACCAGCAACCTGATTTAAACGTTGCAGTTCGGCGATCGACTCAACATTAAAACACTTAATGCCAACCTCCAGAGCACGGCGCATCTCATCGTCACGCTTCGCCACACCTGAAAAAACCACTTTGGCCGGATCACCACCCGCTTTTAATACACGCTCAAGCTCGCCAACCGAAACAATGTCAAAACCACTGTCCAACCTGACCATCAGATTCAGCACAGCGAGATTGGAATTCGCCTTCACAGCATAACAAACCAAATGCTGCTGACCTGACAAGGCATTATCAAACGCACGCCAATGCCGTTCTATGGTAGCGCGTGAATAGACATAACAGGGGGTGCCATATTTACCTGCCAGACTTGCCAGCTCAACATCCTCGCCATACAAGCGGCCATTACGGTAGTCAAAATAGTCCATAACTCACCCATAAAGCCCTTTCCAGCATTAAATTAGAAGTATCTGTTTTATTGTCCGGAAAATAAAGATCCCCTTTCTGCCCGCACGCCACAAGCATAGACATACATCCAACAATAAAGAGTAAACGCAGTGATTTCATCACTTAAATCTCTAGGTAGTAGGAAAAGCGCCATTATCCCAGAAATAAGGCGGCGACACTATAAGCTCACGAACAGGATTAAGATCGAAACACTAGCGGCGAGTTAAAGGGCGAATACGACCCAAGCGCTCCAAAGCCTCGTTCAATTTAACTTCAATGTTTTTCTTATAATTAAGAAACTCAACGACTGGAACGTGACCAGCCGGATAGTTGGCGAACATCTCCGGAGCCAAATCAACATCTGTGATATAGACAGGATAATACTGTTTACTCTTTCGTCTGGATAAAATATAGGCTGCAACTTCATCAAACAGGTTATTACCGTACTCGAGCGAGGAAAACTCATTATCATCGCCGTAAATAGTAAATACCGAACCTGCCTTCTCATCACGCGAAGCAATCACCTGGATGCTGAAATAACTCTTTTTATTATGCTCAGGCAAAGCTTTACGACCAACCTGGAACTGCCCCTGCCGATCACGCAAAACACAATAGTATTCGACTTGAATAGCATCAGAACTCTCTTCACCATGCCCTACGATTTGGAACAGCTGGCGCTGCAGTACAGAATCAAAAAAACGATTGAGGTGGCCTAACAAACACTCCTCGCTAATAACTTCTTGCCTCTGACAAAACAGCGAACCATTCTCATCCACTACATAAATATCTGTTTTATTTCCTTCTCGTTTATAAAAAACCTGCACCACTCCAGGCTTGTTAAATTTAAACACCAGTGGCAACAAATTATCCGAGATCACATCCTGATCCATTATCACGCGCCCGAAACCTTGACGACCCTTGCTTAAATAGCTCAGCAAATCATCGAAATCAGCAAATCGCTCATAGCGCAACACATCATCTTCAAGGTAAAGCACATAGTAATCACGCTTTACACTAAAGATATATCGATTATTCAATTTATCTTTTGAACCGTAGAAACACTCAATTAGATCATCAATAAATTTTTCAATGCGCTGCCGGATTGTAATCGAATGATTTTGGGTGTAACACAATATGGTAGGCTTCGGTGGCTCTGTCCCCTTTGATGGAGGCATCATACGAAAATAACTACTGAAACAGTCGAGCATGCCACTTGCATCTGTATAGTGAGCGGTAATCACTTCTTTCCAGCTGGTCAATATTACTTGATCAACACTACTGATCAGGCATTCATACATACCACCATAGCTAAAGGCGTCAGTACGGTTACTTGCCAGGTGACCGCCTGAACGGCGCAACTCCTCTAATGGATCATGACCAAGATTGATCACAATCACAGACTGAAGCACTTTAACGGCCCGCCCCAAATCCTCAATCGATGTCTCGAGCACTTTATTTGTCGGTATTGTTTTTTCCAGCTCTCTAACGAACTGCTCCACCTCTCTCGAATCAAGACTACTGGCATGCTCAATTACCTTAATGAGAGTTGAACCTTGCAATAAGCCATTAAAATAACCCCAGGCAATCAACTCAATAACATGCCGACTTCGTTTCAGAGCAACCATTGACGAGGGATCATTGCTGTCTGATTCATCATTCTCAGACAGCAATGCCCAACCACCTTCTGATCCTCTTTGACGTATTTGATAAAGAGTCAATACATTTTCAAAAACATCCTGAGATATCCCACGGTTTACAATCTCAACTTTTCCTGTCTTGCGCTCAAATGCTGCATATAGCTTACGGCCTAACGCATTCAAGTCTTGTTGATTAATCGCTGCCAACTGTGCATGACTGCGAGCGAAAGAAGAAAGAAATTGATAGGTATAGGTCAACTCTTTCACCAGGACACCACGTTCATTCAAGACCTGCTTAATCTTCCAGCTAGAACGATTATCCATCATCGCCAAGTAAGACTTTTCCCATTCCCAAGCATTTGTCATCGAACGGAGCAGATCGCGACGCCAGTCATACTGAGAGCGATCCGATAGGCTCAGCTTTTGGTTGACCTTGAAATAAAAACAACGCCGCACCAGATCTAACCGTACACCCTCTTCACGCCCGAGCAAGTATTCCTCTAGTTTTTTGTAAAGCATTAGATATGGATCCAGCTTATCCAAATCATTAACACCTTCAAAAATTGCTTTTTTAAAACGCATGCACAACAGCTCAATATTTGGATATTCAGAGGCATAGACCTCCATCAACAAGAGCTTCAACACCGACTTGTAGGGTGAATCAATGCCTTTAAATAACTGCCACACAGCTGCACCAAAAAATTCCTCTGCGGGAACGGTAGGGATACCACCAAAATCAATGCATTCTGCTTCCAGTACTAAGCGGGTTTTGTAGAGGTTTTTGACATAGTCGTCATAGTTTTCCTCTTCCTCAACTGGCACAAGCCACCAGATCGGAAACCTGCCAGCCAACAACAGACTGGTGCGATAAAATTCTTCCAACAAAAGATAGTATTGCGCGGTGCCACTGCTTTCCGAAGAAAGATCAACAATCTTACCTTGCTTGAAGTCTTCCGCATCCATTAGAAAAAAGTGAACCTCAAGCCCCTGATCATCCGCCCACTGCTCGATGGCAGTAGCCTTCATTTGCAATTCACTCAGACGTTCAGGGCTGACATCATGCTGATGACACAGCCAGATATCAAAATCACTTTTTTTTGAGTAGGCTACCGTGCCACTACTGCCCATCAAAAACATGGAAAGAATGTCATAACGTGGTAAGGCACGATTTTTGTATTCAAAGCGATGAATATATTTTTTCGCTGCGGTCATTGCCCGCTTTGAGGGCGCATAGTCGCAAATTCCGCAGGGTGAATTTTTTGATACATAACCGGGCAGACTTGGGTGGTTGATATGAAATAACAGCGGTAAAAAATCGAGAAAATCGCGCTGATTGGGGCGCATGCATTCCTCGCCGCGGCGAAGTCGTTCCCGGTTCAATAACAGGAAACGCTTTTTGACTGCGTCGACATCAGTAAACTCAACTTTCTTTTTTGATTTTTGCTTGGATTTTGCTTTTAGCATACCGTACCCCAGACATAATTCTTATCGGCAGGCGCAATATGTAACTTGAAAAATTGACTGAATACCAAGCTTGAAAATCGGTTTATCCGGCAAATCCAAGCTTTGACTTATCCAAATCAACCAAGCACACGACATCTTGATATTTATTTTAAATTACAGATAGTTAAACAGACATCAAGCAGACTGCCAAACTAATCAGCCAGCCCATACCTTGGCATAATGCGCAGTTATGGGTTATACCTAAATTGATTAATTATGGAGAGCCGCAAAGAAATGGACCAAATCAGCCTCACAGATATACAAAACACCTTACAAAAAGCACCTGTTGGCATCATTCTGATGGATAAAAACGGCAGCATCCTCTGGCATAACCAAACCCTGGAGCAGTTTCTGGATGTGCCGGGTGATCAGCTCACTGGAAAGTCAACCGCCGACCTGCCAAAAGAGCTGCGCAGCGTACTCACGTCCCCGCCGGAAAACATTCTGTTGCAGCAAGGTGACAGTCAACGTTGGTTACATTGTCACAGCCAAACCAACAATGACGGCAGCCTCGCCCAATTTTACATCGATATCACTACTGAGCAGCGCTTGAGACTTG
>CALZIO010000047.1 GCA_945787785.1 uncultured Chromatiaceae bacterium
TCACTATTTCTATCGGCCGAATTAATCATGATATTAGAGTCTCGCCGCAGGTTGCGCGAAATTCCCTACAATTACACTTCTTTTTCAGATCGTGAAATCGTTATTCGCTATCTGGGCGAGGAGATGTGGGATGTGCTGAATGAACTGCGTGGGTCGCGCCGTACCGGCCGATCTGCACGCATGTTATTCGAAGTGCTGGGGGATATGTGGGTGATTGCCCGCAATCCGTTTATCCAGGATGACCTGATCGAGAACCCCAAGCGTTGGCGCTCATTGAGCCATGCACTGCATCATCGACTCGACCAGATTGTGTTGCGGGCCGAAGGCAACGAGCTGGCCCTGGCGCTGGTTGAAAGAGCACGCAAGGCAGTGGCCGAGTTTGAAGGCTGGTTGCCGCAACAGGGTGAGTTGCGCAGTAGGGCATTCAGACGTCTGAACAAGATTACCCGCAAGGACAATATCCAATTTGATGGCCTGGCGCGGGTGTCCCATGTTACCGACGCTACTGACTGGCGTGTTGAATATCCGTTTGTGGTGATTAACCCTGATACCGAGGCCGAGGTGGCACTGGTGGTACAGGCCTGTATTGAACTGGGACTGACCATCATCCCGCGTGGTGGTGGTACCGGTTATACCGGGGGGGCCATTCCGTTGCATGCCGAGACTGCTGTCATAAACACCGAGAAACTGGAAGGCCTGACCGGGGTCGAGATGCGCCAGCTTGAGGGGGTCGAACATCCGGTAGCAACGGCTAGAGCAGAAGCGGGCGTGGTAACGCGGCGGGTGTCTGATCTGGCCATGGCCAATGGTTATGTGTTTGCCGTCGATCCCACGTCACAGGATGCCTGCACCATTGGTGGCAATATTGCCATGAATGCCGGTGGTAAGAAGGCAGTGTTGTGGGGGACCACCATCGACAATCTGGTGTCATGGCGCATGGTGATGCCTGAGGCCCAGTGGCTGGAGGTGGAACGTATCAACCACAACCTTGGCAAGATTCATGATCAGGAAGAGGTGCAATTCCGGGTTACACGCTACTTGTCCGATGGTGAAACGCCGGTGGGTGAGCCGGAGATGATCGTCATGCCCGGCAGCGCCTTTCGTAAACAGGGCCTGGGCAAAGATGTGACCGACAAATTTTTGGGCGGCCTGCCTGGTGTGCAGAAGGAGGGGTGTGATGGACTGATCACGTCCGGTGTGTTCATTCTGCATCGTGAGCCCAAGTTTACCCGCACTGTCTGTTTGGAATTTTTTGGTAGCGATTTGCGACTTGCGGTGCCGGCGATTGTCGAGACCAAGGATTATCTCGATGCCAATCCCGAGGTGATGTTGTCTGGCCTTGAACACCTGGATGAGCGTTATGTGCGTGCTGTGAGTTACAGCACCAAGGCGCCAAGGCGTGATCGCCCGAAAATGGTGTTGTTGATTGATGTGGCAGGCGACAACGAAGATGCCGTTGCCGATGCTGCCTCGGTGGTGGTGCGTATGGCTAATGGCCGGGGGGCGGAAGGGTTTGTCGCTGTTAGCCCCGAGGCAAGGCGGCACTTTTGGTCTGATCGTAGTCGGACCGCCGCCATTGCTGC
The DNA here is from genome assembly GCA_945787785.1 of uncultured Chromatiaceae bacterium. Classification (GTDB taxonomy): domain Bacteria; phylum Pseudomonadota; class Gammaproteobacteria; order Tenderiales; family Tenderiaceae; genus Tenderia. The sequence goes on from CALZIO010000047.1 coordinate 1,584, forward strand.
TCATACCAACGCTTTTAAAATCAATGAAGATGTGGTTATTCCACTCGAACGTCTTAATGAATATAACGAAGGCATTGAGCGTATCAATATTGAATACTCCACGCAAAATAAATTGCGCATGATTGAGGCAGTAAAAGAATTTCTAAACAGTGATATTGCCGAGCGGCGCCAAGTGGATGACTATGAAGAGAGTGTTGAAGCCGAAGATATTTTTATGGCAAAACGTAATGCGGCGCTTGAGCACCTGAGTCAGGTAGAGTCGCGTTGGCAGCAAATTATTAACTCGCTTGATGATGCTGCGCTTGATAACAGTGACATGCTCGACGAAGCAGCGCGCGAATTGGTGCAGCCGGGCGATACCTTGTTGAATCTGTTATTGCGCCGCGACCTGCGTATTTCATATCGCGCAGAAATTGAACGGCCATTAAAAGAAATATTCTATGGCCGTGAACTGGATGCCGTGCGTGCACGCCTGGATGATATCCACAAAGACAAGCGTTCCAGTCGTTTGTTTGTTGCCACGCACATGCATGCCGGAGATGGCAATGTGCACACCAATATTCCAGTTAATTCCAACGACTACTTCATGATGCAGCAGGCGGATGAGATTGTAGATCGGGTAATGGAGTTGGCGACAGCGCTGGGTGGTGTGATCTCGGGTGAGCATGGTATTGGACTGACCAAGATCCAGTACATGAATAAGGATGATATCGACCGCTTTGTTGATTACAAATCGCTGGTTGATCCAAACGGTAATTTCAATCGTGGCAAGTTAATGCCTGATTCCGGCTTGGAGAATGCCTATACACCGTCACTGCGTTTGGTCGAGCAAGAGGCTTTGATACTGGAAGAGAGTGAGCTCGGTGCACTCAACGATGAAATTAAACATTGCCTGCGTTGTGGCAAATGTAAACCGGAATGTAGTACCCATGTGCCGCGCGCCAATCTGCTCTATTCACCGCGCAACAAAATACTGGCAACAGGTTTGATCATCGAGGCCTTCTTGTATGAAGAGCAAACCCGCCGTGGAATTTCTGTGCGCCATTTTGATGAGATGAATGATGTGGCTGACCACTGCACGGTATGTCATAAGTGCGAGCCGCCTTGCCCGGTGAATATCGATTTTGGTGACGTTACCATTCGCATGCGTACCATTCTCAAAGATCGCGCCCAGCGTCGCAGCAGTCTTGGTACCAAGGCGGCCATGGCGTTTCTGAATGTGACCGACCCATCGACCATCAAGGCGATGCGTACCGGCATGATCAAGTGGGGATATCGAGGTCAACGCATTGCGTACAAGCTTGCCAAGCAGATGCGTTGGTTAGGTGATAAAAAACGTCCTGCGGCCACCACGGGTAAGATGGAAGTTAAAGAGCAGATTATCAATTTTGTTAAAAAGCCCATGCCTGCAGGCCTGCCATCAAAAACCATGCGTGCCATGCTTGGCGTTGAAGATGAGAAGGTAGTGCCGATTCTGCGTGACCCAGCCAAGGTTACGGAAGAGACTGATGCAGTGTTTTACTTTCCTGGTTGCGGCTCGGAACGCCTGTTTAGCGAGGTCGGGCTGGCAACAATGGCGATGTTGTATGAGACAGGGGCGCAAACTGTATTGCCGCCCGGTTATCTATGTTGTGGTTATCCGCAAACATCGGCGGGTGATCGGGCCAAGGGGCATAAGATTACAACCGACAACCGTGTGCTGTTCCATCGTGTCGCCAACACACTCAACTATCTTGATATCAAGACAGTGATCGTCTCTTGTGGCACCTGTATGGATCAGTTGTTGAAGTATCAGTTTGAAAAGATTTTTCCTGGCTGCCGTTTGTTGGATATCCATGAGTATCTGTTGGAACAGGGTGTGCATCTCGACGGTGTAGAGGGCACACAGTACCTTTATCATGATCCCTGCCATACACCGATGAAAACGCACAATCCAATCAAGGTTGCCTCGGGTTTGATGGGGCAGGACGTGGAATTGTCGAACCGTTGCTGCGGTGAAGCAGGTACCTTGGCTGTGTCGCGGCCCGATATCTCAACTCAAGTACGCTACCGTAAACAAGAAGAATTGCACAAGGGTATTGAAGCACTGACGGGTGAAGTGAAAGCCAAAAACGGCAACGTCAAATTGTTAACCGCTTGTCCGGCCTGTCAGCAGGGCTTGTCACGTTACGCTGATGACACAGCGCTTGAGACAACTTATATCGTCACTGAACTGGCTAATAGAGTCCTGGGTGATGGCTGGCAAAAACGTTTTGTCGATCGTGCCAAACAAGGTGGTATTGAGCGGGTATTGTTGTAAAGAGATCTGCCCTTAAGTGTAAATTGATGCGGGTGGCTTATGCCACCCGCAATTGGTTTAAGCGCTGATTTTGAATTGTCCCACCAGATGTTGTAACTGAGCGGCAAGCTTGGCCAATTCTGCACTGGCGGAGGTGCTTTGCGCTGCACCAGAGGCATTGCTTTCAGCTAGTGAGTGGATGTTGATGATGTTTTTGTTCATCTCTTCTGCAGTAGCACTTTGTTGTTCTGCTGCGCTGGCGATCATGGTATTCATTTCATTGATGGTTGCCACGGCGTCAGTGATTGCCTCAAGCGCAGTTGCGGCTTGCTTGGCATGTTCTACGCTGTTTTGCGCAGTATGAGCCCCCTGGGTCATGGTGTTGACTGCATTGCCAGAGCCGGATTGTAGTTTGCTGATCATTGCTTCAATTTCAGAAGTTGACTTCTGTGTGCGCGCCGCCAGGGTGCGTACTTCATCTGCAACTACTGCGAACCCACGGCCTTGCTCACCGGCACGAGCCGCCTCGATGGCGGCATTGAGTGCGAGCAGATTGGTTTGATCGGCAATGTCTTTTATTACATCAAGAATAGTGCCGATATTGTCACTGTCTTGTTGTAGCTCCTGGATTACCGAGGCGGCATTGTCTACCTCACCGGCTAATTGATCGATGGTTTGGCTGGCTTGCTGTACAACTGACAGTCCGTTTTGTGCTTCATCATTGGCGGCCTGTGCAGCGTTGGCTGCGTTTTCGGCATTGTTTGCCACTTCGGTTACCGTGGCGGACATCTCGTTCATCGCGGTTGCCACCTGATCGGTTTCACGGCTTTGCTGGTCGATATTGTTAGCGGTTTCCTGGGAAACAGAAGAGACCTGTTCTGCCGCCGTTGCCAGTTGATTTGCAGAACCGATCACCGTCCTAATCAGTTTTTCCATGTGATCCACCATGTCATTAAAGTCGGATGCTATCTGCTGCATCTCATCCTGACTGGCGAGTGCTGCGCGGGCAGTCAAATCACCTTTGGCCATGGCTTTCGCTGCAGTTCCTATCTCTTGAACACCGTGATTCACCGAAAAATAGAGTCCAGTGAATAAATAGGCAACAATTAGCAAAACAACGACCACAATGCTAATGGTAATGAATTCAGTCCTTACGTCATCCCCAATCCGTTGAGCAAGGATTTCATCAAAAACTGGTAACACTTTATCGAATAATTCAAAGGCGTGTTTTATAGCCTCAGTGCCAGCATTAAATACAGTTGAGCCTGAAACGGTAATGTTTTGTGTGTCGAGCAGATCGTGTTTCAACATCTTTTCAAACTTGTGAATACTGTCGGTGTTGCTTTTAATGGCTTGAGACAAATGTTTAGCCAGGTCTGGGTTGTATTCCATCGCGGCTTTCAGGTCTTTGGCTAGAATTGAATTATTTGATTCTAGCCGGTCGGCCAACACAGACAGGCGTATCGCCTGGTCTTTATCGATACTCTGTTTTGTTGCAATACCTGAACCCAGGCCGCGGCTTTGACCCATGGACTCAACCAGCGTGGGTAGTTTGTTAACCAGAGTCTCTCCCAGATAATAGGTATCGAGTTTAGGGTCCAGTGTGATTTCCGAGCTGTCAGCAACATGCGCAATCAGGGCAAGAACATCGGCAATCAATTGTGAGTGGGCAGCAAAACTGTCTGGTGCTGACATCTGCATGGAATTGTTTTTGATTGCTTGCCATTGCGATCTAATATCTGCAAGTGCACTGCCTGTGTCCAATGATTCCTTGTGTTGCTGGTCGACATCGCCTAGCTCTTTCAGTAAGGCGTCAATCTCATCCCGCTTGCCCATAATCTTGGCATGAAAACTCGAGTCACCATTCAGATAAGCATTTGTCATGCCGCGATGTTGCGGCATGTTTTCTACTAACGGCCTGACTACCTTGATATAGCTTAGGCCTTCGCGTTCGTGTTCAAATAAGTGGATCTCATCATTGATGCTTGAGATCAGTAGAAAGCTTAGCGTGACTAGAGGAATAAATATCAGGACGAAGATGCTGCCGAACTTGACTGGGTATCGAAAGCGATCCAGCAAGTGAGTAGCGGGTTTGAACAGAGATTCCATATTGTTATTCGTTCCTTCTTGATTGAGGAAGGTCATTCTCTAAAATTAGTTTGGAGTACTGGAAAGCGTAGCGACCGCAAGACGTACTTGCTTTAGAGTATTTGGGTCTGATATTACGATGTGATTAGAACAGGGATTTTGCTTGGGGTGATGAGCAAGGCATTGATATCGATGGGAATGTCTGAATTATTTGATTGCTTAGCCACCCGGTAGAAATGCAATCGGGAAATCGATTGTGGTGGTTTCCACATCCTTGGCACCGAAGTTGATGCGCTTGATGCGCAAGGACAGTTTGCGTTCCAGTGCGGGATCATTTAACTCGGAATCGATCACGGTACAGCTAGACACTGAACCATCGGGCTCTATCACGATCTTGAACAGCACCTTGCCTAGCAGCAGTGGATTTTTGCGCGCTGCGCGTTGGTAAATCGAATAGATCGGGTTGTAATTGGCCTGCATCACCCGCTTGATTTCATCTTCGGAACGGCCACGTGATTGTGTTGTCGGGCCGGTTGCGACTTCTACTGCCGCGATATCACTGGTAACGGTCGTAGCTTCACGACCACTCAATTCATTATCACTGGCGCTGCGGCTAAATTGAGAAGTATCGATACCACCGCTGCTTTTAGAGGCCTTGGCTGTCAGTACCGAGCGAGCCATGGCGCGCTCAGAGGTGCCTTCAGTTTGCAGCGATTTGGTCTGTTTGACCGCTTCTACCGGCTGAGACTCACGCAGGTCGGCCAGCATGTCAGCCATGGCCAGTACACCGGCGCTGGCAGCCTTTTTGCGGATCTCTGCTTCGCTCCGTTTTGGCTTGACCACAGGTTTGGGTTCAGGCTTGGGCTCGGGTTTCTTCTCCGGTTTAGGTTCGGGCTTGGGCTCTGGCTCGGGTTTCTTTTCTTCGACCTTGGGTTTCTCAGGTTCGACAGGTTTGGGCGCTTCTACCTTGGGAGGCTCTACTTTTTTCTTCTCCAGCAACATCTTGGCTAAGCGTGGTGGAATTTTCTCCGCTTCGACACGGTCTTGCTTCGGTAGTGTAATCAAGGGAATGATAATGCTAATTAACATTGCCACAATGACCGCGATGGCAACGATACGACGAAAACGTCTTTCATCAGCAAGTGATGCTGACCAGGGCAGGGTAAAGTTTGACGGTAATACTGCTTTCACTTAACTAACCCTGCGGCCCACCTTTTTTGGATACTGCAAGCGAGATGTTGTTGTAGTTAACACTGTTGCAAGTAATCATGATTTTTTTCAATAATCGATAGGGAATACGTTTGTCACCCAGAATGGTGATTTCACGCCGTGCCTCTTCTTCCGCCGGGGTGTTGCTGCGGCTGGCCTGGTATTCCAGCTCTTTCTGCAGTGGTGCAATGATGTTGTCAGTGCTGTCCAGCACCTCTTTTACAGATGCGACCGGGCGTCCCTGTACCAGCATGTCTGTTTCACTGACGATGATAAATAGCGTTTCTTTGGGGCGCTGTTCAGCAGTTGATTCAGGTAATTTGATCTCTTTGGTGCTGGGTACATTTTGCACATCCGAAGAGTTCACCAGCAGGAAGAACACTAGAATAGTGAATATGTCCATCAATGAGACGAGATTGATGGCGGCGCCACTTTTGGCGCGTTTGTGATGGCGCTGCATGCGCTTTGCTCTGCGCGACATCTTCATGCTTACTGCTTTCCTTTCAGTGCAGGTGCGTCACCCAAGGCAACATCAGGAAAAAGTTCTACCTGGATGGTTTTATTTTCTTCCTTTGTTTCGAATAGGCGCACCGTATCCATGATCTGAATCAGGTTGTCGTAAGGGACTTCTGGTTCGAGCAGCAGCGTGGCGGCGGATTCATCCGGGAAGCGGGCCTTGAGTTCTTTTAATAGATCGGACAGACCTGCCAGGTCATAGCCTTCCCCTTTCATTGGGAAGGTTTTGAGAATGCGACCTGGTTTGTCGCCGACCTGAAGTTTGTCCTGGCGCAGGATAATTTCCAGCTGAAACTCTGGAGGTTTTTCGTCAGTCTGTTTTTGTGCGTCCTTCTGCTCTGGCAGGTTCATCTCCAGGATGTTGACCTGATTGAACACCGCAGTGATCAACAGGAACGGTACCAGGATGACCATCAGATTCATGAAGGCAGTAATGTCCAGGTCCGCCGGGGGGCGGTGCGGACGACGAAAACGAGAAGCCATGTTGTTTAACCCGCGCTGCTGCCTTTAGTGATTAGGTTGAGAAATTTCACCGCCGCCATTTCAAAGCTGTCGACCAGCTCGGTTGTTTTGGTGGTGAGAAAGGCGTGCATCAGCAAAAGCGGGATCGCTGCCATCAATCCAAATGCAGTCGTGTTCATCGCTACCGAAATACTGGATGAGAGCAAATCGGCCTTTTGTGAGGGGTCAGCACTGGCCACCGCGGTAAAGGCCTGGATCAGACCGATGATGGTGCCGAGCAGTCCCATCAGGGTGGCAATGTTTGCCAGTGTAGCTAAATAGTGAGTGCGCTTTTCGAGACGGGGAATAACTTCCATTAAGCCTTCCTCCATCGCTGTTTCTATTTCTTCACGATGTTGGACGCGCTCTTTAATGCGGGCAAGGCCATACGCCAGCATATGGGCAATCGAGGCCTTCGATATTGCCACCATCTCGCTGGCCTGATCGAAATTACCGGATTGAATCAGTGGTACAACGTTGTCCCACATTTTACGGCTTTTGTTTTTAGCTGCCGAGAGGTAGATAAAGCGCTCGATTGCGATGGCAAAGCCGACCGCAAATAGCATCAGGATAAAGTACATAAAGACTCCGCCTTCCTGAAAAAAGCGCACGATTGTGGAAAAGCCGTCCATCATTGTCTCCTTAGACCACTCACTTGAGATGATTTAGTTGCGTTGAAAATATTAGTGGTATGCCGTAAAGCCCAGCAGTATAACTCATGGTCGATATTATTTGTCATGTTGACTTTGCAAAATCAGTTCATGGTAGCGAATTTGACGGCGAAAAATTTCCGGGTCAATTGGCTCCAATACATCGCTGGCCAGACTCTTGCTGGTTGGCATGTCAATTTCACCGGCCTGTCTGCGTTTCCAGGGTACGATATAAAGCACCTTGGGCAGTTCACTTTGGCCATAGACTGTCATGCCATCTGATTTCAATTCCGTTTCAGCTGCAGCGGAACCTGAAATAAGGCTTAGGCAAATGACCGCCGCGCATGACGCGGAAGTATTTAGAGGCCAAGTCTTATATTTAGGTCTGCAATCCATATTTGTACCTGCTTGTCTTCGGGTTTTTTCATTAGATAGCGTTGATAATACTGCAACGCTGCCTGGGGTGTGTTGAGATACAGCTCAAGCAAAATTCCGGTGTTGCGCAGCAAGTTAGTATTTTCGGGCGCAACCACTAGACCTTGTCTGTAAATCTCCAACGCATTATTAAATCGGCCGTTTTCGCGATACATCAAGCCCAGATGATTATATATCTCAGCGTTTTCCGGGTTGAGCTCCAGCGCGCGTCTGAATGCTATTTCGGCATTTTGGTAATCTTTTTTAGCTTTAAGTACGACGCCAAGATTGGCATAGGGCCCAGATAGGTCGGGATTCGCCCGGGTCATGTTATAGAAAATCTCTTCGGCCTTGTCGTAATCCCGGTCCACCAAGGCTTTAATGCCATGGTTAAATTCATTAACGATGTCTGGATCAAGGTCTGATTTATTGCTCTGTGGTACCGTTTTTACACTGGTGCTGGTGCTGGTAGCCGCTGATACCGCGGCGGTGCTGCTTTGCTGTACAGGGGCGCTGGCGCCACAGGCGTAAAGCGTGGCGGTCAGGCAGGCAATGCCAAAGGATTTAATTAGCTGACGTGGCTGCAAAACCATGGGTCTCATTCCTCGAATAACGTGCTGGCATTAAATCTGCCAGGGCAGAAATGCTGTTCTGGATCCATTCATCATACAGGCCGTTGTCTGTCATGCGCACCAGATTGGTTTGATGCAATTCGATCGCCTGTTCCTCAAACGGAAAGGCCTGCTCTTCCAGCATAATCTCGTATTGTTCCATTTCTTCATCATCGAGATTGGTCGGGCGGTCTGAATCCATCAGTTTGCGGCTGAAGTCAGCATACATATCGGCAATTCGGTAGGTGGCTGCAGTGGTGTATTCGGCCACACCAAGCTCCGCTGCCTTGTTGTAGGCTGTCAGTGCCTGTTTCATTAGCTGGTTTTTAAGCTGCATGTTTTTGCGGATGGGTTCCACCAGCTGCACATTTGCATAACGCTCATAATGTGGTTCAGCCATGACAAATGCGGCCTGCGCCGCCAGGTAGCGCGTACGGTTGGTGCGCTCGTTGCCGCCATTTTGGTCGGCTTCATAAATTTTCTCGAGCTGGACGACGTAGTAGAAATCCCGTCCAGTTGCTTTATGCATCAGGCCCGCTTTGTAGAGGGCTTCGATAGAGGGTTCAAGCGGGCTGGGAAACATCTCGGCATAGGCGTTATAGGTTGTCGCGGCTTTAAGTTTGTTGCCAGCCTTTTCATACAACTGTGCCGCTTGCCACAAGGCATCTCGTTTGGCTTCAGGTGAACCGGCATTTTCGACAATGTCTCGTAATGCTTCGGCGGCTCTGAGGGGATCCTCGAGACGCATATATGCGACCGCCAGTTTCTCTTCGGCATCATTGACCAGTGCATGGTCGGGGTGGTTCTTTTTAAATGCCTCTAGATATTCTGCCGCTTCTTTCCATTGATCGATAATGATGTAAGAGGTTGCTATATCAAATTCAGTAACCGGACGAATTGTTGAATTAGGTGCTGTGTCGATTAGGCGCTTGAATTCATCGATGGCGCTGGTAATAGCGCCTTGAGCACGGAAGTGCTCAGCTTGTTTGTAGATACTGGCGGCGAGACGTTCTTCAATTTCTGACTGTAACGGGTCATTTGCTGGGATCAGGACTCTGAGTTCCGTATAGAACAATTCAGCAATTTCGAAGTTCGATAATTCAAATTGGGTGTTGGCGAGAACGATCAAGGCAGTGCGTCGGATTTCCTCGTCACTATCAGGATAGCGATTAAGAATGGTTTCGGCTGCTAGCACGGCATCATTGTAATTACGTCCTTCATAGAGCTCATGTGCGGCTTTCGCTAGTACTGAGGGTGCGCGAGGATCTTTGGAGAAAACTTTGGTAAATGTGAGTGCGCTTTGTAGTGCTGATTGATGCCACGCTTGTTTGTCCGGACCAGTGAGCATCTTGTCCTGCTCGGTGTAGGCCACCAGCGCGGCATACCCGGCTTCAGCGGCCTCAGGGTGCTTGCCATATTCGTAGGCTGAACGTTCAAATTCACGCGCTGCTTCATCATAGAGCTTATCTTCGAACAGGGCTTCTGCCAACAGGAAGTTGATATGTGGTGCGTCTTCGCCTTGTGGAAAGTTCTTTAAATAGAGGCGATACCAAGTGGCGGCTTCCTGGAAATCAAGCAGATTATCTGTTTGTTGTGCCTTGGCGTGATGATATTGAGCAACATCAAGCAGGTGTACTTTAAGTTGCGCAAGTACAATCTCCTGGCTTGCGGCATCGCTTTTTATTAGATAGCGCTGGTAGTCGTTATGTAGTGTTTTATCCAGATGATCACTCAATACCTCATAGCGGCGGACAAACTCTTTTTTCTCCTGAATGATCTCTTCTTTTGATTTTAGTGTGGTATATATCTCGATCGTTTTATCATGATAAATGACCCCGTAAGGATGCCACTCGCTGCGTTTAAAATATAAGCTGTAGGCTTCGGCAGCATCAGTCACCCGTTCCTGCTTTAGATACATGTCGGCCAGTTTTTGATAAGCGATGAACTCATAAACGCGAGTTGGTTTACCTTTCAGATATGTGTTTAGCGCTTTAGGGCTGGACTGCATGCCAACACAAAGATTGATGGCCCTAAAACTGTCGTTGACAAGCTCAGTGTCCGTGAGCGAGATGTAATCCATCTCAAGTAGTTCTGCCGGCGTGACGTTGCGGTTAAGTTTCAAGTCGAGTACGGAGAAGAATGGATCAAGTGAATCCAGGCAGCGATCCTGTTTGTAGATTGACCACGCGTATTTAAATAATGCCTGTTCATAATAGCGATTATTGATGCGGCCCTGGCCGATGATATTGGCATAGGCTATTTCAGCTTCGTCGTAGCGGGATTCTAAAAACAGCAGTTCGCCCAGTCTGAAACTCACCTCATCGATGTGGTTGGAAGCCGGGTAATCGCGGGCAAAAATCTTTAGAGCTTTAATGGCTTTTTCAATCCGGCCACTGTGTTCATAAGCGCGCGCCAATTGATATATGACGGTTTCACGGTCATGGTATTTGGGGTAACGGGTTAGCAGTTTTTGATAGGCATCGATGGCTTTGTTATAGCTGGCGCTGTTAACCAGGTCGCCTTCATTATTTTCATAGAGTCTGTCAATACGCTGCATTTCGAGGTCACCCAGACGGCGTAAGGCTTTTTCATTCAGAGCTGCATCGCCACTGTTTTGAATAAGCTCCTCGTAATTTTTGATAGCATCCGACACATCGGCTTCAACAGGGGCGTTTTTTTCGATCTTCACCGATTTGCCTTTTAGACTCCCTAAGGTGTCTGTGCCAGTTGTATTACAGCCGGAAGAAATCAGGGTGACTAAGAGGAGAGCTAATAAACTACGTTGTTGCATCAGAGTCCTTCCTCTGCTTCAAAAGTTCCGCCTTCAATGGCTTGTGCAATGCCAAACTTGATTTGCTTGGAATAGTCCTTTAATTGGGCCTGATAACGGCTGAGCGTTTTAAAGGCTTGTTGCTTAAGTATGCCTAGCTGTAGTTCAAGGCCTTGTTGGATTCGTTGTGAGACCGTTTGTATGCGCACGTGAAGTTTGGCAGTCTCACCGTCTGATGCCACCGATTTGTACTGCTCTTCCAGCTGATTTGTTTCGATTTCAAGCGCCTGAAGATGACCGCTTAGCTGAAGTAAAGAACGGTATTCTTTGAGCGCGGCTTGAAATTCCGGGTTGTCCAGTAGCAAGGGCAGAAAGCGGTTTTCTGGAGAATCAGACGAGCTCAGCCAATTTGCTAACCAGCTAGCTTCTTCGCCAGGGGCGGCACTGATCAACTTTTGGAACAGATCGCTGTTAATTTTGTTTTTGGCATCATCCATGTCCTGGATATCGGCATCAATTTGTTGTTGTGCAGCCTGATATTGTTGAATGGCTTGATTGTATGCTTCGGCCTGGCCCAGCGCGAATGGGACGGCAAGCATGGTTTCGTAATGATAGGCGCTATTATTTGGGCGATTTTGCAGCTCAAGCCAGTACACCAGAGCCTGCTCATAATCCTCTTCGATTGAATAGCTCCAGCCCATGCCGAGCAGGGCGATATCTGAGAGATGACTTTTCAGGCGAACACTCTCAAGATAACTGCGGGCCTTTTGTGGTTTATTGATTTTAAGCAAGGAGAAGCCCAGCGCCAGATTAGCCTGATCCTGAATCGCCTGGACCTCGCTATCGTCGTTATTTTCCAGGCGGGAGATTTGATGCAGGATGACGGCGCCGTTTTTATTGCGGTGTTCATCGATCAGTTTTACACCGATGTTGAAGACTTGATACAGGGCCCAGGTGGGTGCATCCGCTGTATTTGGCAGTGCAACGATAGCATCATACACATTACCTTGCTCAAGCAGGGCGCGTGATTTTATAGCGTCGAATTCGGCTTGTTGTTCTGAATTTAACTTGTGCTTGATATTTTCCAGTGAGGCCAGAGCCGCAGGTGGTTGGTTATTCTCAAGATGTAGTTTGGCAATTTCCAGCCAAGCGGTATCCCTGGTGCCCTGGGTGGTTTTGTTGTTAAGGGTCAGCTGAGAATAGATGGCCATTGCTTCATCATTAAGGCTGAGCTGGCGGTAATTGTGGGCTAAAAATAGTCGTCCGAGCTCGCTATCCTTGCCAAGTCGATTCTGTTTATCCGTCGCCATCACTAATGCCATTGATTGAAACAGGTCACCTTGTTGATAAACCATGTAGGCATGCCCCAGAAAGGCGTTGTCAATATTTCTATAGTCGGGTGCGGCAACGCAAGGGGTGATCACTAAGCTTAGCGCGAGACTAATAGCGGCAGTAAGTTTGTTTCTAACGCAGAAAATCATTGTGCAGCGGGCCAGGTCTCGTGATCAAAGGTGATTTCCGGGGCGCGCTGCTGCAACGAGCTTGCCAGGCTGATTTTTAAATTATCACGCCCATCCGATTTCTCCAGCGCGAATGTTTTGCTCAGTGCCTTGCGGCCAGACTTCATTATTACCTTGAGTTTGTAATTGCCGGGTTGTAGAACAGTTGTATAAAGTTTTTTCATGCTGCCTGTCTGAAGTTTGTCTATTAGCTCCGGGCTGAGTTTGTCTTCAAAGATAATCTGGTCATCAAGTAGGATGCTGATGGAGTCAAGTTTCTTTAATGTCATGGTGTCGATGTTGAGATAGATGCTTAGACCATATTTTTCTTCTGCCAGATGTTTTTCTTTGAGCAGTAGTAGATCTCGCTGTATTTCTAGGGCTTCCTGGGTCAGGGTAGCTCTATCGTTTGGTTTGTTTACTAAAGAGTCGGCAGCTTGGCCTTGTTGCATGACAAACAACGCCAAGATAAAGATAAGTTTATGAATGAATAAGAGTTTTTTGATTGACAGCAAGGGGGAAAACCTCAGCTTCACACGGCCGCTTTGGGCCGTCCTGCAATTAACGCTAAATTAACCTTCTACCTTATACCATATCCTTGGGGTGTTTTGTTATAACAAAAGGGGCCAAGAAGGCCCCTTTTTAGAACACGGCTTAAGAAGCAGTGCGTTTTTTCTCCATCATGTCGTGGATGATTGGAGTCAGCATGACCTCCATTGCCATCCCCATTTTGGCAGCCGGCAACACCATAGTATTGGGGCGTGACATCCAGGCGCCTTGTAGCATTTGCAGATAGTAGCCAAGGTCGTGTTTCTTCGGGTAACGGAAGCGAACAACACAGAAGCTCTCGTCTGGAGTTGGGATATCGCGCGCGATAAACGGGTTAGAGGTATCGACAATCGGTACACGCTGGAAGTTGATGTCAGTGCGTGAGAACTGTGGTGTGATGCAGGTAACGTAGTCAGGCATGCGGCGCAGGATGGTTTCAACCACTGCTTCAGCTGAGTAGCCGCGCTCTTTATTATCACGATGAATTTTCTGAATCCATTCAAGGTTTACAGAAGGTACGACGCCCACCAGCAGGTCAACCCACTGCGCTACATCTACGTCGTCATTGACCACGCCACCGTGTAGGCCCTCGTAGAAAAGAATATCCGAGCCTGGCTCAATATCTTCCCATGCGGTGAACGTACCAGGTTCCTGGTTATAGGGGGCGGCTTCTTCATGGTTGTGCAGGTATTTGCGTGTTTTACCAATGCCGGTTTCGCCATAAGCGCGGAACAACTCTTCCAGCTTGTCGAAAACATTGCCTTCAGGACCAAAGTGACTTAAGTTGCGTCCTTCGGCTAGGGCTTTACCTACGGCCTCTTTCATATCATTGCGGTCATAGCGGTGAAAGCTGTCACCCTCAACTACGGCTGCCTTTATGCCTTCACGGCGGAAAATGTGTTCCATGGCATTTTTAACAGTAGATGTGCCGGCGCCTGATGAACCGGTTACTGCAACAACAGGATGTTTCCTGGACATAGGGTCCTCCTCAATAATATTGCGGTCAAATTACAAAGAAATCTTTTTTAGTATCATTCCCGCTGCCTTTTGTGAGTTGATTGGAGTGTGGCAGGGCTGGTGGCTGCTTTGTTTATTTTTATATGCGCCTGGATACCTGAAAGCGCGCCATTATACTACACCCCTTCGAATATGCGATGTTTTGCCTGATATTTCCAGTTAAGTTACTGATATGCCGTTAGTGTTTTTATGAAAGCCGATTTAGATCTTTACCAGCCAAATGTGGTTGGGAGCAGCCATTAGCGAGTCATATGCTTTTGTTTTTCCGATACTTTTATTTGCTATTTGGTTGTTTTTTATTGCTGCCGGGTGAGGCGGCTGCGGATCAGGTTGAGACGGAGACCGGCTGGATCGAAGAGATCCGTTTTGTCGGTAACGACTGGACCAAGCCTAAAATCATGTTGCAGGAGATGGTGATAAGAGTCGGTGATCCTGTCGATACAGATAAAATCGAACGCTCACGTCAGGCAATCATGGACTTGGGCTTGTTCAAGTCGGTCGATGTGCGCCTTGAGCCTGGTGAAATAGGGCAGATCCTCGAAATCGCAGTCAATGAAAAATATTATGTCATCCCTCTGCCTCGATTAGACCGGTCGGCAGATGGTGAGATTAGCTATGGGGCGCGGCTGACGATCGATAATCTGGCCGGACTGAATCAGCGTCTCAGATTGACTTATGAAGCGACGGAAGGCTCGACCACCACTGATCGTACGGTCCATTCTGTTGATATGTCATATAGCTATCCACGGGTGGTGGGAACTCACTTTGGCCTCGGTCTTGCGCTTTCCCACACTACTTATCCAGTAACCACTGTAGATGATCAGGGCGATCTAGAGGCTGAGCATAATAGAACATTCAATAGTGCGTCTGTAGGTTTGTCGCGCTGGTTGAGCCGTGAGGGCCCGTCGCAAGGCTGGAATGCAGGCGGTAGTCTGTTTTGGCGTTATTTGCAATATAATCAGCAGGTTGGTGAGCCATTGCCGCTTGAGTCCGAAAAGGCAGTGGGGCTATCTTTAAGTATTGGTTATACAAAAGTACATGATTATTTGTTTAGTCGGGAAGGCATGGAATACGGTTATATCCATGAGCTTGGCTTGGAGGCGATGGGATCTGACACACCGTATGCCCGAAATCTTATCTATTATCGCCACTATTTTCCGCTCGGATTACCGCATGAGCACAAAAATTTCAATATGCAGATACGCTTTGGCGGTACGGGGGGTACGGTACCGATTGTAGATGACCCCTTCGTGCTAGGTGGCAGTCGTGATTTGCGTGGTTACAACAAAGGCTCAATTGGCGGCCGTTCATTTTTCGCCATCAATCTTGAGCTTCTAGCACCTTTGTGGGGCCATAATGCAGCCCGTGGCGTGGTTTTCGCTGATTATGGCAATGCCTACCCCGATAATCGCGTATTGGACTTTGGTAATCTTGAGTCGGCAGCAGGGTTTGGGGTGCGTTACCGGGTCAGGTCATTTGTCGATCTTCAGTTCCGTATTGATGTGACCTATGCCTTTGGTTTGGACCGTACAAAGGTTTATGTTGGCACCAAGAATACCTTTTAGCTACTGTACCGCAGTCTGGATGTGCCTGTATGAATACCGTAAACTGTATCGCTTCAAAGAGTAGGAGTTCGTGACGTTGAAACAATCAAAACTGATATCTTTGTTGATACTGCTGTTGGGTGTTGTTGTGTTATCAGCTTGTTCTGCGTTCAGGGTCACTAAAGTCAATGATTCCCATGCGCTGATCCAGTCAGATCTTAATCGCCCTCACGCCACGGTCTATTTTATTCGCCCCAACCCCGAGCATCCCATGGGTTATGCCGATAACAAGCTTCTCGTCGAGGTTGACGCAGAGGAACTAATGAAGCTGGGTAAGGCCGAATATACTATGGTCTATCTCAAGCCGCGCGATATCACCATAACCCTGCGCAATCGCACCCAGGTCGGTGGGCGCTGGGAAGTGGCTGAAAAAGAACGAACCAGACAGTTCAGCCTAAAGACCGGCGAAACCTATTATATTCTGGCGGATCTGTTTGACGGTGAGTTTAGAGGGGCGCACTTTATTCCTAAATCAATCAGTCTTTTTGATGCAAAAATTGAAGCGGAGCACCTCACAGCGGTTGGTCTTGCACGAGACAATCGAATCAAAGATTTGTAACTATTCTCAGGAGGTGTCATGCACTTTCTGATCATCGGATTATTCCTGGTGTTGTTGATCTTTGGCCCGCAGTGGTGGGCACAAAGTATTTTGCGGCGCCATAGTCGCCCCAGGCCTGACTATCCCTGTAATGGCGGCCAGTTTGCACGTCATCTGCTTGATCAATTTGCGCTTGATTCAGTCAAGGTAGAAAGTACTGAGCAGGGTGATCACTATGATCCTATTTCCAAGACGGTCAGGTTGACGCCTGACAAATTGACAGGCAAATCGCTCACTGCAATCACTGTTGCGGCTCATGAGGTGGGGCATGCAATTCAGGATCACATGAATTATGCCCCTTTGAAGGCACGTTCCCGGCTAGTAGCTTTGGCGCAAACGGCTGAAAAGACCGGGTCTGGTGTGCTGATGGTATTGCCGCTAGTGGCCCTGATAACCCGCTCACCTGCAGCCGGTATTGTGATGTTTCTGGTCGGACTTGGGGCTATGGCAATTGGTACGATCGTGCACTTGATTACGCTGCCGGTGGAGTGGGATGCCAGCTTTGGTCGTGCCATGCCCTTGTTGCAGGCGGGGGAGTATCTGGATAAAAGGGATGAAAAGGCCGCGCGCCGAATTCTTCAGGCTTGTGCGCTCACATATTTCGCCTCTTCTCTTGCCAGTTTGCTTAATGTCTGGCGTTGGTTGCGTCTCTGGCGGCGCTAATCACTAAACAGAATAAGACCCGCTAAGTTGTTCAGGAGCGAGTGGGTAGAGCGCTAATTCAAGTGACTGCCAATTTTCTAGTTTGATACAAAAGCGTTTGCCGCTCAGCTGTTGGATTACAATTTTATTCAGCCTGCCATTCTCATAAACCACGCCCCATATTTTGGCAAACTGGCCCTCGGGGTTGATATACCAGCTACCGATTATTGGTTTATTACATGTTGCCAATTTAATCCCCTCCTGGGTTGTTTGGCGGCTGTAGGCTTCACGTTCTAGCCTGCAATAAAAACTATACTTACCAATCCATGTTGATGCATGCTTAATTTAAATTACCCCATCCTTTGTTAGCTCTTTAATGATTATTGCTGCTAACTCATTAATCACTTTATTGACATTGTTTGGGTTGAAGGTTTCTGAGGTTAATGACCAGATTAGTTTTTCATCCGGTGTGACATACATGTTGGTTTCCAGCGAGGCAATGGTCTCATCCACCATGTAGCCGGGTGAATAAACCACAGGCTGAGCCTGGTAGTAATAGTCATAAAAGCCATGATTATAACTATGTGGTGGTCGATAGACTCCAGGTGAAGAGGCATACTGGCCAGGGACGTATTTTGTGTCTTTTTCAACCTTGACCAAACGGGTGATAATAACCGCATCAATGGACCGCTCAGCTAAAACAGGTTCAAGCGTAGCTTCGTCTAACTCCTTGTCGATTGGGAATATGGCGGCTGATGAAAACGCAGTGACACCTTTTGTCTTAAACTGCTCAACCAGCGTGTCTTCAAAAATGCGGCGTCGCATAGTGTCTTTTGATAGGCCGACCACCAGAACTGTTTTGATAGGTTTATCGTACTCTTTGTCACTCCATTTTCCGGTAATCTCAGTGCTTGCGCAGGAGGCAACTACCAGAGGAATGAGGATGAAGACTAATCTAATTGCGTAATTCATTTTTTATCCTTCCTCGACAACTATCGGGTGTGTCAGTACCTCTACAATAGCAAATAATTACAGCTTGGGAGTAGTAGTCAAATTAGCACACTAAAAGCCCTATTTCAGTGACAGATTGTATTTTTGGAAAGTCTCAAAAAACCATGATGTTAGTCAAAAAAACGCCCAATGTTGCCATTGGGCGCTGACTGACAATTGTGCCTGTTATGCTAGCCGCATTTTGAATCGCCACAGTTAAGGCAGGTCATACAGCCGTCCATTTTGATCATGGCTTTTGTATTGCACTTAAGGCACAGCTGGGCGCCATCCGGGAATTCACTTGCTGATTCCTCTTCTGCGCTTTTAACTGAGTCATCGAACTGCTTTCTTTTTTCATCAATCAGTTTTTGTTGGTGTGAATCCAGGCCGTCGTCTTTGATTAGGCCGATCATGCGCAGGTGTGACTCGATCGCATCTCCGATCTCTGCTACCAATGATGGCATGAATTTGCCGCCCTTTTTGAAGTAGCCACCGCGTGGATCAAACACTGAACGTAACTCATCGACCAGAAAGGTAACGTCACCACCCTTGCGGAATACTGCCGAGATGATCCGTGTCAATGCCACGATCCACTGGAAGTGATCCATGTTCTTCGAGTTGATAAAGATCTCGAAGGGGCGACGCAATTCGTGCTCGGTGCCCGGATTCAGAATGATGTCATTGATGGTGACATAGAGTGAATGTTCGGACAGTGGTGTTTTGACCTTGTAGGTTGAACCAACCAGCATCTCGGGACGCTCAACCTTTTCGTGCATCTGAATCACATTGGACTCAGCTTTTGCCGCGAGCTCATGTTGTTTAATCTCTTCGGCCGCTGCTTCTTCTTCGAGTTTGGCAACGCTGTATCCGGTGATTTTTTTGCCAATTTTAATTGTCATGTTAGTGCTCCTGTAATAGCCCTGTTATCCCTGGCAGTCTTAGAACTTGCCGTAGTAGCCTTCCTTGAGGGCGTCGTAGAGATTGGCCGCAGTGTGGATTTCATCGTCATATTCGACTTCTTCGTTACCCTTCAGTTCGATCACCGAGCCATCGTCCAGCGTGAAGCGATAGGTGGTGTTAGCCAGGTCTTCCTCTTTCACTAGTACGCCTTGGAAGGCCTCCGGATTGAAGCGGAAGGTGGTGCAGCCTTTCAGGCCCTGGTCGTAAGCATAAAGATAGATATCCTTGAACTGTTCGTAAGGAAAGTCAGTCGGCACGTTGGCGGTTTTGGAGATGGATGAATCGATCCATTTCTGTGCCGCGGCCTGAATATCGACATGGGCCTTGGGAGTGATGTGGTCTGCCGTAACGAAATATTCGGGCAGCAGGTTATCTTCCTCGTCGGTATAGGGCGAGGCGTTTTTGTTGACCAGTTCGCGATAGGCCAGCAGTTCGAAGGAGTAGACATCCACCTTCTCTTTGCTCTTCTTGCCTTCGCGAATCACGTTACGTGAATATTGGTGGGCAAAGCTGGGTTCGATACCGTTACTGGCGTTGTTGGCCAGGCTCAGCGAGATGGTGCCGGTGGGGGCAATCGAACTGTGGTGAGTAAAGCGGGCACCGGTTTCGGCCAGCTCGTTTACCAGATCAGGATCGATCTCAGCAACGCGTTGCATGTAACGGCTGTACTTGGCGTGCAGCAGCTTGCCTTTAACCTTGTCACCAATCTTGAAGCCGTCTCTTTTCATTTCCGGGCGCTTGCGCAGCATGTCACCGCTGACCTTGAACTCCTGCTCCATGATCGGCGCCGGGCCTTTTTCCTTGGACAGATCCAGCGCAGTACGCCAGCCCTGCAGGGCCAGTTCGCGGGTGACGCGTTCGGTGAATTCGAGCGACTCTTTGTTGCCATATTGCATACGCAGCATAGTGACGGTAGAACCGAGGCCGAGGTAACCCATGCCGTGGCGGCGTTTGCTCATGATCTCGTCGCGCTGACCTTCCAGCGGCAG
Organism: uncultured Chromatiaceae bacterium; assembly: GCA_945787785.1. Lineage (GTDB taxonomy): Bacteria > Pseudomonadota > Gammaproteobacteria > Tenderiales > Tenderiaceae > Tenderia. The sequence goes on from CALZIO010000047.1 coordinate 21,469, forward strand.
GCCGTTGATCTCGACCACGTTGTCGAGCATGCGAGTAAAGATGGCGACCACCTTGCGGAACTCATCCCAGTCGAAATGGGCCTTGTCGGTGAACGGATCGCGCACAAACTTGGTTAGGTTGACTGAGCCCAGCAGGCAGGAACCATAGGGGGGCAGTGGCTGCTCACCGCAGGGATTTGTGGCGCGCACATTTTCGCTGAACCAGTTGTTGTTCATCTCATTGACCTTGTCGATCAGGATGAAGCCCGGCTCGGCATAATCATAAGTGGATGACATGATTACATCCCACAGACGGCGGG
>CALZIO010000048.1 GCA_945787785.1 uncultured Chromatiaceae bacterium
ACAAAGCGATATCTCGCTTAACTCCTGTGACCAGCTGACTTTCACCAGGATTGGCCAAGCGAAACTGCTGTAACGCACATAAACCGTCTGCATCGCCATTAAATACATCAAATCTCATTTTCCTGCTCTCTCTTTATGTTTAAATAAAAATACTGCGGCATATTTTATAGTAAACAGCAGACAAACAAAACGGCGCCGAGGCGCCGTATCTGAAACCAATCTTGAGGCTTAATTAGATTCTAAAGTGTGATACAGCATCCTTCAGTTGTAATGCCAGGCTGGACAACCGGTCTGTTGCAGAACCAGAGCTATTTGATGCTTCACCTGTCTCATGTGCATGATTACTAATGTTTACAATATTATTATTAATCTCTTCCGCCACTGAGTTCTGCTCTTCTGCGGCACTGGCAACCTGAGCTGTCATATTGGTAATCGTTGAGACAGCATCTGCAATCGCCTGAAGCGCCTCACCAGCTTTATTGGCCTGATCAACCGTGTCGCCGGTCATCTCCTGACCACGCTCCATGACATCCACAGCCTCGCGCGTACCACTTTGCAGACTTTCGATCATCTTCTGGATCTCTTCTGTTGATTGCTGGGTCCGGCCCGCCAGGGTTCTCACCTCATCCGCCACCACGGCAAAGCCACGACCTTGTTCACCGGCACGCGCAGCTTCGATTGCGGCATTAAGCGCAAGCAAATTGGTTTGTTCCGCAATATCCTTGATCACATCCAGGACGGTTCCCACCTTCTGACTATCATCTTCTACACGATGCAATACTTGAGCCGCTTGCTGTACTTCACAGGCCAAATGATCGATCTTATCGATCGTCCCGGCTACAATTTCTTTGCCTGCAATGGCTTCGTCATTCGCCTCATGTGCGGCACTTGCTGCATCGCTTACATTCCTGGCAACCTCTTGCACAGTGGCGACCATTTCATTCATCGCGGTAGCAACCTGGTCAGTCTCCCGTTGCTGACGACCAATGGATTGGCTGGTGCTGCTGTTGATTTGACTTAATTCGCTGACTGAATCATTGATCTGATTGGAGGCATTGACAACATTCTGGATTGTGCGACGCGTTTTGGAAACGAACATATTGAAACCACGCGATACATCAGTAATCTCATCGTTACCGTTTTCCGGTAGTGACACGGTCAAATCGCCCTCACCTTCAGCAATCTCGATAAAACGGGCAGCAACATGTTTGATAGGATCAATCACTGATCTGATGACCATCATAAGCGCCAACAATCCCAGTACCACACCCACTACAACTGTACCAATCAACAAACTAAACGAGACCGACTTTACTGTTTCAAGTTCTGTAGCATAACTTTCTACCTTGCTGTCACCCAACTCTTCCATTTTTCCGAGGAATTCAAACAAACCTACTACCGTTTCCGCCAACGATTCACTTGCCATCATCAACCCTAATTCAGAGCCTGCATTGTTATTTTCACGATGGCGGTCTATAGCCTTTAACATGCCACTACGGACGTCGGCGAATTCAGCTCGCATCTGGGCCAGCTCAGTCTTAATTTCATCATTAAATAATCCAGAACCAATCATGCGTGTGAGCGACTCCTCCTCCAGCGCCATGTCTTCGTCCAGGCGTTTTTTCAGCTCACGAATAGTGGCGTCATCATCAGCTTCACCCAAGGCATCAAGTGTGATTATCTGACCTTGTAATCCGATTGTTCCTTCCATAGCCCCATCTGCCGCATCCCAGGCAGTTGTGGTGACATAGTCCAGACCTCCAGACAATTTGGTCGCAGCAAAATAGCCGGCACCACCACAGGCCAACAACAGAATCAGCATTGCCAGGATTGCACCGCCTAAACGGGTTGAGATTGTTAAACGCATTATTTTTCCCCTTGACACCGACCGATAGATATTAATTAGAAAAGGACTACATGATCTATCGGAGTGACCGGGATTGAACTTAAACGTTGATCATTAAAATTGCTTAATATTGAGCTATTTTCCACACAATTTATAGTTTTTTTAGACAGTAAGAAATTTCTGTACCAGAGAATCACTCAGATCAGCCATGGGGCCATTTGCGACATTTCGCCCACGATCCAGAATGGTGAAATGCTGACCGACCCGGCGGGCAAAAGGAAGCTTCTGCTCAACCAGCAGCACAGTCAGGTTTTCTTCCTGATTCAGACGCAGGATAACGTCACCAATCTCGTGCACAATATTGGGCTGAATACCTTCGGTGGGTTCGTCCAAAATTAAAATCTTGGGATCAAGCGTCAGGGCTCGGCCGATGGCCAGTTGTTGCTGCTGCCCGCCAGAAAGATCACCTCCCCGGCGATGCATCATTTCTTTCAAGACAGGGAATAGTTCAAATATACGTTCGGGGATTGAACGCAATTTGTCCTGCCTGGCCGCCAGCCCGATTTTGAGATTCTCCTCCACAGTCAATTGAGGAAAGATTTCGCGCCCCTGAGGCACATAACCAATACCGATACGAGCACGCAACTCGGCTGCACTGTTGGTCAGGTCGGTTTCGCCAAACAGGATGCTGCCGGATTTGACAGGTAATAATCCCATAACCGCTTTTAGCAGGGTTGTCTTGCCCACACCGTTGCGCCCCATCAAACAGACGCAACTGCCCTGCTCTATCTCCAGCTCGATATCCCAAAGGGTATGGCTTTCGCCGTAAAACTGATTCAATCCTTGCACATTAAGCATGGTTACTCCCCCAGATAAACTTCAATGACGCGGGGATCATTTTGTACTTCATCCATACTACCTTCTGCCAACACATGACCTTCGTGTAACACAGTCACCGTACGTGCAATTGAACGGACAAATTCCATATCGTGTTCCACTACCACCACAGAATGCTTGCCTGCCAGACCGGTTAGCAATTCTGCCGTGCGCTCAGTTTCCTGGTGAGTCATGCCGGCAATTGGTTCATCCACCAGCAACACCCGCGGATTCTGGATCACCAGCATGCCGATCTCGAGCCACTGCTTTTGCCCATGAGAAAGTTGTGCCGCACGCAAATCACGCTCTTCCTTGAGATGAATAATCTCCATCACCTCATCGATACGATCGCGTTGTTCACCTGCCAGTTGAAAAAACAGACTGGGCCAGACGCGCTTGTCAGCCTGCAATGCCAGTTCCAGGTTTTGAAATACGCTATGCTCAGGAAACACGGTTGGTTTCTGAAATTTACGGCCAATGCCCGATGCCGCAATTTGGTATTCCGACATGCGGGTAAGGTCCATGGTCTGACCAAAATAGACCAACCCTTCATCCGGGTGAGTCTTACCGGTAATGATATCCATCATGGTGGTCTTGCCAGCGCCATTAGGGCCAATGATGCAACGCAGCTCGCCATCATTGATATACAGAGTCAAATCATTAATCGCCTTGAATCCATCAAAGCTGACACTGACGTTTTCCAGATAAAGGATAGGCCCATGAGTGACATCCACTTCGCCTTCTTTAACTGCACGGGTACCAGGAATGGCAGGACGTTTATTCTCCACCATGAAATCAAACACACGATCACGGCGCATCACTTCACGCAGATTGTCGAGGCTTTTCATTCCGCTGCCTCCGTGGCTGCTTTCTTTTTAAAGCGCCAGCCTTTGGTCTCGGCGAGCTGTTGAACCAAGCCTACAATTCCTTGTGGCAGGAACAACGTGACAAAGATAAATAAACCACCGAGGAAGAACAGCCATACTTCCGGCGCAGCGCCGGTAAAAAATGTTTTAGCAAAGTTGACCACAATAGCGCCGACTACAGCACCTACCAGCGTGCCACGGCCACCGACCGCAACCCACACAACCAACTCAATAGAATTCAATGGCGAAAATTCACCTGGATTGATGATCCCCACCTGAGGCACGTATAAGGCACCAGCAATACCGGCCAACATAGCCGAGAAGACAAAAATCCACAGTTTGAATGACTCGACCTTGTAGCCGACAAAGCGGGTACGATCCTCGGCATCGCGGATGGCAATGACAACGCGGCCCATTTTGGACGTGACCACATAACGACATACCACATACGCCAGTGCCAGGATTACAACCGTCGCGGTGAACAACCCGGCGCGGGTACCGTCATCCTGCAAATTAAAACCAAGAATATCCTTGAAATCGGTCAGCCCGTTGTTTCCGCCAAAGCCCATCTCATTGCGGAAAAAAGCCAACATCAGGGCATAGGTCAATGCCTGGGTGATTATGGAAAGATAGACACCCGTCACGCGAGAACGAAATGCCAGCCAGCCAAACACAAAGGCTAACAAACCAGGCACCAGCATCACCATCAACATGGCGAACCAGAACTGATCGAATCCGTGCCAGTACCACGGCAACTCTTGCCAGTTGAGAAACACCATGAAGTCCGGCAACTCGGGATTACCATAAACACCACGATCACCCACCTGACGCATCAGGTACATACCCATACCATAACCACCCAACGCAAAAAATGCGGCATGGCCGAGACTCAGAATGCCGCAATAACCCCACACAAGATCCAGCGCAATAGCCAACAAGCCATAACTGAGATATTTGCCCAACAAGGTCACGGTAAAGGTAGAAACATGAAACGGTGAGCCTTCAGGCATGGCGAGGTTTAGAAAAGGCACCAACACGCCCACAAGCAACAACACGGTGAGGAAAATCTTTCCGGCCCGATCATTGGCCAACAAATCAATAATTATGCTTTTATGCTGCATAAATTAATGCTCCGCTGCCCGGCCGCGCTGTGGAAACAAACCACGCGGACGCTTCTGTATAAACAGGATAATAAACACCAGCACCAGTATCTTGGCCAATACCGCTCCGGCCCAAGGCTCCAGAATCTTATTAATCACACCAAGTGACATGGCACCTACCAGTGTGCCCCACAGATTACCAACGCCGCCGAAGACCACCACCATAAATGAATCGATGATGTAGGCCTGGCCCAGATTAGGTCCCACGTTAGTCAACTGGCTCAGAGCAACCCCGGCTATCCCCGCTATACCTGATCCCAAACCAAAAGTGAGTGCATCCACCCAATCAGTTTTAATACCCATAGCCTTGGCCATGGTGCGGTTCTGCGACACGGCGCGCACATGCAATCCCAGCGATGTTTTTTTCAGAATCAACAACAGTGCCGCGAATACAATCAAACTAAAAATGATGATGTAGAACCTGTTATAGGTGAGCATTAATGCGCTGTTGATTTCAAAGGTGCCACTCATCCATTCCGGCGTTTCCACCGAGCGATTGAGTGGAGAAAAGATAGACCTTACAAGTTGCTGCAGGATCAGACTAATACCAAACGTGGCCAACAATGTTTCCAGTGGTCGACCGTATAGAAAACGAATTACACCACGCTCGATTGCGATACCCACCAATCCAGAAACAAGAAAGGCAGCCGGAATTGCAACAAACAGTGAATACTCGATATGGTTGGGCATTAACAACTGCACCACATAGGTGGTATACGCGCCAAGCATGATCAGTTCACCATGCGCCATGTTGATCACGCCCATCACACCAAAGGTAATGGCCAGGCCAATGGCGGCCAACAACAATACCGAACCAAGACTCAAACCAAAATAGATCGTCTCGATGGTGTTATTGATTTTGAGCCTGGATTCGATGGTTTTGAGAGCTCCTTGTGCGGCCTTGCGTACTTCACGGTTCTGCTCAACATAGTTACCTTCATCATCCTTCACCAACAACTGCAATAATGCTCCCTTGGCTTCAGGGGCAAGACTGTCACCCATCACCTGGATTGAACTGAGTCGAACTTGTTGGTCATCACTCGTTAGTTCATATAGGGAAATACCTACTTGCAAAGCCTCACGGATATTACCCTCATTCTCAATCTGTAGACGCTGGCGCAACAGGGCAGCAGTCTCGTTATTTATCTCTTTATATGTTTCTCGTACGGCAGTAAGACGCGCATCCGGATCAGGACTGTTTAGGCTAAGCTTGGCGATCGAGTTTCGCAGCACACTGCGCAGTGAATTATTGACCCGGATTTTTTTAATTTCTCGCTTGCCGACCACACCAAGTGATTCACCATTCAAGACATCGGTAATAGCAACGCCATTATCTGTTTTGCTGGCGAAAACCAGCTCACCAGATTCCTTACGGTAATAAAGATTCCCCTCAAGCATTTGTTTCATTATTGGCACTACGCGATCGTCATCGATCGTTTCCAACTCTGAGATCAACGCTGCCTTTTGAGAAAAGCTCTTCGCCTTTAAGCCTTCCAGAATAGGGATAAGCACTTCATCATCCGCTGCATGTAGCAAGGACGACATCAACACAGATGTTAAGCTGATTAGCAGGATAGATAACAACCTGGGGAAGCTACTCATAAGCGTAGTCCGTTCATTTTCTTCTTGTTAAAAAAGATAGGGGCAGGCAGAATTGCCCACCCCGAACTCACTATTCGATCAGAATATGATTCAGCCTTAACACTGAATCAAACCAGGGAGATTAAAAATTCTGACCAGAACACTTCTTGGTTTTAGTATTGTAATTACCACATTTTAGTGCCACCCAGTCAGCCTCGAGATTCTTGCTGCCGGGAAGGAAATCAGACCAGGCATCGCCAGGGACCAGACCTTCAGTCTCCCACACCACTTCAAACTGGCCGTCATCCTGGATTTCACCGATCAGAACAGGTTTGGTAATGTGATGATTAGGCAGCATTTCAGAGACACCGCCTGTCAAATTTGGCGCCTTAATACCGATGATGGCATCAACCACTTTGTCGGTATCAGTCGACCCCGCCTTTTCAACTGCTTTCACCCACATATTGAAGCCGATGTAGTGTGCTTCCATTGGGTCATTGGTAACACGCTTGTCGTCATCGATGTACTTAAGCCAGGCATCGATAAACTCGGAGTTTTCATCTGTATCGACACTCATGAAGTAGTTCCATGCAGCCAGGTGACCAACCAGTGGTCCGGTATCGATACCCGACAACTCTTCTTCACCAACCGAAAATGCCACGACAGGAATATCTTCCGCCGAGACACCCTGGTTACCTAACTCTTTATAGAAAGGCACATTGGCATCACCATTAATGGTTGACACTACTGCTGTCTTCTTACCTTCTGAGCCAAACTTCTTGATGTCAGAAACGATGCTCTGCCAATCAGAATGACCAAATGGCGTGTAGTTGATCATGATATCCTTTTTCTTGACACCCTTCGCCAGCAAATAGGCTTCAAGAATCTTGTTGGTGGTGCGTGGATAGACATAATCCGTCCCGGCCAACACCCAGCGCTTTACGCCAAGATCATTCATCAAATAATCAACCGCCGGGATGGCCTGCTGGTTTGGCGCAGCACCGGTATAAAAAACGTTTTTAGAAGACTCTTCACCTTCATACTGCACGGGGTAAAACAAAACTCCGTTTAATTCTTCAATTACCGGTAAAACTGACTTGCGTGACACAGATGTCCAGCAACCAAAGATCGCAGCGACTTTTTCTTTTTCAATCAGCTCACGGGTTTTTTCAGCGAACAATGGCCAGTTCGAGGCCGGGTCCACAACGACTGGTTCAAGCTTTTTGCCCAGCACACCACCCTTTTTGTTTTGCTCTTCAATCAACATCAACATGGTGTCTTTTAAAGTCGTTTCGCTAATTGCCATAGTGCCGGACAATGAGTGCAACACACCCACTTTTATGGTGTCAGCCGCTTGAACCTGCGTTATTCCTATGGCAAGCGTAATTGCTGAGGCCCATCTGGTAATCCTTGAAAATTTCATAAGTCTCTCCCTTCTGAATTTGTTCTCGATTGTTTGAGCAAACCTACATAGTCATTTATGAAAGCAAAAAGGGGCATTGCAATCGATGATGCAATGCCCCTTTGATGAAAACTAAACTTTCATCATTACTATTGGTATCTGACTAAATATCAAAGCCGTAAGAAACGCCGAGTATGACAGTATTGGCCTGATCATTACCAAAACGATCTTCACCACCAAAAATGGCCGTTATGCTCATATCTGCGCCAGTCTCACCAATTGGGTGAGATAGCGTCAGATCGAAATGGCGGAACGCTGAGCTCTTCTCAGTCGTACTGGTCTGAATGAACTCACCGCCCTTTTCATAGGTGTAATAGCCAAGCAAGGCACCAAGGGTGAAATCGGCTGGCAGAGCAAAATCGTATCCTAATGTCCAATAGATATCGCCTGCATTACCCCATGTCACGTCATTGGTAAGATATTTCATACCGAGAGTGAGGTCTCTCCATGACAGGTTAACTGGAATCTCCAGACCATTAGACTCCATCACCCCGAGGTAGTAGTAATAAATCAAACCAACATCAACGCCGAAATCACCGAACTGCCCGGCCCAGCCACCGTAGAAGTCGTTCTCAAATCCATTTTCGGGACAATCGCCAGCATTTACGCAACCTTCTTTCGAGCCGGTCGCATTACCATTGTCGTCGAAAGTGGGGATTGATACCTCGCTGGTGTAGTCCAGATTAGAACCCCAATAACCCAGAAATATACCGGTTGAGTCACTACTCCAATCCAGACCACCTTGTACTGCTGTATTACCGTTTTCCATATCATTAGTAATACCGCGCAGGACATACGCAGAATAAACACCGATGTTTCCTGATGCTTCGGCCTGTACTGCAAATGGTGTTGCCATTGCAGAGACTGCAAGCACAGCGGCACCTGTAGTTGTGGAAAATATCTTAGATAACTTCATTTGTGTCTCCCTAATTTGTTATTCAGCCAAATTAAAACGTAAGGGTTAAGGATCTGACCGTGCTATGCATCCACCTTTGCCCAAAAACAAGGGGCCTCACGCACCTTTGCTTTGCCAAAGATCTTTGCACAGGCTGTGCCAACCTGGCTTACTCTTTTAAAAACATAAGGTTATAAATTGATCGCTGTATATGTAGAGCTGTTACAAATTCATTACGCATTAATTCGGGGCGTGTTACTGCGGCGATGTACTTGTTTAGTGCATTATTTTGGGATGAATAGAAATAAATCTGTCTGCTTTTTGCAGTTTAAGACCTAGATACAACAAAAAGCCCCGCCTTTAATCTGAGGCGGGGCCTTTATCAAATGAGAAATTTTCCTGATTAGGCGGCTTCGACCATGCCTGCGTGAATTATGAAATCCATAATCTGTTGCAAACCTTGACCCGTTTTAAGATTGGAAAACACAAATGGCCGCTCGTCACGCATCTTTTTGGCATCGCGTGCCATCACCTCCAGCGAAGCGCCTACATGAGGTGCCAAATCAATTTTATTAATTACTAATAAATCAGACTTGGTGATCCCTGGCCCACCCTTGCGTGGAATCTTGTCGCCGGCGCTAACATCAATCACATAGATAGTCAGATCGGATAACTCAGGGCTGAATGTTGCACTGAGATTATCACCACCACTTTCTACAAACACTAAATCTAAATCGGGAAAGCGCTTGTTTAACTCAGATACCGCGGCCAGATTCATGGAAGCATCTTCCCTGATGGCTGTGTGCGGACAACCACCCGTTTCGACGCCGATAATTCTCTCCTCAGCTAGGGCACCATGTTGCTGCAGGAATTTTGCATCCTCCTGGGTATAGATATCATTGGTTACCACAGCCAGATTATATTTTTCGCGCATTGACTGGCACAGTGCCAGAGTCAAAGCTGTTTTGCCTGAACCCACCGGCCCGCCAACACCAACGCGTAAAGCTTGATCCTGCATTTAACTCTACCCCCTTTATGACCTGAATAATCTTGAATACTGTGTTTCATGCTTAGCGCTGGCGATCGCCAGGCCCGGGCACAACACGCCAATCTCTTCATCCACACACTTCATAGCACCATCTGCGTATGAAGGAATTTGTTCTATTAAGTGAGATAAGATTCGCTGCCCGGCAGTTTGCCCCAAGGGCACAATTTTGATCGCCGCAGCCACCTGATTTTCACACCAAGCCCAAACATAACCGGACAATGTCTGATCCAACGCAATATGCCATTGCTTTGCTGCCAATGAAAACATCGCCGGGAAGTTAGTCAATTCACTTTGCTGCCATGGAACGGCCTGTTCTATGTTCAGATCACTTAACAGGCGCGCCAATGCCTGCCCCAGATGCCGGTCTTCTGCCAGTATTTCAGACGACTCACGCGAAGCCAGAAGAAAACGTGACCAGCGCTTAACTTCATCTTCATTCTCCTGCCATGCCTGATACATGCGCACCAACACAGGCAAATCCAAATTGGCAAGCGAGTTTACCGCCACGCCCGAAATCCAGTCCTGTACCGATGCTTCATCACTGATCCAACCTGCATCCACCGCATATTCCAGCCCTTGAGAATAGGCATAGGCCCCCACCGGCAAGGCAGGGCTGATCAGTTGCCACAAACGTAAATGTGAGTATGTGTCATCCATCAGTGATGATGCCCGTGGCCTTTATAAGCTCCCTTCTCCGGTTCGAATGGTGACAGCTCATGCATCACTTCAAGTCCCAACTGCTTCACCATTTCATCCAGCACATGATCCTGCAAATAACGCAAACACTCACTTGTTACCTGCAAAGGCACGTGACGATTACCAAGATGATAGGCCGCGCGCAGCAGCAACAATGAGTCACTGCTAACGACTTTGGAGCTTCGTTCAGCCTCGGCCTTGACTTGAATTACCTGGCCATCATCTGCCAAAAGATAATCACCACCACGCAACACGGTACCTCTTGGCAACATCAAACCCACTTCGTCTCCTGATTCAAGCCGGGCACGCAGGCGGCTCTTTTGGCGTTTTTCAAATGGCAGGCTCAACACACCATCGACTAAACCAACATCTTCGGCAAAAGCACTAATCTTGATCAAGACCTGTTCCATTAAAACAGAAAATAGCGCTGTGCCAGCGGTAACTCGGTAGCAGGCTCACAGATCAGCAGCTCACCATCTGCGCGCACTTCATACGTTTGTGAATCTACTTCCACCTTGGGCTGATAGCTGTTGAGTAGCATATGTTGTTTGGTTATATTGCGTGTGTTTTTCACACCATACACATGTTTACTCAGACCAAGTTTGTCTTTTAAACCATCCTCCACTGCTGCTTGTGAAACAAAGGAAACACAGGTGTTTGCGCGCGCCTTTCCATAAGCAGCAAACATCTGCCGGTAATGCACCGGCTGCGGTGTTGGAATAGAGGCATTGGGATCACCCATGGGCGCGGCGACAATCATGCCACCTTTGATAATCATGGCGGGCTTGGCACCGAAGAAAGCCGGTTTCCACAACACCAGGTCGGCCAGTTTACCCACTTCAACCGAACCCACTTCATCGGCAATGCCGTGAGCAATGGCCGGATTGATGGTGTATTTGGCCACATAACGGCGGGCACGGAAATTATCATGGCGCTCGTTATCTTCCGGCAAGGCACCGCGCTGTGTTTTCATCTTATGGGCAGTCTGCCAGCTACGGGTAATCACTTCTCCGACTCGACCCATGGCCTGAGAATCAGACGCTATCATGCTGAAAGCACCCAGGTCATGCAGGATATCTTCCGCGGCAATGGTCTCGCGTCGAATGCGTGATTCGGCAAAGGCCACATCCTCGGCAATGTTGGGATCAAGGTGATGACACACCATCAACATATCGAGATGTTCATCGACTGTATTCACGGTATAAGGCCGGGTTGGATTGGTGGAGGAAGGCAATACATTCGCCTCACCGCAAGCTTTAATAATGTCAGGCGCATGACCACCGCCCGCGCCTTCGGTATGATAGGTGTGAATCGTGCGACCCTTGAATGCCGCCAGGGTGTCTTCAACAAAGCCGGACTCGTTCAAGGTGTCGGTATGAATCGCCACTTGCACATCAAACTTTTCTGCCACTGATAAACAATTATCAATTGCCGCCGGTGTTGTGCCCCAGTCCTCATGCAACTTGAGCCCCATCGCGCCGGCGACCACTTGTTCTTCTAAAGGTAAAGGCAGACTGGCATTACCCTTACCGAGAAAACCAAAATTCATCGGCAACTCATCTGCCGCTTCTAACATGCGGTGAATATTCCATGGCCCCGGAGTACATGTAGTGGCATTGGTACCGGTCGCAGGACCCGTGCCGCCCCCTATCATAGTGGTAACACCTGACATCAAGGCCTCTTCCACCTGTTGTGGGCAGATAAAATGAATATGAGCATCAATACCACCGGCGGTGATGATATTACCTTCACCGGCAATGGCCTCTGTTCCCGGACCAATAATAATATCCACTCCCGATTGAATATCAGGATTACCCGCTTTGCCGATGCCAACGATACGGCCCTCTTTGATACCAATATCGGCTTTAACAATGCCCCAGTGATCTAGAATCAAGGCATTGGTGATCACGACGTCAACCACGTCAGCGGCACAACGTTGACTTTGACCCATGCCATCACGAATCACCTTGCCGCCACCAAACTTCACCTCATCGCCGTAGACGGTATAGTCCTTCTCCACTTCGATAAATAATTCGGTATCTCCCAAACGCAGCCGATCACCCACGGTTGGACCAAACATTTCAGCATAAGCTTGTCGAGTTATCTTGCTCATGCCTTATCCTCCAGTTGACCCATTACTTTGGCGTTAAAACCATAAACCTTGCGTTCACCGGCATACGCCACCAGTTCCACCTGGCGTGACTGGCCTGGCTCAAATCGCACTGCGGTACCGGCTGGAATATTCAAACGAAAACCTTTACTCGCATCACGATCAAATTTAAGCGCGCCGTTGGTCTCAAAAAAGTGATAATGCGAACCAACCTGAATCGGCCGATCGCCACTATTGGCAACGGTTAACGTTATCGTCTCACGACCGGCATTGAGCTCAATTTCACCGGCCTCAACAATCACTTCACCTGGAATCATCTTGACACCTCACACAATTGGGTTATGCACCGTGACCAGCTTGGTACCGTCAGGAAAGGTGGCTTCCACCTGCACCTCGTCAACCATCTCAGCAATGCCTTCCATAACTTCGTCACGTGTTAACAAAGTCGTGCCATAACTCATCAACTCCGCCACACTCTTACCCTCACGCGCGCCCTCTAGAATCGCTGCCGAGATAAAAGCCACCGCTTCGGGGTAATTTAGTTTCAGACCTTTGTTTTTGCGGCGCTCGGCTAACAGGCCTGCAGTAAACAACAACAACTTATCCTTTTCTCGCGGTGATAATTCCATCGTTATCTTCCTTTATGTATTCCAAATTCTGGGCACGGACGCTTGCCTGCCTATAAGTTTGGGCCGAATCAGCTGCCATGCCTGGACAAAACAGCGGCGTGCGGCTTCACCCTGATGCCCAAGAAAACGACACACCAACGCCCCATCAATCAAGCTAACGCTGAACTGCCCCCGCCCTTTTTCGATTTCTATCTCACGCAAGGCCTGCAATAGTGATTCATCTGCATTTATTGCAATCATTGTTCCAGACACACTATAGCCTGCCATCCCCCAAGGAGCAGACAACATGTCAGCCCCACCTTTAAACAATGCCCGTTCAATAATAATCGGTTTTTCATCGCACCAAATCTCGAATGCCTGCCGACATTGACCACGGTCATATTGCTCACCACTGGCAGGTCGGCCAAGACACACAATATCCCAACCAATAAAATTTGCATCCTCCACCACATCCACTCGCGTAGTCATGGCAACGTGACTATCGGCAAACAGAATCGTCTCTTGCGGCAACCACTCCAAGATCGCACCACCGGCAACTGTTAAATGTTGAGTCTGTGTTGCCAAGGTATTATTTGAACGATAAAACTTGCCTGAAGCTGGCGTGGTTATCAGCGCATGGGCTTGCTGATCAACAGCTGCCTTTATTTCCAGACGGTCGCCCCCCACCACTCCACCAGGCGGGTGTAGCAGATAGACATGACAGACATCACCTTCAGGATAAAATGGTTTTTGTACCACCAGTGGGCCGACATGTTTACGATGACTAATCACTGTACGCTCAGCTCGCCTGGCAAATCCCAACTCAAGCTGGGCACGCCAGGATTGCTCATGCAACACAACACTCACAACCAGCCACTCTTATACTGGATTGGTCTCATTTGAAATGACTCTTATGTTTTTAATTGCACTGAAATAAATGTAAAGCCTATGCCAGTTACAATTTGCCCAATAATTGTTCTTTAAAGTTTCAAATTAGGCTAAAGCACTTAGGGGAATGCGTCAAACGACGCTTTTACATTAGACAACTATATGGAAGTAATCGGATTAAATGTGTGCACAAAAATCGTTCACTAAAAGTTTTTGCACCAAAACCAGGCTGGCTTAGCTATCAAAAACTTTCCAATGGGCTTTATAAACTTTAGAGAAACTGCCACTCGTCAAATGTCGCTGCTTGCCCATGGAAATTTCCCCGCTCATCAATCACATTCCACACCGTGGCCTTCTTGATTAGAAAACGCCGGCGATCTTTAGTAATTCGCACGCCGGAATAATGATCAATAAAACCTTTTTCTTGCACCTCATGCAATAGCCTGGCACGTTCTTCTCTGCTGAGTTGCTCAGCAGAATACCTTGAAGGTAAAGCAACAAATTCATCCCATGACATCGCAAACAAATCTAGCGCAGTTTGGTTGCCATAATTAAAAACAGGATCGCTCTCAGTTCCATGAGACACCAGGGCAAACGGGGAATTGTTCAGATCATCTAACAAATCAGCATGCTCGTTTGAAGCCGCTAACAAAACGCGTCCAGTTAAACGATGATAACTATCGAGCAATAACTGAACATGATTGTTCAAGTTCGTGCATTCAATCACACAATACCCATACATTCCAAGCCAGATTTATTGTATAACCTGTAAAAGTTCATGGTTGAATATAATGAATGGCTTAAGTATATATTATATTAAGAATAAAATTATAAATTTAATAAGGGTATTGGGGAAGAAAGGTGGAAGCCATCCAGGCTGCCATATTTCTATGTGCTTTGTTTACAAAGCTTGCAGATGACTATAAAAGACAACAACTGCTCTCAGGAGCTACATGGCCGTCGCTAAACTTGGCACTTGGATAAAGGGCTCGGTTAGCCGCCAGCTTGCCCTCGTTTTATTGATACCCGTACTACTCTTCATTACTACCATTGCACTCCTTGAACACAATGAATGGAGTTCTGGCATTAGAGCGAACGTTGTGCATGAAGCTGAAAGAAACGCAGCCACCATTGCCGCCGGAATTTCTGATAACGTTCACGAACAGAACCTTTTCTCGCTCAGGCGACAACTAGACCGAATTTATGCGAATGAAATTCGCAGTGGCAATACATCACTCGCCCAGCTGAATTCAATTGCCGTTATTGATATGGATGGTGTGCTGCTGGCCCATACAGCACCAAACAATCATTCTTTAGAAACACCTTTCACTGGCAACCTGCCCACAGGATTGAATGTTAATACTGACATGCTTGGCGGTAGCACTACGGCCATATCAACGATAAATGAAAAGAGTGCCTTATTAGTCAGTTTTATACCGATACGCAATGAAGGAAATCTAGTCGCCGGAGTCATCTCAGAATATAACCTGGAACGGCTATTCAAAAAACAACAAGAAATTACTGAGACATTTCTATTCCGATCAGTCGTAGCCATCGTGATTAGTTTTTTATTAGCATCGCTTATTATTCGCCATATCACAAACCCTCTCACTTTGATAACGAAGGCACTACATAGCATTGGCAAAGGGTCTATTTCTGATTTACAACTAACAACGCGTGATGATGAATTCAAAAATATCATAAGCGCACTAATCCAGGCGGACGAGCGAATCCGTAGCACCAATGACCAGCTCTATGATGAAGCCGAAGACAGGCAACGGGTAGTGAATAACCTGGCAGAACGAGAACAACTGCTCGACAATATCCTCAATACTATTCCCATGGCCGTTTTTATTAAACGGGCAGATGACCTCAGCTATGTACGTATTAATAAAAGCTGTGAAAAGCTCACCGGTTTTGCGAATGAAGAGTTTGTTGGAAAAAGCGATTACGATTTCTGGCCACTTGAAATAGCAGAGAACTACATACAAGAAGACAGAGAGGTTTTACAGCAAGGCCTCATGAAAGAAATTGTAGAAGAACCTCTGCACTCCCGTGATGGCGAACTTCACTGGGTACACACGCGTAAAGTCCCCGTTTACAACGACTCAGGCAAGCCTATTTTTCTGTTAGGAATCGCTGATGACATCACTGAACGCAAGCGAATGGAAAAAGAGATTGATATGACATCCATGGTGCTTGAAAACAGCAGTGAAGCCATATTAATTACAGACAAGGATAACAATATCATTTCAGTCAACAATGCCTTTGAAGAATTAACCGGCTACACACGCGATGAAGTTTTGGGTAATAACCCGCGAATATTGAAATCTGGCAGACATGATAAAGATTTTTATCAAGACATGTGGCATTCAATCCTTGAAGAAGGGCGTTGGCAAGGTGAGCTGTGGGAACGACGCAAGGATGGTACTGTTTATCCTAAATGGCTAACGATTAACGCGATAAAGAACAGCGCGGGTGAAATAACCAATTATTTATCCATATCTTCCGACGTCAGCGAACGTAAAAAAGCTGAAGACCATATTTACTACCTAGCTCATCACGACACCTTAACCGGTCTTGCCAATCGCATGTTGCTAGGTGATCGTATTCGCCAGGCAATTCACCAATCACGACGCACAGGCCATCACGCAGCTATCCTATTTATCGATCTCGATGGATTTAAAATAATCAATGATACCCTTGGTCATGATATTGGCGATGCAATGTTACGCAGCGTCAGCGACCGGCTTCAAGGGATTGTGCGCGACACCGATACAGTGGCGCGCATGGGGGGTGATGAATTCATCATTCTGTTATCCGAAATCACTCATGAAGAAGATGCCGCCAGAGTCGCAGAGAAAGTTGTACATTCTATCGCCGAACCCATAATTGTCGACGATCAGGAGCTGCGCACTACGCCAAGCATTGGTATCAGCATGTTTCCTCAGGATGGGAATGATGAGTTTTCCTTAGTCCGCACAGCAGATACAGCCATGTATCACGCCAAGGCCGACGGCCGAAATAATTATCAGTTTTATACCTCAAGCATGCACGAACATGTTTTAGAAAGACTCACGCTAGAACGCGGCCTTAGACAATCACTTGAATCAGACAACTTTGACATTGAATACCAACCTCAAATTAATGTGCTTACTGGTGAGTTGCTTGGCTTCGAAGCTTTAGTGCGTTGGCAGCACCCTCAATGGGGAACCATACCACCTGATAAATTCATCCCAATCGCCGAGGAAAGCGGAATAATAAATCAACTTGGCGAATGGATTTTACGCGCAACCTGCGCACAAGCAGCTGCCTGGCAAAAAGCCAATACCAAGGATTTGCGTATCTCGATTAACGTCTCTTCGCGCCAATTTTGGACCAGGGATTTCAGCAGCAACATTAAGACCATAATTGCCGACACAGGGGTAAACCCAAAGTTTATCGAACTGGAAGTAACCGAATCGGCACTGTCGAAAGATCAGGCAATCAAAGAAAAAGAATTGCATGAGCTTCGCGACTTAGGAATCAAAATTGCCATTGATGACTTTGGCACTGGCTATTCTAGTCTCATCACGCTCAAACGGCTCGCGATTGACCGGCTCAAAATCGACGAGTCATTTGTGGTCGGCCTGGGGCGTGACAAAGAGAGTGAGGCGATTGTCACAGCAATAATCAAACTAGCCGAAACCCTCAATATTGAAGTAATTGCAGTTGGCGTTGAAACCGAACAAGCACGTGATTTCCTATTGCAACATGGATGTCACGTAATGCAGGGATTTTTATTTGGAGAGGCGAAGCAAGCCGCTAGCTGGATTGATCTGATCCAGGGAAATAAGGCTGCAAGCCAATAAATAAGTGACGCCCTGTATAATTATTGACTAATACCCCTGCAACTTGTTATGTTTACCCTACAACACGCGGGGAATATCACTGATATTTAAAACGCATTATTTTGAATAACACCGGCTCACTAAAAAATCTAAAAAAGAAGTCAATCACAACAGTTTTGGAAAAACACTGATCGGTATGTAAAGCACGGCACAAGGAATGTGAACGTCAATACCACGGCTTATTGATAAGTAGAGTCGTTGCAAGTTCACTCAGTTGGGGCTGATCATGTCTTTTCACAAAACTAACTACCTTGTCATTATTCTTTCTCTTTTCGTACTCGTTAATTGTGGTGGCGGAGGCGACGACGGAGCTTCATCGCAGGTACCCGCGCCAAACCAATCACCGCCCCCGCTTGTCGACGAAAGCAAATTACCTAAATTCCTCGCCAGCCAGCTTCTCGCCCAGCAAAATGCTGTTATTAAAGCAGATACTGGGGGCGTAGTCGAACTCAATGGCGCCAGCCTGAGCGCACCGGCAAATGCACTTGATAAAAATGTACTCCTAGGACTGGCGACCGTTGCAGTCAGTGCAAATGACTTGCCGGCAGACGATGGTGCACGCATGGGACTTAAAGTTGTATCGCCCGAGGCATATCTATTATTTTCAGATGAGGATGTCGACTTAAATCAGCCACTCACGCTACGCCTGCCGATAGACCCAACGCTTTTACCAGAGGAAATCGAAGCAAAAGACATACAGCTTGCCAGTCAAATGGGCGGATTTCTCATTCCCATGGGCACCCCCACCCGCGTAGATTTAGACAACAATTTTGTCGAAGTCGATCTCGATATTCCGCGATTGTTGGCCTATGGCGCAGACCAAATCATGAGAGAAGCACCACGCGCCGCCTCTGCAGAATTTCTGGCTGTTATGGCTGGCCTGGCGACAACACCCTGGACATGGAACGCAATACTCGTAGCAATCAATGATGCGACATCTGGGCGAAGTCTGACAAAACGCGTCACGCCTCATTTTACAATTTTCATGGATGAGAAAAGACGTGTGAATTTGCTAGATGTCATTGTCGTAGAAAACGCATTGGAAAAAGCTTATGGCGTTTTTGTCGGCGAGCTTGGCATGAGTTTACCTAACCTCTTTAATCTGGATGGCCGGTACAGCGTGGTTATCGATGATTTGACTCAATATAGTTTACTGCCATTACCTTCAGACACACCCGAGGGATTAACCTTGGCAGGCAGCTCGATTATAGAAGGCATTAGTTATATCCATACTGGAGTAAATCGCGACCAGATGAAGAATGTAGCCGTCCATGAATATTTCCACGCCTTGCAATGGGGCGCCTTAACGTCACCGTTCATCTGGAATGTTGGCGATAAAAAAATTGATCAACTCACCGCGGCACAGTCTGGATGGCTATTCGAAGGTTCCGCCGTCGCATTAGCAGGACGCATTATAGAAGGCGATGTCGTTAATGCTGCACGTGATAGCGATTTCGACAGACGCATGCCGCAAGGTGTCGCTTTATTCGCTTCAGAAATCACATACGGCATGGCGCACGATGTGGCGCAAGACTTTTTCTTTTATTTAGAGCGCACACTTGGCGACTATGATTTTTATCCTGATATATTTGACAACATTAGCCCATTAAGGATATTCGACAACCGCGAAACGGCGGTACGCGCAACAGATGTCGTCATACAGGACTACACTTCCAACAATCTGGATATGAGTCAGGCATGGGAGAATTTTGTTGTCGATTATTGGGTCGACAATTTCAATCTCTATTCAAAAAAATATTCAATTGATGGGCACCCCCTCGATGATCAAACCAGCCAACAGCAATTCAGCTACACCATGCCCGCATTGAGCCAACGAGTTTTTTCATTAGACGTACCCGCCCTTGCTAAAGATGCACAGGGCAATATATTGCCTGATCAGGCCACGGACATTGAGATCGACGTCACCATGACTACCAACGACGGATCAATCAAACAAGTGCCAATCCTGATTGTCGATGAACTCAGTCCTAACGCCGTATCACGTTACCCCTGGTTCGCCTCGAGTCTGTCACCACGCAGCAATGAATTTAGAGACTTTCGCGAAGAAAAAGATCGTAAACTGTACTTTGTAATGAGCTATCCCAAACTTGATAAAGCAGCAAGCGCTAATCTCTCGTTTACTACACGTTTAGTTAAACCTGATAGCGATGATTCATTTAATGCGACCGTCTCAATTCCGGGAATAAGTGTTTCATTTCAGCCACACAATTATGCCGCACTTGCTACCCGATGGCCCGACAACAAACAAACCATAGGCATTGTCGCGAGTGAAGGTGAATCTGCCGATAGCGAATATATCACCATCACATTCAACCCAAACAATGTGACAGGCGCTGGCACATACAGTCTTTCAGCGGATCCTTCTGCATCAGCCGCTTTGTTTGTATTTTCAAGCCCGGCATTAAAACATGCAAACGTTGGCGAACGTCTTGACGGCCTTAATGTGTCATTTAGCGCACAGACAGGTTCATTCACAATAAACGATTGGAGCACCCAAGTCGGTGGCGTTGTCAGTGGTAGTTTTTCGGTTCAAGTCCTAGGCATTCAAGTCACTGGCAAAGATGATGAAGGTAATTTCATAAACAAGGCTTTCAGCGGTACCATCACGGGCAATTTTTCGGTTGAAGTCATCGCGGCAGTGACTAATCAATAAATTATAGCTTCGTAGCCTAGAAGAGAAGCGGTAGGATCAGGGAGAGCGCGTATCAGACATGGACGTTTTGCCGAGTCATCATAACTATCTAATTCATCAACGTAGGTGTATAGTGATTCGTATTCCCTGATCGGGCTGGTTCGCAAGAATGGCTGCAAGTACCACAAAGCTTGAAAAGACATAGATTAAGTCTTATTCCCTCTCCCTCATCGAATATGCTTGAGTGCCTGATGCACCGGGCATAATTAATCCGCAACAAGCAGCAATCCGCGCGTCCCATTCTGATAGTGGTGACAAAACCTTGCGCGAGCAATTCTCAATCAAGAAGGTATAACCTCATGAGTAAAAAACGACCGCCAGGTAATATATTCATTCAGTCTCTAATTCTTTTGGCGCTTCTAGCAACTGTCCCCGGCCTTGTGTTCGCTCAGGACGGTTCGATCAATATCCCCGAGAATGCAAGCGCTAAAGGCTATGGGGGCGGATGGGAGTGTAATCGCGGCTATCGAGTAAATAAAGGTGCCTGTGCCGCTATTAAGGTGCCTGCAAATGCTTACACAACAGATGCATCCTACGGGCGCGGTTGGAAGTGCCTTAGAGGTTATCGACAAATTGCTGAGCGCTGCAGCGCCATCAGGGTGCCTCCGAATGGTTATCTGGACGCCTCTGGTAATAAATGGAAATGCAATCGCGGGTATCGAGCGGTCACGGTGAATTTGTTCTCCGCCTCAACCATTCGCCGCTTGGCATGAATTTCTGGTCATTTTCAAATAATCAAAGACCAATCGGATATTCATGGTGAGTTCTCTCATCTTCTGAGGGACA
>CALZIO010000049.1 GCA_945787785.1 uncultured Chromatiaceae bacterium
CGATAAGCACAGCATGCGAATCACTTTTTTAGTGAAGTATGGGGCCAAGAATAATATCGTAGTAAGATCGATCTTAGTGTTTATCTGAAATCAGGGTGTTTATGGACGGACACTAACTAGCTGTGCCGTATTGCTCTCGATATGTGCGGGCATTGGACAGAGCGTCTTTCAGTTCTGGTTTTCCTTCCAGGTAAGTGATCAGGTCATTTAGTTTGACGATGCTGCCGACCTGAATGCCAAACTGCTGTTCAACTTCCTGAATGGCCGAGAAATCGCCCTGACCACGTTCCTGTCGGTCAAGCGCAATCACAACACCGGCGGGTTGTGCACCTGCGGCCTCGATGATTTGTATGGATTCACGAATGGATGTGCCTGCTGAGATTACATCGTCGATGATCAAGACCTTGCCTTGCAATGCGGCCCCAACGATGATGCCACCTTCACCATGATCCTTGGCCTCTTTGCGGTTAAAGGCGTAGGGAGTGTCTTTATTATGATGATCTGCCAATGCGATACAACTTGTTACCGCTAGCGGAATGCCTTTATAGGCCGGGCCAAAAATCATGTCGTAGTCGATACCTGAGTTCTCAATCGCAGCTGCATAATAGCGCCCCAGTTGAGCAATCGAAGCGCCACTATTAAACAAGCCGCTGTTAAAGAAATAGGGGCTAACCCTTCCTGATTTCAAGGTAAATTCACCGAAGCGAAGCACATTGGTGTAGATGACAAAATCGAGAAAATCTTTCTGATATGACTGCATGAGGTGTTCCGTGTGGAGTTAATTAACGCTAATATTCTACGCTTGGAAGGCCGTTAGGGCCAGATTTGGATCAAATAGATGTTGATGGAATATGATGAGAATTGTCAGTGCTAACTTGAATGGGATTCGTTCTGCCGAACGTAAAGGTTTTTTTAAATGGATGTTGGCACATCAAGCAGATGTGGTCTGCGTGCAGGAGACCAAGGCCCAGGTAGATCAACTGTCTGAAGAGCTGCACTATCCAGAAGGTTATCACGCTTATTTTCATGATGCCGAAAAGAAGGGTTACAGTGGCGTGGCAATCTATAGCCGCAATGAGCCTGACCAGGTGATCGAAGGTCTGGGCTGGCCTGACTTTGATGCCGAAGGGCGTTTTATCCAAGCGGATTTTGGCAAACTCAGTGTGATCTCGCTCTACCTGCCATCCGGTTCAAGTAGTGATATTCGTCAAGCTGCCAAGTTTGATTTTATGGATCGCTTTACCCCGGTGCTGGAAAGTTTCAGGCGCAAGCGACGCGAATTTATCATTTGTGGTGACTGGAATATTGTTCACAAAGAGATCGATATCAAAAATTGGAAAAGCAATCAGAAAAATTCAGGCTGTTTGCCGGATGAGCGAGCCTGGTTAGATCAGTTGTTTGGTCCGATGGGTTATGTGGATGGCTTTCGAGTAGTGAATCAGGAGCCGGATCAATATACCTGGTGGTCAAACCGCGGCCAGGCCTGGGCCAAGAATGTGGGCTGGCGGATTGATTATCACGTGATTACTCCAGGATTAGAGGAGAAAGTAAAGGCTGCATCTATCTATAAAGACGAACGTTTCTCGGACCACGCCCCATTAACGATTGATTACGATTTATAGTCAGAGATTCTTTTACTTTAGCCGGAAGCGGCCTGCTTTGATTCTTCCTCATCGGTGGGGCTGCCGATCGGGTTTTGCAGCTTCTCGTACATGCTATCCAGCGTGACATGTTGTTCGGCTAATTTACGGCACTTCGCTTCCAGTTCAGCCGATTTTGTGGCGATGCTGTCTTTCGATTCATTGATTTTGTATAAGGTTTCCATGTGCTGTTCCAGCAATTGCTTATGTTCAGTCACATGTTTTGCCAGTGGAATCATGATGTCCTTAAACCAAGTTTCGGCTTCTTGATTGGCCTGGAAGAAGATGTCACGTGCATGGCTGACCAGTGAAATGAAAAACTTCTTAACCACAAACCCCTGTTCGGTCATTGTGGTCACTGGGCTATTACGGAAATCTTCGGCCTGCTCATACAATTTTTGCATCTCTTTGTCATATTTTTCAGTCGAGAATGGTTTTGGATCGAGTGCTTGAAGTTCGTTTTCTTTTTCAAACTTTTGATAAATATTAACGATCTGCTGGTGAGTTTCATCGGCGTGGCGCGTTGATACTTGCATGGTTTCACGGATGCCATTAAACAGCGTCATCATGCCTGATTTCAGTCCGCCGGTGGTCCAGCTGTCAGTCATCTTTTTGCGTGCAGCAGAGGCCACAGCGTCAAACTTTTTCAGGCTTAGTTCATTTAATAATAATTTGGCATGCTGATTCAGGGTACGACGGCTGGATTGGAA
The DNA here is from genome assembly GCA_945787785.1 of uncultured Chromatiaceae bacterium. Classification (GTDB taxonomy): domain Bacteria; phylum Pseudomonadota; class Gammaproteobacteria; order Tenderiales; family Tenderiaceae; genus Tenderia. Next base: position 2,351 of record CALZIO010000049.1, read on the forward strand.
ATATTCCATGTTGTCGTTATACGCTGCCTGCTTCTCTCTTGCTTTACGCATCAAGTGCTGAATCAGGGTGGTGTTTTTTCCACTGGCAGATTTTAGATCTTCCAGCTGCGATTTAAGTTGTTTAAATTGCATCGTGACGCTGTTGCGATCGTTTCTGATCAGGTTGCCAATCTCACTCACGACGTTATCGCGGATCAGGCCTTGTTTAGATGGGATGATTTCATTGGCTAGATAACGTTCCAGGTCCATTAGTCGACTATTTTCGAGTAGCTCAGGGTCTTCCTTGGTCTTGGCCAACAAGGCCTTTTGTGCCGATACTGGGAAAACGCTGCTGGCGTCGATGCCTAATGAATTGGCTGCTTCCTGGCGTTGAACTTCGATTGATTTTCTTACTTCATCGTCACTCTTCATCTCATCCCAGAGAGTGTCGATTTTGTTGAGGGCGGCGACGAGACCTTTTTCGTCACTGCTGCGGTATTCTTTGATGTAATGCTCCCAGACATCCAGGTCACTGCGGGTGACACCTGTGTCGGCCGCAAGAATAAATACCACGGCATGGGCATTGGGCAGCATGTTGTATGTCAGTTCCGGTTCCGTGCCAAGGGCATTCAGACCGGGCGTGTCGAGAATAGCCAAGCCCTGTTGCAGTAATGGGTGTGGGAAGCTGATCATCGCATGGCGCCATTGCGGGATTTCTATTTCTTCCGGTGGCGGGTTGTCCGTGCGGCGGCGGCGGGGCGGTTCCTCAGTATACAAACCCAGGTCGATAGCATCCTGCATGGGTACAATCTTTGTAGTAACCACTTCTTTAAGTGCATTCACCATCTGGTCAGGAGAGTTCACATCGAGATTGATGTTTTTCCACTGGGCAACATCTTTTTTCAGTTCAGAGATGCTCGTTTCCTGCAGCCGAGTTTCAATCGGCAGCAGGCGAATATAGGCTTGGTCGCTATCGTGATCATAAAACAGTTCGGTAGGGCACATGGTCGTTCTACCTGCTTCAGACGGTAACAAGCGGCGCTTGTAGTCGGCGAAGAAGATAGCGTTGATCAGCTCGGTTTTGCCACGCGAAAATTCAGCCACGAAGGCAACAGTCAAGTGATCTGATTTGAGCGATTCAATGACATCGAACAGACGCACATTGATTTCGGCAGTTCCTTTGCCATGACTTTCCAGCCAATGGTGGTAGTCTTGGATAACCTGAATAAGTTCAGCTTTCCAGCGGTCAAACGCCCGCATCTGTTGTTTGAAAAGATCTTCCTCCATAATCCCTTTGGTATCCGTGCTCGTTGATTTCCACTAAGTCTTTGTTTCTCTTGCCTTGCCAACGAGAATTAACTCGATGCCAACTAGTTATCGGACAGTGGTATTGATGGCTTTAGATTTTTTCAAACTTTTGCATTCTTGCCAGGAATAAATGGGGAATGGGTCTGATTTTTATAGATTAGCAGCCTTTTTGTGATCTGATTTAAATCTAAGCTGAAGTGTTATGCCAGGCTGCGGCCAAGATTAATCAACGGACTGACAACCAGTATTTTTAACAGGCCAATCGCCAGGAATACCAGTATTGGTGACAGGTCAATGCCGGAAATTGGCGGTAAGATTTTACGTGCTGGCCGCATTACCGGTTCATTAATGGCGTAAAGAATACCGGTCAGTGGGTTGTGTCCACTTGGCCCCACCCAGCTGAGAATGATCTGGATCAGGATGCTAACCATATATACATTCAAAACTAGGCCAATCAATTCTGCGATTGAAAGCACGGTCAGCCCTGGAATGGAAATGGCCATACCCATAGACAGGGCGATTAAGGCCAGCTTGGCCATTTGCAGGACAAACAGCAGTAGTACGGAGGCCATGTCGACACCGGCTATGCCGGGAATAATGCGGCGCAGTGGTTTTAAGGGTGGATTGGTCACTTTAACGATGAATTGACTCAGTGGATTATAGAAATCGGCGCGCGCGATCTGCAGAATCAAACGTAGCAGCACAATGACCATATAGAAACCAAATACTGCCTCGATTAAAAAGGCGGCGGCAGAAGAAAAATAGCCGTTCATTAATTATCCTTTCCTAGGGGGCGTTCCCAGTTAGTAATGCCGCACTGCCAGACCTATTTTCCTGTCCAGCTAGGCAGAGCGAGCGCAGTGTAGTTATTCTACATAAGTGAGCGATAACGCCGTTGGGCAGGAAAATAGGCCTGGCCCTTCGGGTTGCGGTTGAAAAAGCGCCATACTTCGTTGTTCGTCGTTCTTTTGGAATAACCAAATTTCTCTCCTTACGCCTTGTCTAGCGCTTTTTCAGTCACAACAGCGCGGCCTTACTAACTGGGAACGCCCCCTAACTGTTGAGCCAGTTCTTCAGAGCGCTTGGCGGCGTCTGTAATGGCTTGTTTGACCAGTTGACGCAGATTCCCTGCTTCAAATGTACTTAATGCCCGCTCAGTGGTGCCACCGGGTGACGTTACCCGTTGGCGCAGGGTGGCGCATTCGTCACTACTTTCCAGCGCCATCTTGGTGGCGCCAAAGGCCGTTTGTAATGTCAGCAGTCGAGCAGCCTCAGCATCAAGCCCCAGTTCTCGTGCAGCGGTTTCCATCGCCTCCATAAAAAGAAAGAAATAGGCTGGGCCGCTACCGGACAGGGCGGTTACCGCATCCATCTGTTGTTCAGTCTTTATCCAGAGTGCAATGCCAACTGCTCGCATGATGGTCTCAGCGTTGTTACGCTGAGTTTCAGACACCTTGTGGTTGGCATACAGGGCGGTGGCGCCAGTTTGAATCAAGGCCGGTGTATTGGGCATGGCGCGGACAATCGCGACATCATTGCCTAACCAGCGGTTAATGTCCTGTTCCCGCACCCCGGCGGCGATTGATATGACGAGCAGTTGCTTGTTTTGTACGCTGTCTCGAATTTCTTCTGCTACCGCTCTTAAGCTTTGCGGTTTAACCGCCAGAATCAGGATGTCTGCAGTCTCAGCTGCTTCGCTATTAGACTGGCAAACAGTAATAGCATAGCGGTTTTGTAACTTGGTCAATTGCTCTGAATTGACGTCGGCGATATTAATACTGGCAGGTGTTTTGCCGTCTGCCAGTAGGCCCCCAATAAGACTGCTGGCCATGTTGCCTGCACCTATAAAACTGATGTTGAGTTTATCCATTGATTCTCTGGTTTTGTATTGCTCGTTTTGTGATAGATAAGGACACTGATATCATTTATCAAGACTGAGTGTACAGCAAACTTTTTGTTCGCCCAATTAGCTAGGCTGATAGTTACGTTGGCCGAAAATGGCAGTGCCAACGCGGACAATGGTAGCCCCTTCGGCAATAGCCGCCTCCATGTCGCCCGACATGCCCATCGAAAGTGTGTCCAGATCCAATCCCTGGTCGATCAGTTGTTGCTGTAATTCGCGTACTTGAGAAAATACCGCGCGCTGTTGGTCAAAATTATCACAAGGCGCGGGGATGGCCATCAAGCCGCGAAGTTTGAGATTGGGCAGGTCAGAGACCTGAAGGGCAAGTTGAAGCACATCATTTGGCTGCAAACCGGATTTGCTTTGTTCTTCGCTGATATTGACCTGCAAACAGATATTAAGAGGGGCAAGCTCTGGTGGCCTCTGTTCGCTCAGGCGCTTGGCCAGTTTCAGGCGGTCAATACTGTGAACCCAGTCGAATCGGGTGGCAATGTCACGCGACTTATTCGATTGTATATGACCGATAAAATGCCATTCGAGCGTGATTGGATTTGCATCAACTTTGGCAATGGCTTCTTGCACATAGCTTTCACCAAAACAGTGTTGACCCGCCTCGGCAGCAGTGAAAATGTCTTCGAGCGGCCAGGTTTTGCTCACCGCCAGCAGGGTCACAGATCCTTGCGCACGCTTATGACGTGTTTCAGCGCTGCGAATTTGTTGCAGGACCTGATTTAGACGCTGTCGTATGTTTGCCATCGTCATTGCTCGGAGAGTGATGTGAGGTTATTGTATCAGCCTGGCTGGCAGGGTTGATTGACGCGTCAAGAACTTGATATTCATGCCGTTAATGATAGGGAATCAGTCTCAAGTAGCGTAAATATAAAAGGGGAATGCCATGGATATAGCCGAGTTGCTGGCTTTTAGTGTAAAAAATGCCGCATCGGACTTACATTTGTCGGCGGGTTTACCACCCATGATCCGTGTTGACGGCGATATACGCCGGATCAATGTACCGCCAATGGATAATAAGGCGGTGCATGGCATGTTGTATGACATCATGAATGACCGCCAGCGCAAGGACTTTGAGGAGTTCTTCGAGACCGATTTTTCATTTGAAATCCCCGGGCTGGCCCGTTTTCGTGTCAACGCTTTTAATCATAATCGCGGTGTCGGTGGCGTCTTCCGTACCATCCCCTCAAATATTCTGTCGTTGGAAGAGCTGAAGTGCCCGGCGGTGTTTAAAGAAATAGCAGATAATCCGCGCGGCCTGGTGCTGGTGACCGGGCCTACCGGGTCGGGTAAATCAACCACACTCGCGGCGATGGTGGATTACAAGAACAATACCGAGTTTGGCCACATTCTCACCATCGAGGACCCGATCGAGTTTGTGCATCAGAGTAAAAAGTGTCTGGTGAATCAGCGTGAGGTGCACAGGGATACGCTAGGTTTTGCCGAATCATTGCGCTCCGCGTTGCGTGAAGACCCGGACATCATTCTGGTGGGTGAGATGCGTGATCCGGAAACTATTCGTCTAGCACTTACCGCAGCTGAAACAGGTCATCTGGTATTTGGTACGCTGCATACCAGTTCGGCCGCCAAGACCATTGACCGAATCATCGATGTCTTCCCGGCCGCGGAAAAAGATATGATGCGTTCTATGTTGTCGGAATCACTGCGCGCTGTAATTTCACAAACCCTGTTGAAACGGGTTGGTGGTGGCCGAGTCGCGGCACATGAGATCATGGTAGGCACCCCCGCGATTCGTAACTTGATACGTGAAAACAAAGTGCCACAGATGTATTCTGCGATTCAGACAGGCCAGGGCTTGGGTATGCAGACTCTGGATCAGTGCATGGTTGAGCTGGTGCGTCAGGGTATTATCACCAAACAGGATGCTCAGGTTCGCGCTGTGAACAAAGACTCATTTATCTAACTTCCGAAATACGTTTCCCTCACCCCTGCCCTCTCCCAGCGGGAGAGGGGCACAAGGTATCTTTTCACGACTCACTGTTTATGTGGGCAGGTAGGCCTGCCCCCATTCCCCCGTCACTTTTGTTAGAGGATGCAGGTAAAGCCGTTCCAAGTTCTGTTCTGTTAAAGTTTCTTCCATCGTTCCTGTCTCAACTTCACCGTGGCCAAATAGCAGCAGTGCATGGGTACAAAAACGCATCGCCAGATTGACGTCATGCAGGGTCATGACGATGGCTCGTTTATCCAAGTGCGACCAGTTTTTAAGATGCTTAAGCACGCTCATCTGTTGATGAATATCAAGATGATTGGTGGGTTCATCGAGTAATAACAATCTTGGCTGTTGTGTCAGTAGGGTGACAAGTGCCAGGCGCTGGCGTTCGCCACCGGAGAGTGTATTAACCTGACGCTCAGTTAACTGCTTCAGCTGCAACTGTGTTAATGCCTCTAATGCAATGTTGTAGTCTTGTTCGGATTCCCATTGCCATGTTTTTAGAAACGGATGACGGCCGATCAAGGCTGTTTCCAATACGGTACTGGGAAAAGCATCTTCCTGCTGTTGAAACAAAACGCCAAGTTGTTGAGCAATACGATGATGTGTCAGCTGCTTGATATTTAATCCATCAAGATTGATTTCGCCCGAGTCAGGCTGACGTAGACGTGCCAGGGTGTGGAGCAGGGTGGTTTTGCCAATGCCGTTACGACCCAGTATGGCCCAGCACTGTCCTGGCTCAATAGTCAGATCGAGACAGTCGCATACCCGCTTGCCGCTAATGCTGAGTGAGAGCTTGTGAGATTGCAACAGACTCATGACAGCTGGCTGCGCCGTAACAGATATAAAAACAACGGTACCCCCAGAAAGGCAGTGATAACACCAACCGGTAATTGTTGCGGCGCCAGTATGGTGCGAGCCAGGGTGTCGGCACAAACTAAAAGAGTCCCCCCCAGCAACATACTGGCCGGTAGCAGCAGACGTTGGTCATTGCCAATGGCGAGACGTATGATGTGCGGCACAACCAGTCCAACAAAACCAATGCTGCCTGCCTGAGTGACTGCCACGGCAGTTAACAGCGAGGCTAGAAAATAGATCGTCCAGCGCAGGCGTGCCACATTCACCCCCAAGGCTTGGGCTTGAAGTTCGCCGCGGCTGAGCAGAGTCAGGTTGCGCGCCATGGGTAGACAGATGGCAAGTCCAATCAGAATGATTAGCAGCGCTGTGCCCGGTTCGCTGGCATGACTGAAGTCACCCATTAACCAGAACAACATGCCGCGTAGATTGGTGTCCGGGCTGATCGCCAGAATAAAGCTAATCAACGCCCCCCAGCCAGCAGCGACAATGACACCAGTGAGTAATAAACGTGTTGCTGTCCAACTGCCTTGACCATGGGCCAGGGCAAATACCAGCAACATGGAAAACAGCGCGCCAACAAAACTGCCGGCGGTGAGCCAGAATCCAGTCAGTCCAAGCAGCATGATGGTTAGTGCACCCACAGCCGCGCCACCGGAAATACCAAGCACATAAGGATCGGCCAGCGGATTGCGCAACAGAGTTTGCATTAATGCCCCGGCCAGGGCCAGTAGCGCACCCACGGCAAAGGCGCTAAGCAGGCGCGGCAGACGCAGATCGAAAATCAGACGGTGTTCCAGTTGCTCAGCATTGAATAAGGCATTCCAGAGTTGAGCCGGAGTGAGGTTAATGCTGCCCTGGCTTAAGCCCCATGCCAGACTGATGAGTGACAGCGCGGTTAAGCCAATGAGTGTCAGAGAGAATTGTTTGCGTCGCAACACTGCCATGGTGGTGGCTTAGTTAGTCCCGGTGCCATCTCTGAGGCTAATGCTGGGCCAGCCCTTGATTTCTGCGTGTTGTTTGAGTGTTTCGTCTGCATCTACGGCAATTGGGTGGGTCACCATTTCCAATAGGGGCAGATCATTGTGTGAGTCAGAATAGAACCAGCTGGTAGCTAGATTGTAGCCATTTTGTGTTAACCAGGCGCTGAGCCGTTCTACCTTGCCTTCGCGAAATGAAGGTATACCGCTAACCTCACCGGTGTAACGGCCATTTTTAAATTCCGGATCAGTGGCAATCAGGTTGTCGACGCCTAAAGCTTCAGCGATCGGCGCGGTGACGAACTGGTTGGTGGCGGTGATGATTAATAACACATGTTCCTGTTCACGATGTTGTTGCAGCAATTGGCGCGCTTTAGGCAGGATAATGGATTCGATCTCGGATGCCATGAATTTCTGCCGCAGGGCCAGCATGGTGTCGAGGTCATTATCAGCCAAGGGGCGGAGAGAGAAGCGTAGGAACTCCAGAATATCCAACGTGCCATTTTTATATTCATCATAAAAGCGCTGATTTTCACGTTGGTAGAACTCGCCATCCACAATTCCTTCAGCAGCCAAAAATTGGCCCCACAGATAATCGCTGTCCCCATTTAATAGGGTATTGTCGAGATCGAATATCGCCAGTTTCACGTGTTTCTCCACAGCTTAGTGCAAAGCGGCCTAGAATAGGCGCTTATGTGCAAAAGGTAAATGCCAGACAATTCGGTGGGGGTAAATGCCTAATTGATCAGAGCAGTGATTGTGTGGAACAATGAGTAATATATATGTTTTATACACAACAGGTTTTAAGTGATTGATTCAGATGGGTATCGACCAAATGTTGGGATCATACTAAGCAACGGCGAAGGTAAGTTGTTGTGGGCCCGGCGAATAGGACAAAATGCGTGGCAGTTTCCGCAGGGAGGCATTCGTTCTGATGAGACCCCGGAAGAGGCTATGTATCGTGAGCTGACTGAAGAGGTTGGCTTGGGCTCTGAACATGTAGAAGTCATTGGTGCCACGCGTGGTTGGTTACGTTATCGTTTACCCAAACGGCTCATTCGCCGTAACAGCAAACCGGTCTGTATTGGGCAGAAACAGGTCTGGTTTATGTTGCGCCTGCAAGCGGATGAGAATGAAGTCCGCCTTGATTTAACCAGCCATCCCGAATTTGATCACTGGTGTTGGGTTGATTACTGGCATCCGGTAATGGAAGTGGTTCACTTCAAACGCGATGTCTATAGCCGGGCTCTTCAAGAGCTGGCTCACCATTTAGGATACGATAAACAAGAGTTGAGGCAGATACGGGATGCCTTGCGGCGTTAATTGGCATCTATGCTAGCGATTCTTCAGCGTATTATTCAAGAAGTCAGTCAGGCGAATGATATCGAACGCGCCCTGGCGATTATCGTTAAGCGTGTAAAAGAAGCAATGAAGGTGGACGTCTGTTCCGCCTATCTCTCGAACGAATCCCAGCATCGCCATATTCTGATGGCCTCGGATGGTCTGAATCCGCAGTCAATTGGACGAGCCGGTTTGGTATTTGGCCAAGGCTTGGTCAGTCTGGTGGCTGAAAGAGCCGAGACTGTTAATCTTGAAAGCGCGCCCGATCATCCCCGTTATCATTTTGTCCCAGGTACGGACGAGCAGAATTATTGTGCTTTTCTGGGGGTTCCCATTATTCATCACCGTAAAGTGCTGGGTGTGTTGGTAGTACAGCAAAGGGCTCGGCGTCGATTTAAAGAGGACGAAAACGCTTTTCTGATGACGGTGGCAGCGCAATTGGCTGGCGCCATCGCTCATGCCGAGGTCAGCGGCGGAATTGCCAAACTGGTTTCTAATGTAAGTGAGGGAGTCTCCCTGAAAGGCTTGCCGGGTTCGCCCGGTGTGGGTATTGGAACTGGCTTGGTAATTTATCCCCCCGCTGATCTGGATGCGGTACCAGATCGCCAGGTGGAAGATGTAGAAACTGAGGTGGAGGTGTTTCGGGAAGCCGTGGCCCTGGCTCAGGACGATATCCGTGACTTGCAAACGCGTCTCAGCACGGCGCTGAGTAAGGAGGATCAAGCGCTATTTGATGCCTATCTGCAAATGCTCGGCAGTGCCAGCATGATTGAGCAAGTGATCGGCCGCATCCGGGCAGGAAGCTGGGCCTCGGGTGCCTTGCGTGAAACCATCAATGAGCATGTGCGCGTGTTTGAAAGCATGGATGATCCGTACATGCGCGAACGCTCTGCCGACGTTAAAGATCTCGGGCGGCGCATACTGCGTTGTCTGCAAAAGGATAGACAAGCCCCGCCCCCTTATCCTGAACGTACTGTGTTGGTGGGTGATGAGATCACGGCCACCATGTTGGCCGAGGCACCGATTGATCGTTTGGTCGGGGTGATCTCAGCGAAAGGGTCATCTTCTTCGCATGTTGCCATCCTGTCGCGCGCTTTGGGCATACCAGCAGTAGTTGGTGTGAAGGAACTGCCAGTGGTGCGCATGGAGGGGCAGTCCCTTATTGCTGATGGATATAACGGTCGGGTTTATGTTGCGCCGTCAGAAAATGTGCGCAAGGAGTATCAGCGTCTCGCTGCAGAAGAGGCGCAAATGACCGCCGATCTGGCCGAGTTGCGTGATGAACCGGCCCAGACTCCAGACGGATTTCGTATCCCGCTTTACGCCAATACCGGCTTGTTGTCTGATATTACTCCGTCGCTGCTGAGTGGTGCCGAGGGTATCGGCTTGTATCGTACCGAGTTCCCATTCATGGTGCGGGATCGCTTTCCCACTGAAGATGAACAGTTCCATATCTACAGCCAGGTGATGGAGGCCTTTGCGCCCAAGCCGGTTGTGTTGCGTACCCTGGATGTGGGAGGCGATAAGAGTCTGCCCTATTTTCCGATTAAGGAGGAGAATCCATTCCTGGGTTGGCGCGGTATTCGTATTACCCTGGATCATCCTGAGCTGTTTCTGGTTCAGGTCAGAGCAATGTTGCGGGCGGCGGATAGCCTGGATCGGTTGAGCATTCTATTGCCGATGATTAGTAGCATTAGTGAGTTGGATGAATCACTAAAACTGATCCAGCAGGCCTATCATGAGTTGCTCGAAGATGGTGAGGCGGTGGCCAAGCCACGGGTTGGCGCGATGATCGAAGTGCCTTCGCTTGTTTACCAGATTGAAGCGGTTGCTAAACGCGTTGACTTTATTTCCGTGGGTACAAATGACTTAACGCAATATCTTTTAGCGGTGGACCGTAATAACGGCAGTGTGGCAGAACTGTATGACAGCCTAAGCCCGGCAGTTATTCTGGCCATCAAGCTGGTTGTTGAAGGTGCTGCACGTCATTATTGTCCGGTGAGTATTTGTGGCGAAATGGCAGGAGATCCTAGAGCAGTGCTGGTGTTATTGGCTCTAGGCGTAGATAGCCTGAGTATGAGTGCTTCAAGTCTGTTGCGCATCAAATGGGTGATCCGGCAATTCGAGCGAGCCAAAGCGCAACAGTTACTGGGTACAGTGTTAACTATGGAATCGGCCAAGGAGATTCGTCAGTATCTCGGTAATGCGCTGGTTGAAGCTGGCCTGGGAGGCCTGGTTAGAGCCGGTAATAAATAACTTGCTACAGCATTTTTATGAATACTTTTGATTTGCGCTGATAGTTATATAGCTGCTGACGTTCCACGGGCAGGTCTTCCAGATTTCCTTGTTCATAACCCCGCTCAAGAAACCAGTGGGCGGTATGAGTGGTCAGTACAATAATCCTGTTGATCTTATTTTGCTTGGCGGTTTTCTCGGTATAGGCCAGTAACTCTCCCCCACGATTGGCGTTGCGATAATCGGGATGAACAGCCAGGCAGGCAAGTTCAGCCACGCTCTCTTCCGCATAGGGATAAAACGCAGCGCAAGCGACAATAGTGCCATCGCGTTCCACCACGATGAAATGATCAATCTCCAGCTCTAGCTGTTCGCGTGACCGGCGCACCAGCATGCCGTTTTCCTCTAACGGCCGGATCAGGTTAAGAATGCCACCCACATCTTCAATGCTTGCTTGACGTGTCTCCTCAAACAAGCCTGAGGTAATCAATGTGCCGATACCGTCACGACTAAACAGTTCTTGCAGCAGGCAGCCATCGATATGCCGATCAATCAGATGGGTGCGGCTAACACCACGTAGACAAGCCAGAATTGCATGGCGCAGGTACTGCAGTTCATCGCTGGTATTTTGTTGTCTGTTTAATAGTTGTTGCGCCTGTTCGGTATTCAGCTCGCGCAAGAGATGGTTGTCTGTGTCATGAATGCCATCTCCTTCAGTCAGAAATAAGAGCTTGTCAGCCTGCAGCGCTACTGCAATTGCGGTGGCGACCTCGTTGGCAGTCAGATTAAACGTTTCCCCTGTGGGTGAATAACCCAGCGGTGAGGCTAGTACGATGGCGCCATCATTAAGGCGTTGTTGGATCGCTTTAGTGTCGATGCGCCGCACTTCACCCGTATGGCAATAATCAACGCCATCACGGATACCCAATGGTTGAGCGGTGACATAATTGCCCGAGGCGACCCGAATGCGTGCCCCGGCCATGGGTGAATTGGCCAGGCCCATTGATAGTTGGGCTTCGATTTCAACACGCACGCTGCCCACCGCCTGTTTGACGCAATTTAAGGCAATGTCATCAGTGACTCGCAGTCCGTTAACATAGTCGAACTTGGCATTCTGTTCCCGCAGCCGTTTTTCGATTTGGGGGCGTGCACCATGCACAAGTATCAAACGAATGCCAAGGCTGTTAAGTAAGGCTATGTCGTGAATCAGATTGGCGAAGCTGGCATCGGCAACCGCAGCACCATCAAATGCCAATACAAAGGTGCGGCCACGAAAGGCATGAATATAAGGGGATGACTGGCGGAACCAGTGGACGAATTGTTGATTATTATCTGACACGTCGTTGTTCACACAATATCCTAATATCTGACTAAAACAATAAGTCTTTGAATTTGTGGATGACTTTATGTTTTACGAGCCTTCAATTGTCGCTTTTTTTTCAAAACTTTGCACCTGTGATCACAGAGAAGCTATATCCATATAATTAAAATAGTTAAATAACCCTATTAAAATCAAGAGGTTTAATCCCGAGTAATTTAGTAAAAAATTACTTGCATAATTCCTTACTATTTTGGTAAGGTTCTTCCTAACACTGATGGACAGCGTCCCAGTGAGTGGTTGGGGAATCAATTTTTAATAATTCAAATCTGAGGAGATTTATCATGGAAAAGACTTTTGGTGCAGTTGCTGGGATTCTGGGTATCGCTATTTCTGTTGCGTTGTTTGCTACTGAGCTGATGGCGTAAGTTAAAGTTAATAAATATCTTGTCAGGTATTTTTCCGGGGGGGAAAACACCATGTGCAGAGCAATAAAAAGACCAGTTATGGAGCACACGCTTTCGCTATTGATTGGTGGCTTGGGTGCAGTGATTTCATTATCACTAGTAACAAGCCAGCTGATGGTGTAGACAAAAATAATTTAAAGCTTGGCTAGAAAGAACTCAAAGGGGAGTGGTTTAACCACTCCCCTTTTTCTTTATGGTATTAAATCTAAACGGCTCGGCTTGATCTATTTTGCCGGCGAAATCATTCACCTCCAGGCGATCCTTTTCCAGATTTTTAAAATCCCAGTGACGTTTATCCATTAGTTGGCTTGGTTGTAGTGCTTGCAAAGCGTGTAGCATATTGCTTGGGATCTTCTCGTTCTCATCTGCCAAATCGTTGATCAATTGCTTGATCCGTTGCCGGGCCAGATTCTCCTGAGACCCGCACAGGTTGCAGGGGATGATGGGGAATTCCATCATTTCGGCAAATGCGGCGATATCTTTTTCCTGGCAATAGGCCAGCGGTCGAATGACGATGTGATCCTTGTTGTCGGTCAGCAGTTTAGGAGGCATCGATTTAATTTCGCCGTTATAGAGGATCGACATCATCAGGCTTTGAATCAGGTCATCTCGGTGATGGCCAAGTCCAATCTTGGTGTAGCCGTGTTTAGCCGCATAGGTATAGATTGAGCCGCGGCGCAAGCGAGAGCAGAGAGAGCAGTAGGTCTTATCCTCCGGAACCTTATCGATCACGACTGAATAGGTATCCTGCTTGTGGACCTCGTAAGGGATTTTCTGTTGTTCCATCCATTTGCGTAATTCCGAGTCATCCCAGCCTGGCTGGCCCTGGTCCAGGGTGAAGGAAAACAGCTCGAACTTGTTATTACTGCGTTTGCGCAATTGCTTGAGCAGATAGAGCAGGGTGAAGCTGTCTTTGCCGCCGGACAAACAGAGCATCACTTTGTCGCCCTTCTGGATCATATTAAAATCGGCAATAGCCTTGCCGGTGTAATGCAGTAGTTTCTTTTCCAGTTTGGCCAGCTTGTTTGACGGGGTGTTCATTAAGTGTGCTCCAGCTGTTTCAACTTCTATGCGGGGGTGGGATTTTACGATATTTCTCTGCAGCGCGCCTGTTTCCGGTCAGGTTTGAGGGGAATGGTTTTATACTACCCTGCAGATTGGTTCGGTTTTGGAGAGGTAAGAGTGGCGCAACTGCTGGGTATCGCAATACGGTCAAAAAAACGGGCGGAGATGCAATTATTGCAGACGGCGACGGTTGCTTTGGAAAAAGGCGTGGCCGATGATTTTCGTGGCAAGCCAGGCATGCGTCAGGTGACCGTGCTCACACGGGAGGGCTGGCGGGCGGTATGTGACGCCGCAGGGATCGATCTGCCCTGGACCACGCGGCGCGCCAATCTGTTGATCGAGGGGCTGGATCTGCAAGCCAGTCAGGGGCGCATTCTTAAGGTGGGAGAGGTGCAATTATTGATCACGCGAGAAACTGATCCTTGTGAACGTATGGAAGAGGCTTATAAAGGTATGTTCGAGGCGATGGCGCACAATTGGCGCGGAGGTGTTTGCTGCCGCGTATTGCAGGGTGGTGAAATTACGCTGGGTGACAAGGTTGAGTTGATCGATGTCGAATGAAGAGCAGGTGATTGACGAGACACGATGCTGGGTCGAGCAGATGGTCATCCGCCATAACTTTTGTCCCTTTGCCCATAAGCCGGCGCGGAATCAAACAATTCGTTACGCAGTCAGTCAGGCGAGTAACGAAGACGGGTTGATGGAGGCCCTAATCAGCGAGCTGATATTATTGCGCGATGCTGATCATGCCGTGATAGAGACCACGATTCTAATTGTGCCAAATTGCCTGCAGCAATTTGAAGATTACAATCAGTTCCTTGATCTGGTTGATGTGCTGATTGAGCAGTTTGCTTTGCGCGGCATTATCCAGGTGGCCAGCTTTCATCCCGATTACCAGTTTGCCGATCTCGACAAGGATGATGTGCGCAATTACACCAACCGAAGTCCCTATCCTATGTTTCACCTAATACTGGAAGAGAGTATTGAGCGGGCACGGGCGACCTATCCTGGTGTGGAGGAGATTCCTGAAAACAATATGAAATTGTTGCAGGCGTTGGGGTTGGAGGAGGTTAAACGGCAGCTTGCGCGGTGTCGAAAATCAAGTAATTCCTAATCTGAAATGTTTAACCAGGCATTGTGCTTACGCCTCTTTTACTGGGGAAATGGGTCAAGCGTGCATCGCCTTAACCCCCCAAATTTGCTATCTTTACTATCCTTTCTGAATTTGAAATACAGAGGTTGTACCCATGCCTGAATATCGTTCCCGTACCTCAACCGCTGGTCGCAATATGGCTGGCGCACGTGCACTGTGGCGTGCTACCGGAATGAAAGATGACGATTTCGGTAAACCGATCATAGCGGTGGCCAATTCATTCACCCAGTTTGTGCCGGGGCATGTGCATCTTAAAGACATGGGTCAATTAGTGGCGCGTGAAATTGAAGCAGCCGGTGGCGTGGCGAAAGAGTTTAATACGATTGCCGTGGATGACGGTATCGCTATGGGTCACGGCGGCATGTTGTATTCGCTACCGTCGCGTGAGTTGATTGCGGATTCCGTTGAGTACATGGTCAATGCCCATTGCGCTGATGCCATCGTCTGTATCTCCAACTGTGACAAGATCACGCCAGGGATGTTGAATGCGGCCTTGCGCCTGAATATTCCGGTGGTGTTTGTCTCGGGTGGACCAATGGAATCGGGTAAGGCAATTATCAAGGGTAAAGAGGTGCATTTGGATCTAGTCGATGCCATGGTCTCAGCGGCTAATCCGGATGAGTCAGATGAAGATGTGGCCATCATGGAGCGTTCGGCCTGTCCGACCTGTGGTTCTTGTTCCGGTATGTTTACCGCCAATTCGATGAATTGTCTCACTGAGGCCTTGGGGTTGTCGTTGCCCGGAAATGGGTCAATGTTGGCGACCCATGCCGATCGCAAGGAGCTATTTTTACGTGCAGGCCGTCTCGTTGTTGCATTAGCGAAGCGTTATTACGAACAGGATGATGCTTCTATCCTGCCGCGTTCCATCGCCAGCAAGGCGGCATTTGAAAATGCCATGTGTCTGGATATCGCCATGGGTGGTTCGACCAATACAATATTGCATCTGCTGGCAGCGGCGCAGGAGGCAGAAGTCGATTTCACCGTGTCTGATATCGATCGTTTGTCCCGCAAGGTGCCACAGCTGAGCAAGGTTGCGCCCAGTACCCAGCTCTATCATATGGAAGATGTGCATCGTGCTGGCGGCGTGATGGGAATTCTGGGTGAGTTGGCCCGCGGTGGTCTGCTCAATACTGAGGTAATAACAGCGCATTCAGAATCATTGGCAGTCGCACTGGATCAATGGGATGTGCGTAGTAGTAGCGATGAAACAGTGCATACTTTTTATAAGGCAGGCCCCGGAAATGTTCCAACTCAACAGGCCTTCAGTCAGGAGAAACGTTGGCCTGAGCTGGATCTAAATCGCGAAGCTGGTTGTATCCGAGATATGGAGCATGCCTACAGCACGGAAGGTGGATTGGCGGTACTGTTTGGAAATATCGCGCTAGATGGGTGTGTGGTGAAGACCGCGGGTGTTGATGACAGTATCCTCAAATTTTCAGGGCCGGCGCGAATCTTCGAGAGTCAGGATGCAGCGGTTGAGGCCATCCTGGGTGATCAGATTAAAGAAGGTGATGTGCTTATTATTCGTTACGAAGGTCCGCGTGGCGGGCCGGGCATGCAGGAGATGCTTTATCCCACCAGTTATCTCAAATCAAAAGGGCTGGGCAAGGCCTGTGCTCTGATTACTGACGGCCGTTTTTCCGGTGGCACATCGGGCTTGTCGATTGGTCACGTGTCGCCCGAGGCGGCTGAGGGTGGTGCCATTGGCTTGGTGGAAGAAGGGGATGCTATTGAGATTGATATCCCAAATCGGACCATCAATGTAGCGCTGACTGACGATGCGCTGGATGCAAGGCGTCAGGTGATGGAAGATAAAGGTGCTAATGCCTGGCAACCAGTTAATCGTCAGCGTCAGGTGAGTGCAGCTCTGAAGGCGTATGCGGCGATGACGACCAGCGCCTCGCGTGGTGCAGTGCGGGATGTGACTCAGCTTAAGAGATAGTATTTGCGGTAGTGAAACTAACAGGCTGTTGAAAAAGTCTCAGGTGAGTGCGAGGCAAGGCAAAATTCGGCGAAAAAGCGCGGTTTACAATGAGTAAATGAGTATTTTGAACCGGGGTTTCCTTGGTGTCCCTTGAGGATGAACGCCGCATCGTGCCGCATGAGGATTTTTCAACAGCCTGCTAGAATGGGAGTGCAATTGCACTCTCTTTTTTTATTTAGAGTTCGTTCCAGTTGGATTTGCGCTGGAAACGTATCTTGGGAATGATCAGGCCAATTAGGATGCCAAGGATGGTGACGCCGGTGCCGGTGATAAACCAGTCTCGGGCGCTGCGATCACGTAACACAGAGTTTTGTTGTTCCATGGCTTGCAGCTCCGTTTCCAGATGAATCATTTTTTCACGCAAGGTTTTGTTGTCATTATTGAGTGTGATGGCGTTGCTTGAAATCCCACGGATCTGCTCTAGCTCTTTTGCCAGCTTCTTGTTTTCACTGGAAAGTTGGTTGCTGCTTTGGTCCAGGGCCGCGCGCGATTCACTGGTCTCTTTAAACTGCGTCTTTAGTTCTGCAAGTTCCTTCTCCAATTGGCTGCTCTTTTTTTCAGCCGCAGCAAGGCGATCTTTTGCAATGGGGGTTCTTGTGAGGTATCGGGTTAATACCCAACCCTCGGTGCCACCTGCAGTTCGCGCCAATGAGTAGCCGCTATCCTTATTCGTTTCTAAAATCTCGAGTTTGGTGCCGCTTTTGAGTGTGCGGATGATTTGGTTTTGCGTGCTTTCACCACTGCGCATGGTGATGACGAGTTCATCGTTAACGTAGTAGGTTTCCTGGGCCCAAGCGCTCAATGGCAGCAGTAAGCCAAGGGCAATAGCGATATGAATCTTTTTCACAATTACTTCCTGGTTAAGTGGCAAGAAATCGGATGTTAGCCAATCTTGATTGATTTTGCATTTACTTGTCGCGAAAATCATCCTGTTTGAGTTTGCGTTCCCAATTAAGCGAGCTTGTTACGATCTGTTCAAGATTGTCGTAACTGGGTTGCCAGCCCAGGGTTGTGCGTATGAGATTGGCGTCGGCTATCAATTGCGGTGGGTCGCCGGCGCGGCGAGGTAGTTCTTTTATATTAAGTGGTTCGCCATTCACTTTGCCGACCATGTCTAGCACTTCACGAACGCTATAGCCGTGCCCATATCCACAGTTAAATGTGTTTGATTCGCCGCCCTGTTCTAAATAGTCCAAAGCCATGAGGTGAGCATTGGCCAGGTCTACGACGTGAATGTAGTCGCGCACGCCTGTTCCGTCCGGGGTTGCGTAGTCAGTCCCAAAGATGGCGACATGGTCGCGAATCCCCAGTGCAGCTTCACAGGCGACTTTGGTCAGCAGTGTGGCCTTGCGGGTGGATTGGCCAATCCGCCCTTCGGGATCGCAGCCGGCCACATTGAAATAGCGTAGTACCACGTGATTTAGGTCGCCGGCAGCGGAAAGGTCTCGCAACATCCATTCGCTCATCAGCTTTGAGGTGCCGTAAGGATTGATTGGGCTGAGTGCTGAGTCTTCATTCGCCAGTCCTGCCTCGGGGATGCCGTAGACCGCGGCTGTAGAGGAGAAAATAAAATGTTTCACGCCATGCTCTGCGCAGCACTCTAATAGATTGCGTGTTGAGCAGGTGTTGTTTCCATAGTACTTTAAGGGATTAGATACGGATTCTGGCACAATTGTATGTGCTGCAAAGTGCATGACGGCGCCAATGTCGTGTTCTTTAAGTAATTGACTGACGAGTTTTTTATCGCCAGTGTCGCCAATAATTAGCTCAGCATCCTGCGCCGCTTGTTGAAAGCCAGTAGACAGATTGTCGAGAATTACGACATTTCTGTTTTTGTCGCGTAGTTGTTGTACGACATGACTGCCAATATAGCCTGCACCACCCGTCACCAAGATATTATTTTGCTTCATTGTCTTCGTTCGATTGATAAATATAAAAGTGGGCACATCATAACAGCTTGAAAACGCAGGGGTAAGGGGGTGTTGGAGGAAGAAATTAAGCTATCAGGCTGATTAGTGGGAAATTATTAGTTAATTGATGTTGACAGCTGGGCAACTCTAATCCAAAATACCCGCCTTTGTTTTGGAGGGGTTCCCGAGTGGCCAAAGGGATCAGACTGTAAATCTGACGGCTCCGCCTTCGGAGGTTCGAATCCTCCCCCCTCCACCAG
>CALZIO010000050.1 GCA_945787785.1 uncultured Chromatiaceae bacterium
TGGCAAAACACAAAGCCCGCCTGGTGGCATAAATGCAGTAGAAGGAGGTGTGCCATGCAACAGTCTATACCTGTATCAATACCTAGCATCAATAAATTTACGGTGCCAAGTATGCCCGTGAATGACATTGATGACGACGAGCGTGAGGCTCTTATTCCCCGAATCAAACAGCTGCTCAAAGAAAAGGATGCAGCCATCGTGGCGCATTACTATACAGACAAGGATATACAGATCCTTGCAGAGGAGAGCGGCGGCTATGTCTCTGACTCGTTGGATATGGCTCGGTTTGGTAATAGTCATCCGGCAAAAACGCTGATTGTGGCAGGTGTACGCTTCATGGGCGAGACGGCCAAGATTCTTAATCCAGAAAAGCGCGTCTTCATGCCAACCCTAAAGGCGGATTGTTCACTTGACCTGAGTTGCCCGCCAGATGAATTCGCACGCTTTTGTGATGAACATCCTGACCGCACGGTAGTGGTGTATGCCAATACCAGCGTGCAGGTAAAAGCTCGGGCCGACTGGGTAGTAACCTCAAGCAATGCTATTCAGGTTGTTCAGCATCTCATGGATGAGGGGGAGAAGATATTATGGGCCCCGGATCGACACCTGGGGCACTATATTCAAAGCCTGACTGGGGCCGATATGCTGATGTGGAACGGTGCCTGTGTCGTGCACGAATCTTTCAAAGCAACTGGGTTGGCCAAGCTCAAACAGAAATATCCAGATGCTGCCGTGCTGGTTCATCCTGAATCACCGGCTGCCGTGATTGCGATGGCCGATGTGGTTGGTTCGACAAGCCGTTTGATCAAAGCTACCCAGGAACTGCCCAATCAATCCTTCATCGTGGCAACAGATAATGGCATCTTCCATAAAATGCAGCAGGTTGCACCCGAAAAATCCTTTATCAGCGCTCCGATAGGGGGCCGTGGCGCTACATGCTTGAGTTGTGCCCATTGCCCTTGGATGGGAATGAATAACCTGCGAAATGTTGCCACTGCATTAGAATTTGGCAATAACGAAATAGTGCTTGATGCAGATATTGCACAAAAGGCATTAAGATCGACGCAGCGTATGTTGCAGTTTAGTTGACCGAGGTGAAGGAGATGAGTAATGCAACGGATTGCATAACGCTATTTAGGCCAATGTGATGTCCAGATAGATACGGAATGGCTTCAGAATTTTCTCACTACCTTCTTTATTCCATCAAAGATAGGGCTGGCAATATCATCAGGAAAGTTGGTTGGTAGTCGTGATACGACATCAGCAATAACAGAATCAATGCTACCGAGTATTTGATCAATAATGGCTTGCATTTCTGATTCCGGAAAATCCACCTTCTTTGATTCATCAAACCAATGCTGCGGCATAATCTGATCCCAGCGATAATGTTTGTTGTTTCCATGTAATGCCATTGCCATATTCATTTTCTGATATTCGATCTGGCGTTTCTTGGCGAGTGGGTATGCAGAAATGACATCATAGACAGGGGTTAATTGAAATCGCCCGCCTTGCTTTAGGAAGATGCTGAAATTCTTGGCATGACCATCGGTGGCACCAAGCAACCAGAATAGAAAGACAGTTTTCATAAATTGTCTTCTATCATCTTCTGGGTGAATTGAAGACTTGAGCACTTCCATGATGGTGGCAATGCCGGGGCCCCCATCACTTTCATATTTTAATCCCGGCGCAGTAGCGCTGGCCTGGCACATATCTTCTTGTGGATGTCGAATAATCCATGAGCTATCTTTTGCTAGTTCACGATCAAAGCGCTCTATTACAAGCACCTTGATATCTTCAAATTGTTTCATGTTAACAGTAGGGAAAGGTAAGCCGGCGGTTCGAAGTATCTCCATGCAGAGCCATTCATTTTCCACGCTGTCGGATAAATCTATACCTGCATGTTCAATACGGCCGATAGGTAGCTTTAAGATGTGAGTCGTTGGCGTTGTTCCGGTTGGGCGGTGCCATTGTCCATTGTGCATGAGCAGGGCTGTTTTCTCCTGCGCACCCGCTATAGAAATCCGAAAATCCTGATCTCCAGACATGCCTAAAGGCAATGTTTTATAATTACGGAGTTCATCTGCAATTTCTCTTTCACTAAGTTGCGTACCTTCAATCTTCTTTACGTCCACTTCAGATCGTTCGTTCATGAGTTGAATTGCACCAACACAATCCCTGCCGATAAATGATAGTAGGTCAAAAGCCCTGTTTGTTCTGCTGCCAAACTTGGCCTGAATCCGGTTCCGAATTTCCATGCTATCCGGCAATAGATTGTCGAAGTAGTTGTATACGATATCGCCTTTATGTGTCTTATCTGTCAGCGGTAATGAAAGGGATAGGGGAATCGCACCTCTACGTTCCAGCCATGAATCAATGTAAATGAATTCTTGCGCACCGCTACGGCGTTGGATGTATTCGCCAACCTCATAGCCATTCATGTAAACAAATAATGAAGCCATTACCAGAGCGCCTCATCTTGTGATGACTTTTCTCTTGGCTCCAAATTCATTTCCAGACCAAGTGCGGACATGTATTTGAACACTGTGCCAAGCTGGATAGTTGATATCCCAGATTCGATCCTGGAGACGGTCTTCTGAGGAAGGTTAAATTTCTTGCCTGCCTCGCTTTGCGTTAGCCCCAGTTCTTTTCTGTAACGCCTTAGGACCTTGCCCAGAGTTTCAGGTGAAGTGATAGGTATCATTGTGGCCTCGAAGCTAGAATGCGAAAATTATAACTTGCTTGTTATATATTCAATATATAACAGAATTGATATAATTCAAGAATATGTTTGAGTTGTTATATTGGCTTACATACTTTTGCTGTTTCGGTGGCTTTTATTCAAGTGCTTGCCAACCATCCGATTATGGATCCCTGCATGTCGATCAAGAGCTGACCCCTTAAGCGTTTTTCTTTGATGAGGCACTTGTTCGCAAGCTCTTGATCTAGTTTGGTGGGGAGGGTGTGGAAGTTATTGACTGTATTAAGAGCGCGATATCTTTATCTTAAAAGGTATTTCTGGTGAGGTTAATTAGCTTGCTAGGTGAGCCGATTATCTATATATTAGGCTCATTGTGTGAGTCGAAAATCCATGCTAAACGGCTCACTGGAGCCAAAAAAGATGAATTTAAGACCACTCAACTGGATATGGCAGAAGCCTCAATGGCCTCATTTTGAATGGCAGAATGAAACTATTCTGCCGCTGTTGCGTGCGGTGCGCTTGAAGCAGGGGGTGTTGCTGGGCAAGGCGGGAGCAGTGAGTGGTGATTCCGATCGGCAAGCAGGGCTGGATACTTTGCTGCAAAACATCATAACGTCGTCTGCCATCGAGGGGGAACAGCTTAATGTCGAGTCGGTGCGCTCATCCCTGGCAAAGCGCATGGGGGTATCGTTGGAGCTGTTTTCTCCAACCTCCAGTCGATCTGAAGGCCTGGCGGAGATGATGCTGGACGCCGTGACCAACCTTGATGCCCATTTAACGGTTGAGCGCCTGTTCCAGTGGCACCGGTGGTTGTTTCCAAAGGATGCATTTTCGCTGTTGAGTATCAAGGTTGGAGCCTTGCGCGGGGATGAGCCTATGCAGGTGGTGTCAGGTCGTATTGATCATCCTCGCGTGCATTTCGAGGCACCTCCGCGTGATGTATTGGATGCAGAATTTGCTAAATTTGTAGATTGGTTCAACCAAAGTCGAGAGGATGTAACGCTCGATCCTTTATTGCGGGCGGGTATTTGTCATTTTTGGCTGATTACTTTGCACCCTTTTGATGATGGCAATGGCCGTATCACGCGCGCTTTAACCGATATGGCATTGGCACAAGCTGATAGGCAGAGTATCCGTTTGTATGCCATGTCAGCGGCCATTCTTGAACGTCGCCGAGACTATTATCAGATATTGGAACAGTGCCAACGGGGAGGGCTGGATATTACTGTGTGGTTGGTTTGGTTTCTGCAAACGTTGCAAGTTACCTTGCAGGCATCACTAGATAAAATCGAACGGACCTTGGCTAAGGTGCGCTTTTGGCAGCGATTTCATAATTCGGGTTTGTTGCCAGAGCAAATCAAAGTGCTCAATCGGCTGCTGGAAGGTGGGGAGCATGATTTTGCACAGGGTATTAGTGCGTCTCAGTACCAGCGTGTTACAAAAGTGAGTAAGGCTACTGCTACCCGGCATTTGGCAGACTTATTGGATAAGGGGGGTATAGAAAAACTACCCGGTGGAGGTCGCAGTACTCGTTATCAGATCCATTATCCTGACTGATAATTCTTCAGCATTACTGGACGGCAGGCGTCCCATTGCGAAAAATAGACTTTTTAAAGTTCAATTAAGTTAGAACCGCTCCTTGGGGCAGTGAATGGGACGGGTTTAAGTGACCTATGGTCCTAAGTTGTAGTTTTGGAAGCAAATAGTTTCAATAAATCGGAGCAGGTAACTAAGAAGATTAAGGTTTATTGAAATATCGAAATATAGATGACCAGTTTTACTCAGCTTAAAGAAGCCCTAACTGCTACGTTTTTATTTCAAGCCCTTTATCTTTCCGAGATTAAAGACAAATTCATCAATAAAAAATTCTGATGATTTGGTGTTAAATGGCCCTAAGTCCGACACGCTTTTTAGGCTGAAAAACCTGGCTACGGTTTGATATTAGAGTCTCGGTTACCTCGGTGAATGCGAATATCCAGCGGCTGGCTGGTGTCGAGATGAATATCCCGTTGTGGGAACGAGATAACGATGCCGGCCTGGATAAACTTTTCGTTAATCGTTTCATGTAAGTCGCTAACCGTCATGAGTCGATGATCAAGTGAGCCGACATAGGCGCGTAAATTGAGCGCAAGCGCATTGTCACCAAACCCTTCGAAGCGGACAAAGGGGGCAGGGTCCTCAAGCACGTATTGATTTTTCTCAGCGGCCTCGGCCATTAATGCCATGGCTTTTTGTACGTCGCTGCCATAGGCAATGCCAACGGGAACTAAAATGCGCGTGGTCTGATCCGACAGGCTCCAGTTGAGCAAACGACCGGTAATGAACTCCTTGTTAGGGACGAGTAGTTCCTTTTTATCCCAGTTGAGAATTGTCGTGGCACGGATACGAATGCGGGTGACCACGCCGTCGGTATCCCCGACCGTTACGACATCCCCAACCCGGATCGGTCGTTCGAAAAGAATGATCAAGCCACTAATGAAGTTGGCGACGATTTCCTGTAGACCAAATCCGATTCCCACCCCTAAGGCGGCTGCTAACCAATGTAGTTTTGAGCCGTCAGCACCCAGGATGTTAAAAGCAAGAATGGCGCCCACCGCGACAATGAAATAGCGTGATAAGGTGGTGGTTGCATAACGTCCGCCAGGCGTCATGTCGAGGCGCTGCAGCAGCGTGATTTCCAACAGGGCGGGTAAGCGTTTGGTGGCGAATACTGTCAACATAACTACCAGCAGAGCGAGAATAATGTCTGCCAGTGTCACTGGCAGGATTTTTTCTTCACCATCAACTATTCCGGTGCGGTTCCAAACGGCAAACTCATCCAGAAATCCGAATGCAGGAAGCACTTCTGACCAAATCGCCCAAATGCCGACGATGCCTAAAATTACCAGCCCCATCGTGAGCAGCTCGCGGCTCTCATCGCTGAGCGCAACCAGGTCCACTTCCGGTTCCACCGCTTGTTCGAGGATTTCATCAGAGACGGTTTTAGCTTCGGGCTGACCGGCTTTCTCGGCCTCTCTTGCAGCGCGTTGTTCTTCTCGTTTCGCAAGCGCAGCTTTATATTTCAGCCGCCGCTGTGTTAGCAATAACCACCGTACAGCCAGCTGATGCACAACAACAAGACCGAAAATTAACCACAACGTCTCAAACAAGCTTCCAGTCAATTCAGCTGCGGTCAGTACATAGCCGAATAGCGCCAACCCGGTTAATGCGATCGGAATTAACAGTGCTGCGGTTAGCCAGAGATAGGGCATGCGGCCAAGCGCGCTGTGCGGATGTCTTGTCATAAAAGGTTCAAGCGCACCTTTCCTAGGGTCAAACATTGTGTAAAGGAATAGCGCAAGAATGATCAGCACAATTATCAATGTTAGCCGGCCTGGCGCATCGCCCGCACTGGTGATATCCATTGTGAAGAAAATTCCGGCAATGAATCCCGCAGGCAGACCCACGGTGATTAACGGTAAGAGTGAGTGGCGAAGTCGTTGCAATCCCGTTTCCGGCCAACGAAAATGAACTGCTGCCAGGCCGCCAGGTTTACATAGCTGACGAAAAGCGAGTAAGAAAAAAAATGCTGGAGATACTTTAATAAGTGTCGCCGAAACGGCTTTAGAAAAATCGCTTATATCCGGAGCCAAGCCAAGCTGCCAACCCAGAATTATTAACAGCAACGGCCAAGGCGTAGCCAATACAAGGGTAATCACGAGTGCACGAGTGGTAGAGCTGAAATGATCCACGCTCACTTTGCTGACTGGTTTTCCTGTTTCGTGTAATGCTGCCCTGAGTTTGTTGGTATTCCATAGCAGAATTCCAACAACTGCCAGTGCCATTATCAGCACTGGCGAGGCCGTTGCTTGCTGCACGATTCCCTTGACAACATTAGTCCAGTGGCTTGGCGACAATAGCCAGGTTATGTGTTGCGGAAGTAAGGCTATTGTTGACAGACTGATGGGGGCAGAGCTACGTATCCATAATAATCTTTCAGCTAGAAATTCGTCATAGGCTTGCGCCGTTTTGAGAAGTTGCCCGCGCTCAAAATCGAGTTCACCGAGGGCGCGCAAGTAGGCATCGTTTGTCGCTATACCTTTATCCAGCAATGTTTTCCGGCTAATAATCAGTGCTCGAAGCTCGTCCTCAATTCCGGTTGCTTCCTGGGGCTTAAGGTCAATGGTTAGTGTTGCAATGTAGGCATCTATGTCGCGTAGTTGGCGGCGCTCATCGGCATACTTTAATTGCACCAGACTTGCGTCAGCAACCTTTTTCCCAGTCACCCCAGCTTCTTTTTTAAAGCGACGCAGATCAGGCAAGGCCCGACGCTGTTCCCTCAGGACTTGTCCGAGTCCCTCACTTAAGCTGGCTATTTCAATCTTTTGCTGGGCACTGCGAAAATCGTCGGTAATACGTTTTGATTCCCGGCTTGCCACCTCATATTCTCCCCGCACCCGGTCTAGATTATCTGCCAATGCCGTGAGTTGCTGGCTTAACACGGCATTATTTTCTGCGAGCTGCTGAACCAACGGGTGCTTGCCAGTTGCCTCGCGCTTGGCTTTTTCTGCTTCAACCACAGACGCTTCGGCTTCGCTGCGCCGCCTTTGGCCAAGAATCTCTTCCAGGCGTTCTACTCGGGGGCGCATCCGATTAACTGTAATCAAGCTACGATCACGCCCCGCCTCGAGCAAGTCAACGCGCATCGGTTGACTTAAAAGCTCCTGGTCGAGCATTTTGATCTCAGAGCTCAAGGCCTGATTCCGAGTCTCAAGCAGCCATCGTCTAGCTTCGGTAACTACTGATAATTCGCCTTCGGGTGTTGCCTGTTTGAGTTCGGCTGCAATCTCAAGCTGCTTTTGTTTTGCTTCATTAAGCTGTTTTCGTGCCGTGGAAGGCCGCTCGACCTCATCTGATAATTGTTTCTCCACATCAGCTAGCTTGGCTTCCACTGCGGCAAGATTGGCTTTTTCCTTGAAAAACAGCTGATCGATCTCGGCCAGTGGTGTCTCATCGGATATCTTCTGCAAGACAGACGGCGGCCTGTTTTGCGTTTGTTCGATCTCCTTACGCAGTGCTTGCGTCTTCTTCGGTGCTGCATCGCGTGCCTGACGGTAAGCTTTTTCTGCTTCCTTGTTTGACCGCATCGCTTCCAGACTGCTCAGCGTCTTTCGATAGAATTCAGTCAGTTTTGTTTTAGTTGGGTCATCGAGAGTGGTGGTGGCTTCAACTTCCTTAATTTTGGCGTTGAGTGTCTCCATCGATACGGGCGCAATAAGGCCTGCTTGATCAGTGGTGGGTTCCGCAGAAAATGCAGTACAAGCCGCCAAGGTCAGTAATAACACTGCAATACGAATAAAGGTGTTTACTAATGTCCTATCCTGGTTCATTAAACACTTCTTTCTTTTGTGTATTAGGTAAGCTCTGAATAAGTTACAAATCGTCACTCCGGCGTGATCCCGGCCTTCGCCGGGAGGAGTCCAGTGCTTTCAGGAAGTTACTAGATTCTGGTTTTCGTTTATGCCCTTTGGGTACCAGAATGACTTATTCAGAGGCTCCTTAGCTAAACAAATATTGATTTCTATATTCTTTAGGACTGATACTTGTGATGCGCCTAAAAGCGAGAGTGAAATTTGAAGGATCGTGATAACCAACGCTATAGGCAATATCGAGTGTACGAATATCCGGGTTGTTTAACAACTCCACGGCGGATTCGATGTTCATTGAAGGAAATCCGACTTCGGCTGTAAGGAATATTTGTCACCTAATGACCAGGCTTGATTGAAGTTGGGCGGTATAAATGGTAAGTAATGAGTTATGGGAGGAAAGTGGGGTGGTTGGAATGCCGGTGTTGGAGAATCGCTAGCATTGTTGACCCTGCTGTGGGGTTGACCAACGATGTCTATAGACATTCTCTGTTTATATTAAGGGGCATAAAAGCCATGAATAAAAAACTGATAACACTGGTCATTTTCTTGATCGGCTCGTTTCTTGTGCCTGTTAATTACGCATATGCCGCCAAGGGTGGAGCTGGACCACAAAAATTCAAAATTTCACTGGGTGGCTATTCACTTTTCCGCTTCGATTCATCGATATCGGTAACAGAACCTAATCTCGGCGCAGGCATTGCCATAGACCCAGGTGATGCATTGGGGATAGATGGTGAACAATCAGTCGTTAGATTGGATGGCCGTTATCGCTTTAACGATAAACATTCTCTTACCTTTTCCTGGTATAAATTAAGCTCTGTAGCGTCCAAGTCAATAGAAGATGAACTTACTTGGGTCGATAAGGATGGTAACGAGATAGTTATTCCTGTTGGGGCAAGTGTTGCTACTGATTTTATCTTCGATATATTAAAAGTCGGTTATCTCTGGTCTTTCTATCAGACTGATAAGGTTGAGTTGGCCGTAGGAGGGGGGCTGCATTTTACCAAGATCAAGTTAGCTTTACAGGCGGAAACCGTCGCCTCAGGTCTTTTTGAAACCGAAGATGTTGGAGTGACTGTGCCCTTGCCGGTGCTCTCTTTTGGATTGAAATATAACGTAACACAAAGAATTAGTTGGTACATAAAATCAGAAGTGTTTGCCATCAAATTTGATACCTGGGAAGGTAACTATACGGATAACACGCTAGGATTTGAATACCGTATATGGAAACATATTGGTCTGGGAGTAGGTTTAGGTGGTAACGCTCTGGGTATTACACAAGATGCAGAAAAATATACATTAGGTTATGACAACCAGATCAGTGGTGTGATGTTTTTTATCTCTGGTTATTACTAATATTGGTTGGCATTACAAAGCCGGAGTGACGAATTAATCAGAGTCACATAAGACCAATAATCTTAAAGAGGGATAAGTTATGTTGGCACAGAAACAATCGTCGTATTTCCAAAGCAATACCATCGGCTACGTCAATGCACGTGACAAACAGCAGCTTGGCCAGCAAACCTTGGGCAGAGGTTCATGGTCGCTGTTGTTGGCTTAAATGCTGCTGGTCCTGCTGATGCAGGGTTGCGCCGGCACACCCCCGCGCAACGCCCTGCCGCAAAAACTCTCGGATACCACTCAAATACCTGGTATTCCCAATGCGCGATATTGGGGGGATGAAGCGCCGCCGTTTGCAGATAAGGTGATGAATGCATCATCTGAACGACTGCGTCAACGCTTTCCGGCACTTTATGATTCGGAAATAACCCTGCTCGCGATATCCGGAGGCGGTGACAATGGCGCCTTCGGTGCAGGCCTACTCAATGGCTGGACCGCAGCCGGTACTCGCCCGGAATTCAGCATGGTGACCGGTGTTAGTACCGGCGCCCTAACGGCCCCGTTCGCATACCTGGGATCGGAGTACGATGCCTTATTAAAGGAAATGTTCACAACCTATTCAACCAAAGACCTGATTACACCGCGCGGTATGATGAACACCATTAAAAATGATGCAGCCGCGGATACCGCTCCGCTGCGAGCGATGCTGGAAGAGGGTAAGGGTATCGCCGCCGATTTGAAGCTGGGCAAAACACAGGTCAGCGGGTAATTAACTAAGCTGATGCTTCTCAACCCGGTAAGAAGATAAAACACGCTGGGTATGAGGTGGCGCCGGTCTGTTGTGTGGAGCCTTTTAGGCGGCGTCGCAGGAGAGAATAATCTGGTCGGGAATGGCTCGATGCTCGATCACTTATTCGAATGAATCTGTCTGTATTTCTCCAATACCCCTTAAACCTGAATGCCTCAGTTTGGCGCGAAATGGCCTGCCATGGTTCGTGTTGATTCATAGTATGTAGAGCACACGCTTAGGAAATAATTAGGTGATCTATGTTCTTCAGGTAAGAGCATCGTAGGAGAAACACCATGAGGGTCAAGATAAAAACACCCAGATTTCACCTAATGTGTAGTGGTTTGTTATGAAAAAATTACGATTCGTTTATGCAAAAAAACTGTTAGCGCATAAGGCAAGGTCACTGACCATACTTGCGTTTGTTATGCTGCCACTTCTATCAGATAGTAGCCCGGATGGAACGGAGTGTAATCCGGGGTGGAGCGTGGTCGTTAACCCGGATTCCGTTTCACTTCATCCAGGCTACCTTGCTACTAAGGCATTTAATTAGAATCACTGGATTCCGGATCTCGATCCTATTTTCCTGACAGAGTCTACCTCGCCCATCCTTGGGCTCGTACGCTTTGCTTCGCCCGGCTTGTGCCCGCTCTCTGGGTAAATGACGAATTAATCAGAGGCTCTCTAGTGTTTGATGCGTTGATGACATTATTGAAAAAACACCATATCAAGATCACAATGAGTTTTTGTTTTTAGAAAATAACACCGTAACTTGAATGGGGTAGCAAATGATGAAGCAACGCAGAGAAATTCGTACCAGTTTGAATTGCAGTCCAAAAGCCATGCTGATTCACCGAACGCTAATTCTATTACTGACATGTGTATTTGTTATCAGTTGTACCCACATTGGTCCTAGTACCGTCAAGCGAGACCGCTTCGACTATAACAAGGCAGTCGCTAATTCCTGGAAAGACCAGACACTGCTCAATATTGTGAAGCTTCGCTATGCCGACATGCCCTTATTTATGGAGGTGGCATCAATTGTGAGCGGCTACACCGTAGAGGGCACGGTAAATCTGGGTGGAACGGCTGTTGAAGGCGCGGCTAATCTCGACAGTTTATCGCTGGGGGCAGCCGGCAAGTACACCGATCGGCCAACGATTACGTATGCGCCGATGACTGGCTCAACGTTCAACAAAAGCTTCATGACACCGATTCCCCCGAGTACTGTACTGTTTATGATGCAGGCAGGTTGGCCGGCGGATACTGTGCTACCGATTGTGCTGGAGGCCATTAATGGTTTGTCTGCCCAAAACTCGGTAGGTTCCACCCAGAGTGAGGGTGACGAAGGCTATTATCGGATCATAGAACTATTCAAAGCGCTTCAGCATTCCAGCGCGGCGAGAATGAGAGTGGTGACTGATGCGGCAGGAAAAGAGACCACCTTATTTGTTGTTCGGCGGAGGAATGTTACCCCTGAGATCTTGGCATTGGAGGAAGAGTTGGCTGGGCTGCTGGGCTTGAGTGACAGCGTGGATGAGTACAACGTTGTGTTTGCAGAAGTCGCACGAGATGACACGGAGCTGGCGATGTTGACCCGTTCGGTATTATCAATCATGGTGGAATTTGCCGGCCAGGTCGACGTGCCGGAACAGCATTTAACAGAAGGGCGGGCACTTCGGTCCCTTTTCGATGTAAGTAGTGGCGAACAGAATAGTGTTCGTCGAATCATTAGCATAAAAAACAGCGTCGAAAAGCCTGAGGATGCATTCGTTGCGGTGAGCTACAAAGATTACTGGTTTTGGATTGACGACCGGGACTTTCAGTCAAAACGGGTTTTTTCCTATTTGATGTTGCTGTTCTCGATTACTGAAACTGGGGGTAGGGAAGGGCTGCCGCTTGTGACTATTCCGGCAGGTTAATGAGTTTTGTACCTGGTGAATAAAGGAGGTGGCAGATGTGGATCACTTTAGCAGTAGTTTTTCATATATTGGGATTTGTCTCTTCAATAAACGCCGTGATGACGGCCCGGACCTCTCAAGGAACTATTGCCTGGGTGATTTCACTAAATACATTTCCTTATATTGCAGTGCCTGCCTATTGGTTGCTCGGGCGCAGTCGGTTTCGCGGATACATGACAGCCCGGCACTCAGTCGATGTCAATGTCATGAAGAAACTGGAGGGTGTGCTTAAAGCGCTGCAACCTTATCGTGTTCCGGAGTCAGAGGTATCCACGGCGGGCAAAGCGGCAGAGAAGTTGGCGGCCCTCCCGCAACTGAGCGGAAACAGCGTCCAGCTGTTGATCGATGGCAATGCTACATTCACTAGTATCCTGGCCGGTATCGATGCCGCGCAAGAGTACATTCTGTTTCAGTTCTTTATTGTCCACGATGATGAGATTGGCCGTCAGGTTAGAGAGCACCTGATTGCCAAGGCAAAAGAGGGTGTGAAGATTTGCTTCTTGTACGACGAAATTGGCTGTCATCACCTTCCTGCGTCATACAAGAATGGGATGCGCGAAGCTGGAATAGAAGTCCACAATTTTCACACGCAGAAAGGGTTTTTCAATCGATTTCAAATTAACTTTCGTAACCACCGTAAGGTGGTTGTCGTGGACGGCAAGGTGGCGTGGCTAGGTGGGCACAACGTCGGAGACGCGTATCTTGGCAGAGATCCCAAGTTCGGGCACTGGCGTGACACGCACATGAGGATAGAAGGCCCCGCGGTGTTGGCTGTTCAGATTTCGTTTGTGGAGGACTGGTACTGGGCAACGGGGAAAGAGATCCCGGAAACCGTGTGGGAGCCAACTCCCGCTGAGGATGGGGATATGAAAGTGCTCATTGTGCCTACTGGGCCGGCGGATAAGCTGGAGACGGCCACACTGATGTTCCATCACGCAATCAATTCGGCAAATGAACGTATTTGGATTGCAAGCCCTTACTTTGTGCCGGACGATGCCATACTTGGAGCACTTCAACTCGCGGGACTTCGTGGTGTGGATGTACGAATTCTTATTCCAGACAAAGCGGATCATCTCCTGGTGTACCTTGCAGCGTTTACTTATTTCGATGACGCGAGCCAAACGGGGGTACGATTCTTCCGCTATACAGATGGTTTTTTACATCAGAAGGTTATGCTCATCGACGACATAGCCGCCACGATTGGTACGGCGAATTTCGATAACCGTTCGTTCAGGCTCAATTTTGAGATTACAGGGGTTGTCGGAGATGTTGAGTTTGCCAAGGAAGTCGAGCAAATGCTAACAGATGACTTCAGCCATGCGCGTGAGATGACAAAGAGTGACACAGATAGCCGCCCGTACTGGTTCAAGCTCAGTGCCCGGTTGGCACGGCTGACCTCACCGGTGCAATAAGGGTGACGGGATGAGGATTCCAGAGAATGAAGCGGCTAACTATCATATAGACGTTGATGAAAAAATGAGACTGGTCACCTGCGTTTGGAATGGTGATCTCAATGTTGAATCGGCCAAATCTATCACCAAAGAGATTCGCAAGATGGCGTATGAGCTGGGTTATAGAGCGCTGTATGAACTAAGGAGACTGTGATTAATTCGAATGTCGTCATTCCGGCGCAGGCCCATTACTGTCCGGAATGAATTAATAGAAATCTAGTATAAGCAAGGTACGACACTGGTGTGAGGAAGAAAAGTCGTGTTTGAGACTTAACTATTTGAATTTTGGCAAGAGACTAAACTAATACTCGTCATGCTCGCGTAGGCGGGCATCCAGGGTCTCCGCAGTTAAATCCCTTGGGGTTATATTCCCCGCTGCTTGCAGCGTTTCAAAAACATTGCGATGAAATCTTTGATTTCGGGCAATTCATCTTAATACCCCGTCCGCTTGCGGCGGGGATTTTTATTAGATTCCGGCCTTCGCCGGAATGACGAGTATTTTCTCAATATTTGTTGTTATTTTGAGCATGTTGTCGTGATTATAACTTCTGGCCATAGCTGCTCTAATTATTCCGGACAGTAATGGGCGCAGGCCGGAATCTACTATGTAATTGAATCAGAACCACTGGATTCCGGGGCTCGACCCTATGTTCCTGACAGGGTCTACCTCGCCCATCCGTGGGCTCGTACGCTACGCTTCGCCCGGCTTGTGCCCGCTCTCTGGGTAAATGACGAATTATTCAGAGCTTCCCTAACCAATGCAACACTTAAAGCGACTACCGCTGATGCCTATTTCTTCCTGAGAGATAGGAAGACGCTCTATGAGGCACCTGTTCACAGCTTAGGTAAGATGGCTATTGTGACTGATCCAAATAAGGATGTAGAGCTGTGGCGTTTTTATGAAATTTGCGCCCAGAACGCGGGGCTGCACATGAGATTGTTTCATGACAAAGATGAGGCAATTAAATGGTTAAAAGTTGATATGATTGATTCACAAACATAATTAAAGTGACGCAAATGAATCAAAACCGGTTAATGACAAGTCTTGTTGCGATTGCCGCTTTGGTGGTCATACTCGCGGCGGCACGAACGGCACAAGCGATTGTGCTGCCATTTATGTTGTCGATTTTTATTGCCATAATTGCAACGGCCCCCGTGGCTTGGTTGCGTGACAGGGGTTTGTCGGCAACGATCTCGGTGGCGATTGTTGTGCTGGTGGCGGTCATGCTTATGTTTGGCGCAACATTAATTCTAGCCTCATCTATTGAAAGCTTCTCGCAAATGCTTCCTAACTATCAGGCACGATTGCACGAAACAACGGATCAGTTTCAGCATTGGTTGGCGGCTTTCGGGATCAATCTATCGGGGACGGGTATTCGCGATGCTTTTGATCCAGGTTCTGCAATGCGCATGGCCAATTCCATTTTAAGCAGCCTTACGCAGCTCCTGAGTAATGCATTTTTGATTGTGTTGACAGTGGTTTTTATGTTGCTCGACACCTCGGTGTTCGCAGAAAAGATTAAGCTGATTCAAAATGATGCTGGTATGACTCTGGCACAAATCAATCGCTTTGTAGCCAACACCAAGCGTTATATGGCGATCAAGACCTTGACCAGTTTCATTACTGGCGTGCTAGTCGGAATCGGTATGGCAGTGCTGGGGGTGGATTATCCACTGCTGTGGGGTTTTC
Organism: uncultured Chromatiaceae bacterium; assembly: GCA_945787785.1. Taxonomy (GTDB): domain Bacteria; phylum Pseudomonadota; class Gammaproteobacteria; order Tenderiales; family Tenderiaceae; genus Tenderia. The sequence goes on from CALZIO010000050.1 coordinate 15,337, forward strand.
TTGCATTCTTGTTAAATTTTATTCCAACAATTGGATCAATCATTGCAGCTGTGCCGGCAGTGCTGCTTGCCTTGGTACAACTTGGCACCGGTACGGCAGCGGCGGTTGCTGCTTTTTATCTGGCGGTGAATATGTTGGTAGGTAATGTCGTCGAGCCCCGTTTGTTGGGTCGCGGTGTTGGTCTTTCAACCTTGACCGTGTTTTTGTCTATGGTTTTCTGGGGCTGGTTATTCGGGCCCGTAGGTATGCTATTGTCCGTGCCACTTACGATGGTGGTGGTGTTTGGTGCTGAATCACATGAAGAAACACGCTGGATTGCGACGCTGTTGTCATCTGCGCCCACTACTGCCGAGCCTGATGCCGCAGACTCTCAGAGCTAACATGTCTTATAAGTGCTGTTTGCCGATAGCTGCTGCAGCAATCGAAGCAACCGCAGTGCTATTCCGCTCACGATTCACATAGCTTTCCATGTATCCCGGCGCTGGATTTGATAGGCTGTCACTATCAACATTAACCGGCCAAGGCTTCTCGTGCATGAAGGAACACTGGTGAGATTTCGCATTCTATCAGTCATTGTCGCACTGTGCGTCTTGTTAGCGCCTTGTTCGCTCTATGCATCGGTGCAGGTCGAAATCAATGGCCTGTCAGATGAGCTACGCCAAAATGTCGAGGCCTTTCTTGAGCTTAAGCGGCGCGGCAAAGACAATACACTGTCGGACACCTCTGTTCGCCGCTTATATGTGAGGGCGGAAGAGAATATCCGCCAGGCGTTAAGACCCTTTGGTTACTACGAACCACAAATCAACAGTCATTTAACACAAACTGACGCGGGCTGGCTGGCGAGCTTTGACATCGATCCAGGGCGGCCTGTACTCATCCAAGAGATCGATGTTCAAATCAACGGTGAAGGTCAATCCGATCCTGGCTTCATTGCCCTGGTGAATGAATCCGGATTTGCGATTGGCGAGGCTATCCGCCACGACCGTTACGATAACTTTAAAATCCGGCTCGCCGAACTTGCGGCCGAACGTGGTTATTTCGAAGCACAGTTCACGCGCCATGAACTCATTGTCGATCAGGCACACTATGTTGCTGCAATACATCTGAATTTCGACACCGGCCCGCGTTACCGGGTCGGTGCGATCCGTGTTGAACAGGACTTTCTTGCAGACAGGGTTGTGATGCGTGCTATTGATATTCAGCAAGGTGATTATTTTAATTCGAAGCGCTTACGCGGCATCGAACGCGCACTTTTCGATATGAGGCATTTCTCCTTGGTTGATATCGAAATCAAGCCCGACGCCGAGACTAAAGAAGTGCCGATGACGATCTGGTTGACCCCGACCCGGCGGAATCTCTGGACACTCGGTGGTGGTTACTCAACTGACACCAGGTTGTACCTGCGCGCCGGTTGGGAAAACCGCATCGTCAACCGCGCGGGTCATCGCACCAGTCTTAACCTGAGATTGTCGCAACCGAAACAAGACCTGCTGCACCGTTATGTCATTCCCTTCGGCAAACCATCGCAATATTTAACTATCGCAACGGGCCTTATCCGTGAAGTCCGTGGTGACACGGAAAGTAAACGCCTTGAGATTGCGCCTATCGACACGCGTCCCTGGGGGGGCTGGCAACGAAATTTGTATGGAATTTTTCAAGCAGAGTATTCGGATATTGCCGAAATCAGTTTCGACGATATCTTTATCATCCCAGGCATTCAACTTATTCGCACCCAATGGAATGTAGACAGTAAACCCACAAAGGGTTACAAAATCACCGCCGGCTTACGCGGTTCTTCGGATGTGATTGGCTCTACTACTGACTTCGTGCAGGCTAACGTCCGCTCAGCAACCTATGTTCCCTTAAAGCCTACACTGCGTCTTTATCTGCGGGGTGAGTTGGGTATTACCGCCGTCGACGACTTCAATCAATTGCCTGCTTCGCAGCGTTTCTTTGCCGGTGGTGATCGCAGTGTTCGTGGTTGGGGACTCAACGAGCTAAGCCCAGTGGATGCCAATGGCGACAAGGTTGGCGGCCAACACCTGATATTCGGCAGCATCGAGTTCGAGTACGACATACGCAAAGCCTGGAGCGTCGACACGTTTTTTGATATTGGCAATGCCATTGACTCGTTCAGTGATCCACTCGAATATTCTGTCGGAGTGGGCGCACGCTGGCGCTCGCCGTTGGGTCTGATTGGCTTGGATATCGCCCAACCGCTGAGCGAAGACGGTCGCGGCCTGCGTCTGCATCTCAGCATAAGGCCAGATTTATGACGAGCTCTATGACCAGGCTAATGAAGCGCATCATTTTGCTTATGTTAGTGCTTGCCTCGCTGGTAGCAGCGGGTGTTGCTTGGTTGGGTATGACGGAATCCGGTATGCACATGCTGGCGCGTGGCTGGCTGCCCGATAATGTTCGGTTCGGTAAGCTCGAAGGTCGACTAACAGGTCCTATTCGTGTGGAGCAATTACACATTGAGTTGCCCGGCGCAACAGTAACAGTAGAACAAGTAGCGCTGGATTGGAGCATGGTCGATGGACATGTGCGCGTTAAACCACTCGAAGTGGAAGGCCTGAACGTCGCGCTTAAAGATTCGCAGTCATCGACTCAACCCCAGCCCTTCATGATGCCTGTTATTGTTGAAATAGCTGATGCCACTATCAATGGCATTGTGGTTCGCAGTGAACAGGATCAATGGCAGGCACAAAACGCTTCATTCGCAGTATTCGTTAAAGACCAGCAAGTTAACGTAACGCGATTAACGTTGACAACAGATACACTGCAAGCCGCTGCTGCCGGTGAGCTGACTTGGGAAACATCCGAACCGATTGATGTAATTCTTGATTGGAAATATCAACACAAAGATAGCCCTGAAATAGCGGGCAAATCACATTTAACCGGAACGCTCGATGCGCTCGATGTTAAGCATGAAGCATCGGCACCGTTTGTATGGAGTGCAATAGGCAGTGCTCAACCACGGCTTGAAACGCCCACTTGGCAGTTAAACATTGATATCCCTGAATTCGAACCATCGGCAGCGGTTAAGGGCTGGCCTGAAAAACGTGTAGCAGCGCAGTTCGCATTCCGGGGCAAAGCTAACCGCATCGAGACCGATGGCAAGTTATGGTTTCCAGAATGGCAACCACGTTATCTCGCGCTCAACGGTATGTTTGTTGTAACCAATGATCGCGTTGTTATTGATGATCTCAATCTAGCCATTGAGGATGAGCCAACACAGGCCAGTATGGCTGGTAACGTTAGTTGGGCGCCGACATTCGAATTCGCCTTGAACGGCGGTTGGCAACCCATTGAATGGCCATTAACCGAAGCCGCACAAATGCGAAGCCCGATGGGAACATTTCAGGCGACTGGCAACGCAGAGACTTACCAAGGTAGTCTCACAACACAGCTTGCCAATTTAGTTGATAGTGATGTGCCACTAATCGCCGAGGTAGAGGCGCAGTTCCTGGGCGACATGCGTCATATCAATTTCCATGATGTGAAAATAATGAGTGACGATATTCAAGCAAAAGGCACAGCGAGGATGGAATGGCAGCCGAAAAGTACATTACACGCGCAGTTTGAAAGCGAACGAATTAATCCCGCCATATTCCACGCTGCACTTGATGGTCATCTCAGTAGCGAACTCGCCGTGGATGTCACCTGGCAACCACAAGGGCCGCCCGAAGTCGTCGCCCACAACCGCATCGATGGTGTTGTTAACGAACAACCTGTTACTGGTCAGGTACAACTACAAACAACGACTACAGATGCGCTATCGTCTGAGCTGGAACTTCAAGTCGGCGACAACACACTAACTGCAACCGGCAACGTCGGTGAGCAACTTGATCTGGCATGGACGCTTGATGCAAAAGACCTGGGACACCTGGTGCCTGAACTTGCCGGGCAAGTCAATAGTCGCGGTACGGTGTCCGGCAAGCCAGAGACACCTCGTATCGATTTAACGGCGCAAGGCAATCAATTGCATTGGCAGGATATTGAGCTTGGCGAACTGGATACACAGATTCATTTCGATGTCGCCAGCGGTACACTGGGAGACACGCATGTTAATTTGAAAAATGTGCAATGGAACGATATTAAGTTCAGCAGCATTAAGGCATCTGCCAAGGGTTCTGTTGCTGATCACAACATTATCGCCAAGCTAACGGCAACAGAAGGGCAGTTGGATTTGCGTGGTGCAGGTGGTTACGACAATCAGCAATGGCGTGGACAACTACTGAGTCTGAAGAGTGAGTCAGAGCGACTGGGTCATTGGCAGCTTGAAGATGCAATGGCAATCGAAGTCAATGCCGAGGCAGTCTCCACGTCTGACGCTTGTTTTATCGATACACCTGCGCGCTTGTGTATCGGCGGCCGTTGGTCCACACCTCAGGTGTGGTCATTAAAGGCGAACCTGGATCAATTCGACGTTAATCGCCTTAAACCCTGGCTGTCAGATGCCTATGACTACCAAGGTGAGATCAGGGCAGATGTCCAGATGGAACAACAAACCGACCAACCATGGCAGGGTCAAGCAAGCATCGATTTGGATAAGGCGGTGTTGAGGCTAATCGACGAACCAACGCCATTAACTGAACTAAGCACCGGTCAGTTACGACTCCTGGCCGATGCCAATCAAATAGACCTTGTTATTGATCTAGACCTGCCGCAGCAAGACCAGGTCAACGCGCAAATCCGCGCCGGGCGCATTGGCCTAGATGCACCGATTAAAGGTAGCGTGCGGGGGCATCTTGCCAACCTGGATTTTGTCAGTCTGCTTGCGCCTGAGTTATTCAATGTCTCAGGTGAATTGGTTATGGACCTGGATGTCACAGGCACATTCGAAACACCAAATTACGCCGGTCATATCACCCTGGTTGACGGCGTTGCCAGCGTCGTTGATGCAGGCATAACCATCGAAGACATCGGCTTTAAGCTTGATGGCAGCAGCAACGGGCTTGGTGTGAATGGCACTGCACGTTCAGGTGAAGGCAGTGTGAACCTTAGTGGCACGTTAGACTGGGCAGGTATTAAACCATCAGGCCACTTTACACTCGTTGGTGAGCGCTTTCGCCTTATGGATTTATCCGAGGTTCAAGTCGACGCATCACCAGATTTAACACTTGAAACCCTTGGGCGTCGATTTGACCTGGCCGGCAAAGTGCATGTCGATGAAGCGCATATCAGCAGCGTTAATATCGCCCAGGCACGTATCACCACATCGCCTGACGAAGTCATTATTAGCGAAACACCAGTGGAACCTGCCCATTGGCGGGTCTCGAGTCAGATAGCCGTTACGCTCGGCGACGTCACCGTCGATGCCTACGGACTTAGAGGCAGCGTGCTGGGTGCACTCGACATTATCGATTTGCCGGGGCAACCGGCCCGGGCCACCGGTCAACTCACGATCAAAGACGGTTACTATAAAGCCTACGGCCAGTTTCTTATCATGGAGCGTGGCCGGCTCGTCTTTGGTGGCGGACCGCTCAACAACCCGAGTCTCGATGTGCGCGCTATTCGCCATTTCGAATCGGTGTCAGCCGGTGTTGAAGTGC
>CALZIO010000051.1 GCA_945787785.1 uncultured Chromatiaceae bacterium
TCGAAAACCAGGCGCTGGCCACCGGTACCTATATCGACCCGATTGACGGGCCTCAGGACGTCACCGATGTCTCGGACAGTACCAATCCGGCGGACGACACCGGTGGCGAAGACGACCCGACGATCACGCCGGCGCCGCAGAACGGTGCGATCAGCATCGTCAAGGCCGGCACGTGGAATGACTACGGTGTGGACGGCTTGGCCGGCACGAATGACGAGGGTGAGGGTGACGGCTTTGCCAATGTGGGCGAGACCATCAGCTATGACTTTACAGTAGCCAATGAAGGCAACGTGACGCTGACGAACGTGACGGTCGAGGATGACGGGATCACGGTCAGTGGTGGGCCGACCACCCTGGATGTGGGCGAGACCGACACGACCACTTTCACGGGCACGTACACGCTGACGCAAGACGACATTGATGCCGGCCAGTTCGAAAACCAGGCGCTGGCCACCGGTACCTATATCGACCCGATTGACGGGCCTCAGGACGTCACCGATGTCTCGGACAGTACCAATCCGGCGGACGACACCGGTGGCGAAGACGACCCGACCATCACGCCGGTGCCGCAGAACCCGGCGATCAGCATTATCAAGACGTTTGATGTTGTCTCTGACGCGAACGATGACGGCTTTGCCGATGTCACCGCAGGCGGAGACGGCAGTTCGTTCACGCTGGTCGTAAGCAACGATGGGAACGTGACGCTCAGTGACGGTCTCGTCTTCGACAACGTCGACACACGGTTGGAGGTCTCTGGTCTGATCTTGCCCACAGGCTGGGTCGATCTCGACAACGACGGCGACGATGGCACCGGTGACGGTAATCCGCAGACCATCGAGGTGTCGTTCGCGACTCTAAGTCCAGGTGATTCTGAGACCATCACCGTCAACTTTGCAGTCGATGCGTCGGTCCCAGAGGCGAACGGAGCCGACGGAGTCAACGACGCGGGTAACGTCCTGAACATCGCCACAGTAGCTGCCGAGGCACCTCAGGGCGATCCAGGTGATACCGCTGACGACATCGGAGCCACGGGTTCGGACGACATCGACATCCTCACCGAAATCGACCTTTCCATCGACAAGACCTTCTACAGGCTCGACGATAACGAGACGCCGAACAACACCAACGACGACGTGTGGGTAGAATCCGACTTTGTGGAACAGGGGCTGGCCGGAAAGTTCGAGCTCACCGTCACCAACTCTGGCCCGTCCGATGCGTTGGATGTGCAGGTGACAGATTTCGTCAATGGTCTGCTGCGGGTGACCGATGTAGATGGCGACTTCGCCGCTGTGACGGCGACGGGTGATCCTACGGATTTGGGCTCTGACGCGAATGCTGACGGTAATGCTCAAACCATCGATTGGGTCATACCCACGCTGGGTGTGGACGAGTCGTTCACTATCAGCGCGGAATTCGAGGCGGCCGAGTTCTTGGGAAGCCCTGAAAAGAATGACCTATCGCCGTTCGGCACAGTAGCAGGTGACGACTTCAAATTCGTCTTTGTCAGTGGCTACATCCTGGAAGGTTCGACGGACGGAAATAGCACCGATTGGTGGGAGGAGACCGGCGGGGAGTTCGAGCCCGATGGGGTCCATGAGGTGCTGCTCACTGCACCGGATGGCGAACGCACCGAGATTGTGTACGATGGTACCAAGAACGAGATCTTCTTTGACCCGGACGGCGAGGGTGGTGAAGAAGGCTTCACGATGCACCTGTCCTGTTCCGACGACTTCCATGGCGGTTGGGGTGAGGCGGGTGGGCCCAGTGAAGAAGACAATCCGGACTGGCAGATCGCGTCCTACTCGATCCTGCGGTACAACGCTAATGGCTTCTTCCATGGATGCGGCGATGTGGTCGTGCCGTGGGAAGTGCCCAACACCGCCTATGCGGATGCAGCCGACTCCAATTCACTGCTCGGTACTGATGAGCTGGTCTCTGATACCGCCACGGTGCAGATCATTCGCCAGCTCAAGATTGAAGAGCGTAGCGACATCACGCTCAAAGGTAAGAAGGCCGACGTGCTGCTGTTCAACACCGGTGAAGATGATCTGATAATCACAAACGTCGAAATCACCTGGCCGGATGGTTCCGGTAAGAGCGGCAACAAAGACCTGGTGGAGGTGCTTTTTGGCAACAACACCATCTGGGATGCCTCAGCGGAGGATGCTTCTTGGAGCGAATCGACAGTTAATGATCTTGCCACCACTATTATTGATGGCGATCCCGACGACGGTACGGACGCCGATACCCTGTGGCTTGGTACGGAAGCCGATCGGACTATTGAGCCTGGCGAAGCGCTGAAGGTAGCTTTTTTCTTCGGTAACAAGGTCGTAACCAGTGAGTTTTACAGCATCACGGTGACATTCGAAGGCGGGATCACGGAAGAGGTAGTGAACATTACCTACGGGGACGCCCCTCTCCACCTTGACGAAGACCCCAACACCGGTGAGCAATCCGGTGCCGATCTCACGCAGGCCATGCTGGCCCCGGTGGTCGCTGAGGCCATCGACTACTGGGCCGAGCAGGGTGTGGATGCCCACGATCTGAGGGCGCTTCTCAAGACAGACATCCGAATCGAGGATCTGGGCGGTAACCTGCTAGGCGAGACCACTGGAGGGGTTGTGACGATAGACGACGATGCGGCAGGTTACGGTTGGTCCGATTCTCTGGATGGGGTCGATGCTGGCGAGATCGACCTGTTGTCTGCGGTAACCCACGAGTTCGGCCATGTGCTGGGTTACGACCACGATGCCATGGGTGAGACCTTAGCCATTGGTGAACGAGAGCTTCCATTGCAAGACAGCAACGACGATGAATTCACGATTGATTCAGGCATTGAGAATGATCTGCTGTTTGGCTGATGCTAGTCGCTGAATTGCGATGGCGGTGATCTCGGGGACGTGTACGTGAAGCTAGTCAGTGCTTAGCGTCACGTCTCCTGGAGAGCCTGGCACCTCAAGCGAGCGAAGGGCTCACGCTCGGCTGCCTCGGTTGAGGGTGCGGTATTAACGTCAGTTCGCTCACTTGATGAGCAAATAATATATAGATCGAGCAAACTAAACATAAGGAGTTTTAAGTGACCAAACAATTACAGTATTACGAGAGAGCTGTACCGGTTTCAGCAAAGCGCCATCGGGACTGGTCTCTTGCAGCGCGCACAGACTATGAGTTTGCGGCCCATTCGAATTCAGCACCCATGGCGGCGGTGGAGTTTCCGGCCGCGGCGGGGGAGTATGCCATCGTGTTCACTGGGACGAAGGAGGTGGTACAGCCGTTGGTCATTCTGGGGCTAAATCCCGACGAGAATTTATATCTCGATGAGCAGGGTAAATGGAGTGCCCGCTACATCCCCGCATTTGTGCGCCGTTATCCGTTTGTGTTCTCGCAAAGCAAGGATGATGAGAGCAAGCTCATTCTGTGCATCGATGAGCAGTACGATGGCTGGGCGCAGGACGGCAGCGGTAGGCGCCTGTTTGATGAAAACGGTGAGAAGACGGCGTACTTTAACAAGATGTTTGATTTCACAAAAGAGTATCAACGTGAAGCTGAGCGGACACGGGTTTTTTGCCGCACGCTGAAGGAGTTGGATCTGCTTGAGCCGATGACGGCCAAGTTCAAGCTGCCGTCAGGCCAAAAGGCCCAGTTGACTGGCTTCATGGCGATTGATCGGGACAAGCTGAAGGCGTTGCCTGGCGATAAGCTGGCGCAGCTAGCTAAAACCGGCGAGCTTGAGCTTATGTATACACATCTACAGTCAATGCGCAATTTAGGTCCAATGCTGGCACGTTTTAAAGGAGACGACAGCGTCCGTGAATCCTTGGATGAGGAAGGTGATAATACGCCTGAGAACTCCCCCCTACACTGATAAATTCAATTTGAGGGCATGGGCTTCTTGAAACCTATGACCTTAGGCAAGTAACGGCTGGCGCTTTTCAGTTCCACATAGCTGTCTGAAAAGCGCGGGCCGGCAACTGGCAAGTCTTGATCTCTCCACTCACCGGCGTCGGGGGTGGTAGGATTAGCAACCAATCATGAAACGCCGCGCCCGTTACGGCGATGCCCTTCGCCTGTCTATTATCAGTCGCCACGTGCATTGCGACGATGTGATACTTGCCGTCGCGGCGCAGCAGGATCGGCGAACCCGAATCACCGAAGGTGGCGTCACACTCGTGCAAGACCAGATGTCCGTTGTTGGTAAAGCCTGTCAACGTGCACTCGTTGTGTTGGGTTAAGATATGCGCCCGGTCGCGGCTGTAGCCGGCTTGCAAGAACACGCCGCCTTGCTGTTGGTAGTCGCTCATATGCTTTCGGTCGAGCGCTGCTGTGGGCAGGATGCTAACCGAAGCGCCTAAGTCTTCTGCCAGGGTTATCACCGCCCAGTCTTGGCCGGGGCGCGGTGCTTTGCGAGCCTCGCGCAGTGCATCATTGCCCGACAGTTGGTATGAGACGACTAACGAGTGTTTGAGATAGCTGTTGCGTTGATAACCAGCGAGGAAATGCAACGCACAGGGAGGCAACCAAGTGCCGGTGCGGCGGTTCCACAGGCAGTGTGCTGCCGTGAGTACCTGACGTGGTCCCACCAATGTGCCAGTACAAAATCCCCCTAAGGTACTGTTGACACGACCAATCGCGCTCCAAGGGTAGTCTGTTGTTTCAACCAGAACACGATCGTCATTGCCCTTGATGCCGTGGATCGGTAGCCGATCCTCTGCGGTGCTTTGCACTGCAACAAGGGCGAATGCCAACGCGATGAGCGAGTTTCGATAGGGATGTTGCATACGGTAACTATACCCTAACAGCCACGCTCTACTTTTCAGGGTAATCGTGGGGCTGCACGGGAGGATGTGCTACGGCCATGGAGTATCGCCGCGCCAGAATCAGCTAGCGTACTCACGCTAGTGTCTCTTTCTGATTCGACGCTCCCTGCCTCAGTGCTCGGAGGCTGTTTGGGTCCCTGCTGAAGATTGCGCAAGGTTGTCGTCAACGTTTGGATCAGACGCGCAACTCCCGCTGGGGTCATGGCAATGCGCGTCTCGATGGGTAAAAGCTTCTCGTTTGTGCGTGGATGCATATTCTGGCCGAACATGCGGTATGGCGGCAGGATTGCTTGTTTTTCGTTAATAGCGGCTAATTTAAGGCAGTTTTTTGGCTAAGTTTTTTGCTTGTTTTACGGCTGCTTATCGGCTAATTTAAGGCTATGTTGTGGCAGCCAAAATATACTATCAGCAATAAACTTCTCCTCACTATCCGTAAGATCGGTGAATCTATGGGGGAGATAAAAACGCTACGTTTGAGTGATACGGCACTGGCCAAGTTGGAGTTGGATGCCAGAGAACATTCCACCTACGCTTCTACGAGCATAGAAGGTAACCCATTGCCGCTGACGGATGTTAAACGTCTGCTTAAAACGCATAAAGCCGTCTTTCGTGATACAGAGCGTGAGGTGCTTAATTACAATCGGGCGCTGCAATCTTTATATGCCTCGGTTCGCTCTGATACATTTGCGCTCAATGTTAAAACATTAGAGCAGGTTCAGGGGCAAGTCGTGGCAGGCTTGATGGATAACCCAGCACATTGCGGACACTTACGGGAAGCGCCGGTTGTTATCCGTAATCCACGCAAGGTCGATGAGATGGTTTTTATACCACCTGATGCCAAAGATGTTCGTAATTTAATGTCAGGTTTAATGGCCTTTATTAAAGCGAATATCGACAAGATTGATTCGATTATTCTGGCGGGGATATTTCATCGTCAGTGCGTGATTGTTCACCCCTTCATGGATGGAAACGGACGAACGACACGCCTGTTTACAACTGCGATCTTAGGTAAAACCGGGCTTGATTTGTTTGAAATATTCAGTTTTGAAAATTACTACAATCGTAATATCACTCGTTATTTTAAAGCGGTTGGGCTTGAGGGTGATTATTACGATTTGGCGGATAAAATAGATTTCTCTGAGTGGCTGGAATATTTTGCCGATGGTGTTTTGGATGAGTTGCGGCGTGTTCGTAAAACATTGCCGGCGCAATCGGAACCCAAGCCTCGCCTTGAACCACATCATCAACAAATCCTGGATTATATTCGGCAACACGGCAGCATTACACAACGTGAATATGGTCGTATTTCTTCGCGCAGCCTGGCATCTCGAAAATTGGATTTTGATAAGCTAATAAAACTGAATCTAATTAAGGCCAAAGGCACCGGGCGCGGCACCTATTACGAGCTTGTAGCTTGAGGGTAAATGTCCGCTCCTAGCCGGGACAAGAGACCCACGAATAATTAACCTAGATTAATCATCCGAATAAGTGCTGGCGACATGTTGTCGTCATTGGTACCACCGCCTAGGTGAAAAATTCTCATGAGTTATGCCGCTTTTTAGCAAATGCGGCTGGGGGGATATGTTTGAGCGAACTATGCGGCTGTTCAGTTCGAATCCTCTCGGGCGCGCCACTTCACTTCGTTATTCCCGCCCACTCTTGTTCGGATTGTGGAGCTTGGTTATTCATGTTGTAGAACGCCCCTTTAATTAACTAAGGAAGCTCTGAACAAGTCAATCTGGCGAAGGCCAGAATCTAGTAACTTTCTGAAAACACTGGACTCCTCCCGGCGAAGGCCGGGATCACGCCGGAGTGACGATTTGTTACTTATTCAGAGCTTGCCTAGCTTAATTGACTGGTCTCGCAACGGCGTAATGTCGCACGACAATATTAGGATAGTGGGCTTTATTTGTTCGCGCCAGGAAGTTCGTCGCTCGTTTTATGTGTGGTATTAAACGCTGCCCAAGCTGCGAGATAATCATAAGCTGGTTCCGCAGTTGGCCGGTTTTCATTCTGAACAACTACACGTAACTTAATAAACAGGTACCAGCTCTCGCCCATCAAAACCATCGCCATGTAATCTATATAAGCTCCAGAGATTGGGTTGGGTCTCCTGACACATGCCATAACGAAACGGCTGGTTGATGGTTGGTATGACAAATCGCAAATCACCAAACCAGGTGCATTGTTCAGTGTGGTTGTTATTCTGCTGAACTAAAAACGGCAATACGGCAAACTTGCGATACAAATCAAACTCAGGGCGGTTCCATGCTTCAATAACTTGAGTTTGGCCGTTGACTTGTTGGTATACCTTCCACTCAAGTTGATCGCTTGGTTGGTAGTAATTAATAAGGTTCAGGATTGACGTATTGTTTATGTCAGGTTGTTGAGGGGGCTCGCCCGCCAGCAGGTTAACAAGTGCCATGTGATATTGCGAATCACGGATGATAATCACTTTCCAGTTAAACGGTGATAGGGGTTGTGGCATGGTATATACCGATGCCTCATGCCAACCTCGCTGGGCGATATAGTCTTGACCAATCGAATGGGCCTGGGATTTTAGTATTCCTTGTAGTCCAACATAAGTTGCTAAAACCACAAGTCCCATTTGTGCCGTAATGCGTGAGTCTTTGATCAAGGCAATCACCAAAGCTAGTAATACGATCGCGGTAAAGTAGGGGTCTATGACAAAAGTCAGACCCCAGGCGGCGGCATAATCTGAAAAGGGAGCGAAGATCTGGGTGCCCCAGCTGGTAATCAAGTCGGCAATGATGTGACTGAACAGCGATAACGCACAGATTAGTATGATCTCTTTTTTATGTTGTTGTTTCTTGAATAGTAAGGCGAAGATATATCCTAATATAAAGGCCCAGATGGGCAGCATGATGAAGGAGTGTGTGATAGATCGATGCCATTCGGCAATGAAGGCAAGTGGATGTATAAATACCGTGAGGTAATCGATGTCTGGAAATGCTGCGGCTAACGCGCCAATGACAAGTCGTTGTTTGATAGATAAGACATCTGGACGAGTCGTGTCGGGTGCCGTGGCGCGAGCTACGGTCGCGCCAATGATCGCATGGGTGATGGTGTCCATGTCTAACTGGTTGGCGTAGTCTTCGCGGTAGCCTGTTTCGTTTCAGATGGCTTGCTGCAAAAAAAACTTCGAGCAAGCCTTTCGGCGCGCGCAAGTTTTTTATCCAGAAACTTGCGTGTATTTGCTTGTTGTTCTGAATGATCAAACATCCAGTAGATAAAGGTTTTGAGATAGATGCCGGTTAAGCCAGTTTCTTCGGCAATGCGTTGCATGTGTGTGCTGTCGAGTTGTGCGGCTTCTCGTAGCCATTGCACGGTGCGGCTGACGCGCAACAGTCCTTGTATTTGCAGATGAATGTGAGCGGGTTCCAGTTTATATAACAACATATCCTTTGAGACTGTTTTGTGCGTGGCAAGGAAGTCGAGCCAGGTCATGATCAAGGTATGCAGGCGTTCGCGGAAACTTAATGCATAAAATTCTTCAGATTGTGCTGCCTGTAACATGGCGCTATCTGCGCGGTCATACCAGGCTTCAACTAGATCATCTTTTTGGGTGATGTGTTGTTGAAGCTGCGCCAGGGGGATTCCCAGTTTTATAGCGACCTGATGCAGGTAAAGCCTTTCCCAGGAGGTTTGTTCGGCAAGCTCTATCGCAGTGTCGACAATTTTGTTGCTCAAGTCAGTATCGCTACTCATTGTGTCACCTCCCGGGATTAATTTAGTGAAAATCGAGGTGTGATTATTTAGATGTTCTTATTTTAGATCAATTAACTGCGATATGCTTTGGTGCAGTGTGCTTCATAGGTCATTTTCTAAAAACGGTAGTTTCTGCATTGAAAGACAAAAAAGACGTGGCGTGTACCGACATAGACCTTATTGGATCAGTCAATTTGTGGGTTATTGATGCCAATAGTAGGTAGGTATATACAAAAGCAGCTGCCCTTGCCCAGCTCGCTGGTGACTTCGATTGTGCCATCATGATTGTCAATCACGGTTTTGACAAAAGCCAGTCCGAGGCCGGTGCCAGCTTCCTGCTTGTGTTCTTCCCGGTGTATGCGTTTGAATCGGTCGAAAAGTGTTGGTATTTCTGTGGCATCAATTCCGTAGCCGGTGTCTTTGATACAGCAAAGCAACTGACTGTCAGTCTCTTTAATGCTTACTTCTATGCGACTGCCAGCGGGGCTGTATTTGACGGCGTTGCCCAGCAAATTAATAAGAGCACGTTCGAGCAGGCCGCGTTCGCCCCGAAGCCAGATTTCTGTGTCGGGAAAATGGCTTTCGATATGGATATTTTTTAGCTTCGCCTGTGGCCAGACATGATCGATTGCGCTGTTGGCCAGGGTGACGAAATCGATTTCCTGCATGGACATTTCGGTGACGTTTTCAGCGTGTGATAACTGGATAAAGTTGTCTGCCAGGCTCAGTGTTTTGTTGGTGTAATGCTGCACCTGTTGAATCAGACTGTCGCTATCGGAACTACGCGCACCTATGCGGACTAATTCCGTGTAGGTCAACAGCGATACCAGCGGTGAGCGCAGGTCATGCGAGAGAAAGCCGAGTAGCTCCATCCTTTTTCTTTCACTCTCTTTCAGCGGAGTGATGTCTGAGATATTAATTACAAGACCATTCAGATGATGGTCGCCGGCTGACAGCGG
This sequence comes from uncultured Chromatiaceae bacterium, assembly GCA_945787785.1. GTDB lineage: Bacteria > Pseudomonadota > Gammaproteobacteria > Tenderiales > Tenderiaceae > Tenderia. The sequence continues at coordinate 9,506 of CALZIO010000051.1, forward strand.
AGTCAGTTGTATCAGCAAGTCACGCTTGTGTTGTGTGCTGGCCTGCAATTGGGCGGAGGCATTATCGAACAAAACCTCGGCAATGCTGTGTGCCCAGTTTGATGTGGAATCGTGAATCTGTAATTGCTCGAGCAGTGCAATCAGGGGCGTGCCGCTGAGGTCGGCAGTATCGTTTTCTTTGAGATAAGTGGCGGCCTGGTGATTGAATAACAGTACTTCTCCCAGGTTGCTGACCACAAGTACACCATCGGCCATCTGTGCCAGGCTGTCATCAATGAACCTGCGCAGCGCGCGCAGGCTGGCGGTAGCTTGCTGTACTTCCTGTACCCGGCCTTGAATCAGCTCGATGGTGTTCTCGGGTTTTATCGTTGGCGTGGTGATGAGTTGTTGCACCAGACTGACGACTAAGGCGGCTTTGCTTGGCTCACATGAGGCATCTTTTTCCAGTGTGATGCCCAGTTGCCAGAGTCCCACCTCAGTGGCGATGCCTGTCCATAACGTGTGCCCTGTTTGTTGCCACTCTCTGGCGTTGCTCTTGAGAGGCAGGGTCGGCGGCAGGCTTCCCCAAGCACGTTGTTTATTGTTTTCATGATCGTAGAGTACCCAGCCACTGACCGGAATGAGCTGTTGGATGAAACTCATAGCCTGTTCCGGATCAGGCCTGCGATCCTGGGGTATCAGGCTGGGTTCACTGCGCAGCTGGATCAGTTCCTGGTCGAGATAGGCAAGCGTCTCTTCCAGGCGGCGCCAGCTCCACAGTGGGTAGCTGGCGGCCAGGGCAATTAGTACGGCCGTGGGTGGAAACCATATGGACCCGCCGCGCAATAGCAATAAGCTGAATAGCAAGGTGCCAATGATCAAGCCTGCCATGCTTAATAGGGCGGCACGGGGTCGCAGTAGTGGAAACAGAAGTGCTGGCAGCAGTGCAATCAGGATGGATAGTATCAATCGGTAAGATTCACTGATGGTCTCGATCCTGATGCCCTGACGCAGCGTGCTCAGGATGTTGGCGTTAACTTCAATGCCCGGCATGGGTTGGCCAAGCCCGGAGACTGGCGTAGGCAGGACATCACCCAGGCCCGTAGCGGTGACGCCGACCATGACAATTTTGTCGCGAAAGGTATCCGCAGCAAAATTACCCTTAAGAACTTGAGCATAGGAGATACGCTGGAAGTGACCGGGCGGGCCGATGTAGGGAATCAGGATGTGATCACTGCGGGTCCAGATATAGGGTGAAACTGGTTGTGAGCCAGGTTTGCTGATGCCACTGAACTGTCTGTTGGCATCAAGTTGTGTCATGGCCAGGCTGAAATGTGGCCAGTGGGGTGATCCCAGGCCTTCAAAAAGATAGGTGCTGCGGGCAATGCCGTCCGCATCCAGTTCGACATGGACATGGCCAAGACTGGCGGCGGCGTTGGCCATCTGAGGCAGAGGCAGGGTTTCGACCAGTTGTCCGCCAAGCCGGGGTTGTTCCACCATCACAGGCAAGACAATGCGCCCATGGTCGTGAATCGCCTGAGTTAACGCGAGGTCACCTTCCGGGTCCAGCGTGTCTGCTTCGGAGAAAAAAATATCCAGGCCGATGGTTTTGGCACCGGCATCGCTAAGACGCTGGATAAGCTGCGCGTGCGTCCGCCGTGGCCACGGCCAGCGCCCCAGTTCTTTGAGGCTGGTTTCATCAATGGCGACAAGGACGATGTCATCAGGCGCTGGGCTTGACCAGAGTCTGAGATGAACGTCGTACAACAACTGGTCCCAGCGCCATAACCAGTCACCCAAGACCAGCAGGGTGATCAGTAGTAGCAGTGAGATAGGTAGCTTGAGCCATTCCGGGAAGCGCCGCTTAAGTTTGAGCCTGGATGCCGCCATCGGACTAATGGAATGTTTTGTTAATCAGCCTGGCTGGACTCGCTGATTCATCACGCCATTTCTCATGCATTGCTGTTATTCATCGGGGCAAGATGATGTTAAAGCCGCGCCCGGGACCGGGATCGCTCTCTGTGCCACGACTGTTGCGGGTGGCCAGGCGCCAGTAATAGCGTCCAGGTTCAAATTCAACCTCGGGAGTATATTCTGTTCCCTCGACCACAACATCAATGAGAGGGGCGCCAAAATTGATTTGTTTTGCCAGCTGGAACCGGTAAGCCATTGCCCCGTTAACGGTTCGCCACTGAAACGTGGGCGGCGGCCCCGCTATTTGTGACATGCCGTCAGGTGGGATGGTTGCATAAGGTGCAGATAAACGAGTTGCCAGGTTAAAGCTGTGGCTGGCATCGAAACCTTCCAGGCCAAGCTCGTCCACCGCCCTGACGCGCAAGACATAATCACCATCTTCCAGGTTAGGCCATGTCGCTTGGGGCGTAGAAAACAGTGAGTCGTGTAGCAGTGATTCGAAGTTTGCATCATTGGCAAGTTGGGCGCGATATCTGACTGCGCCTTCCAGTGCCTGCCAGTCGAATATTACTGGTACCTGTTTTAGTTGTTGGGGCAGGTTTGCAAGCATGGGTGCAGACAGTAGTTTACGCGGTGGCAAGGGGGCTTTGCCGGCTTCCGCCAACGTGCCGAAACCGCCGCTTAGCGTCTGTGTGACTCCAGCGCCTTCAACGGCTACCTCGCCGCGTATCACCTCGCTGCGCATCACCGCCTTGTCTTGTTCGGCGCTGACGCGGAACTGGGTGCCGCGCACCGCCGCAACCGCTGCCGGGGTGGTGATTTCATAGCGCCCTCCAGGTGCCTTAAAGGGGATGACCTTGGTGTCAACGCGGCCTTTTTGCAGACGCATGCGGGTATCCACCATGCCGGTGTCGCGAAAGGCGCTGAAAGAGTCAAGAATGAGTTGGCTGTGTTCCTGAAGCAAGAGTGTCGAGCCATCCGCAAAGCCCAGCGTTACGCTGGCACCTGCGCCGGTTTCAATGACGCTGCCGGCAGGCAGTGACATGCCATCGGTGAGGGCTGAGGATGTGTCATCTCCCGCCAGTGTGATACTCACCGGGCCAACCACCTTCACCGCCTGGGCGGGCGCAGGGGGTGATTTTAGCCACTCCAGTGGGGCGCTAATGCGGGTGCCGGGGGGCATTTGTTTGGCATTGTCGATGTTGTTGTATTTTTGCAGGCGCGGCCAGTAGTTTGGTCCCTTGAGATAATCTTTGCTAATGCCCCACAGCGTGTCGCCGGGCCGGGTGGTATAAACCCAATCATCTGCCAGGACCGTGGGTGCGAGTGCCAGCCAGATAAGTGCAAAACAACAGAGGGCAAACCAGCGCGGGTATGATCTTATTGAGCCGAAATCAGGTCTGATCAATGGCTGATGTGGCTTAGCTGGTTTCATCTCAAGTGGATTCATCTTTGCTGAGTTCATCTTTGTTGGGTTTATCTGGCGAGATTTGCTCCAGGCGGTAACCATGGCCATAAACGGTGCTCAAACGCCAGCCATTTTCCGGGTTTAGATTGAGTTTCTGACGGACACGGCTGATATGCTGGTCAATTGTGCGTGTATTCAGGTCTGCACGCTGGCCCCAAACACTTTCAAGAATGTGGCCCCGGCTGAGTAAACGGCCGGTATTTTTGAACAAAAATACCGCCAGCATGAATTCCTTGGTCTTAAGCTGTACGGTTTCTCCGCAAAAATTGACGCTGAGATCGCTGCGCTTTAAGCGATAGGGCGGGGCCTCTAGAATGTCCTCCACCGCATCAGTTTGGCTGGAACGGCGTAATAAGGCGCTCATTCTAGCTAGCAGCTCCTGCTGCCGTATCGGTTTGATCATATAATCGTCGGCGCCGGCCTTCAGGCCGCTGACAATGTCCTGTTCGCTATCGCGGTTGGTAGCCATGAGTATGGGAATGGGCCAGTCCAGCTCCTGACGTATACGGCTAACCACTTCTATACCGCTTAAATCGGGGAGCTCCCAATCGGCGATCAGCAAATCAAAGCTATCGCGTTTAATTGCCTGCAACAAAGACGCGCCATCGTGAAAAACATGACAGGTGTTGCCTTCAGCCTGGAGCCAGGCTTGTAACAATTCTGCTTGAACTGGTTCATCTTCAACTATGGCGATGCGCAAGGGGGATAGCTCCGCTTGTGATGTTTTTCTGACATTATATCCCTATAGTAACGGAATGTAGTCAGGCTTTGGTGATCACATGGGCTGAAGTTAAGGTTTTTCTAAATTTGAAATCGATATCTGGGTTGTCGAGGCGGGTTAATGGCTGCAGTGAGGTTTGCCCAGGTATTGCTCGCTAGCCATCTCCTGCAATCGGCTAATGGTGCGTTGAAATGTGAACGCGTGGCGTGTGCCGGCGTAGATTTCAGCAGGCCGGGTGGCGGCGCTGATGACGGTTTTGACGCTGTGATCATACAAGGCATCAATTAAATGGATAAAACGTTGCGCCACGTCGTCCTTGGCTTCGGTTAGCTGAGGTACATCGCTGATAATGATGGTGTGATATTCGCACGCTATCTCGATGTAGTCAGCTGAGGAACGAGGGGTTTCGCAGATAGACTTGAAATCAAACCAGACAACGTCATCGCTGATGGCAATGGTGTTGATGTCACGATGATTGATATTCAACTTGGCAGCCATGGTGATATTGTTAGGGGCGAGCGAGTTAAATTGTTGTTGCAGCAGCTTATTGTTATCGCCGAGCGTGTTCAGGTGAAAAGTACCGGTGCGTTCCAGAAGTTCGGTTCGGTAGTCTGTATCCCCATCAAGGTGTGATTCGATAGCGTGATGTTTGATCAGTTCAATGGCAGGTAAAAAACGCTCTCGCTGCAAACCGTTTTTATACAGATCGTCTGCCGGGATATTTGAAGTGGTGACCAGTGTTACGCCATGTTCGAATAGTGTTTTAAAGAATCCGGCCAGTAACATGGCGTCACCAATGTCTTGAACATGGAATTCATCCAGACATAACAAGCGTATCTGTTGAGCCAATCGGCTGGCAATAATCTCTAGCGGGTTAGGACTTTTCGGCAGGGTTTTGAGTTCTGTATGAATGCCTTGCATAAAACGATGAAAATGGACGCGCTGTTTTTCAGTAAAGGGTAGCGCCTCGTAGAAGTGATCCATCAAATAGGTTTTGCCTCGGCCAACTCCACCCCAAATGTAAAGTCCTTGTACCGGGTCAGGTCTACGCTTGAGCAATCGGTCGATCAGCCCGGGGCTGGGTTGTACGGAATTCAAAGCTTGATAGAGCTGTTGCAGCTGATCAATGACTTTCAGCTGGGCTGTGTCCGGTTTAAAGCCGGGTTTATCAAAGATGATGTGTTTATCAGTTGGAATGGCTGACATAGATGTTATGTGATTGTTGTCTCAATAAAACTATCGGCGTGTTTTAACAAAATATGATCGTTAGTCACATTAGCAGTATTTTATCCGAATTGAGATGCATGAAGAAAAACGGCAGCACCTCAGGCAGGGATAAAGGGTGCCGCCAAGGGGGTATAGGGAGAACTTTATTTATCCTGCAAGCGTTCGATACCCAGCGCTTTTAGCACGTATTTTTCGTAGAGCGGTTCTGATGAGCCGCGTTTCATCTTGCGTAGGAAATACTTTTCAAACGCCACTTTGGCCACGTGTACCCACTTGCCTTTCTTCATCCAGTTGACATTGCGCGGCGGGATTTGTGGTAGTGCGACAAATGCCGCGCCCGTGTCGCCCATATCTGCCAGACAAATAGCATTCCAGGTGCCTTTGTGCGTTGGAGTCTGACCGGCAAGCTCTTCCTGGATGTTCTTCACAATGGCCGTCACCATGGATTCAATCATATAACCCGTTTTGGGGGTGCCAGTGGGGATGGGGGTTGCCTCAACCGGCGGGATGGCAATGCAGACCCCGGCGGAATAGATGTTGGGATATTTGGGGTTGCGTTGGTAATCATCAACAATCACAAAGCCGCGTGGATTGCACATGCCCTCGACCGCGGCGACCGGATCAACCCCTTTGAACGCGGGCAGCATCATGGAGAAGTTGAATTCCAGTTCGTGTTCTTTGATAACCTCGCCTGCATCGTTGTGCTCGGCGACAAACATCTTGCCCGCTTCCACCTTGGTGGTTTTGGCGTTGGTAATCCACTTGATGTGGCGGCTACGCAGTTCAGATTCGATCATGCCTTTGGAATCACCGACACCCCCTAGGCCCAAGTGGCCAATGTAGGGCTCAGAGGTGACGTAAGTCATCGGTACTTTGTCACGAATTTTGCGTTTGCGCAGATCGGTGTCGAGAATGAAGGCGTATTCATACGCCGGCCCAAAGCAGCTGGCACCCTGTGCGGCACCAACGATGACGTGGCCTGGATCCTTGACGAATTGTTGGTACTGTTTCCAGGTGGTCTCGGCATGGTCGGCGGTGCAGATCGATTGGGTATGGCCATCGACGGGCCCAAGCCCTTCAATCTCTTCAAAGGCCAGTTTGGGGCCGGTGGCGATCAAAAGAAAATCGTACTCGACGGCTTCATCATTGGCGAGTTCGAGCCGGTTATTCTCCGCATCGATTTTGCTCACCGGACTGGCAATGAAATCGATACCTTTTTTTCCCAGGTAGGGAGCAATTGGGAATGTGATGTCTTCACGTTCACGCCAACCCACGGCTAACCAGGGATTAGAGGGTACAAATTGAAAATAATCCACGGCGTTGACGACGGTGATTTTATGCTCCTGGCCCAGGGTGTTGCGTAATTCATATGCTGCGGGCATGCCGCCTGTACCGGCGCCCATGATGACGATGTGTGCCATAAATCCTCCCCTTGGCTTGTTGTTAGTTTTTGTTTGAGCCTGTGTTTCCTTTGCACAAACACTCCCCCCCTGAACTTTCTTTATAGTGGAAAACTCTTCTCATCTCTATGTTTGATTTTTAAGCGACAGAGAAATGCTTGTATTACTGGAGATTTTGGTTGAGTTAAAGAAATAAACCTCTTTTTCTAAAGGATGAGATGCTGGCAATGTTTAAGCAGAAACCAATCTCATTTTTTCATAAACAGCCAGAAGATCAGGCTCAGCACAATGCTGACAATGATCGAGGTGGTGATGGGAAAATAGAATTTAAAGTTGTCCTTCTCCACGGCAATGTCACCGGGCAGGCGGCCGAGGCCGGATTTTTGTAACAAGGGCCAGAGCAGGCCAAGTACGATCAGGACAACGCCTATGGTGAGCAGGAGTTTTTGTATGTTCACGATGTGGAGGCTTTTAGGCGGGCAATGCCCGCCTAAACCTAAGTTTTAGATTCTTTAGGTGACGGTGTTCACACCATTCTGGGTGCCGAGCAGCAACACATCGGCCGGGCGAATTGCAAACAGACCATTAGTGACCACGCCGACGAGGTTGTTGAGTTTTTCCTCCATTTCCACCGGATTCAGAATCTCTAGGTTATGCACGTCCAGGATGATGTTGCCATTGTCAGTGACAAACCCATCACGATAGACCGGCTCACCCCCCAGCTTGACCAACTGGCGGGCGACATAACTGCGCGCCATTGGAATCACCTCAACCGGCAGTGGAAACTTGCCCAGCATATCGACCAGTTTTGATTCGTCGGCGATGCAAACGAATTTTTCTGATGCCGCGGCGACAATCTTTTCACGGGTCAATGCGCCACCACCGCCTTTGACCAGATGCAGATATTTGTTTGATTCATCTGCGCCGTCGACATAGAGGGGGATATTGCCGGTAGAGTTGAGATCCAACACCTCAATACCGTGGCCACGCAGTCGCTCGGCGCTGGCCTCTGAACTGGCCACCGTGGCGTCAATTTTGCCCTTCATCTTGGCCAGGCCATCGATAAAGTGGTTGGCGGTTGAGCCGGTGCCGATACCAACGATCATGCCAGCTTCGACATATTCCAGTGCTGCCTCGGCAACCTGTTTCTTCATTTCGTCTTGTGATAAGGCCATGGTGTCCCCTCATTATGGAAGTAAAATTATTATGTCTGATCAATAATAGCGGTAGTCAAATCAGAAGTCACCGCCGGTCGCTATGCTTCTGCAAGAGAACCTGATAATTTAGTCCTATGCCACAGAAATATATTGAAAAAATCCTTAAGGCGCGAGTCTATGACGTTGCCGATGAAACGCCGCTGGATCGGATGTCGAGCCTGTCAAAGCGGTTTGATAATCAAGTCTTGCTCAAGCGCGAGGACCTGCAGCCAGTTTTTTCCTTCAAACTGCGTGGTGCCTATAACAAGATCGTTAATTTGCCGCAGGATGTGCTGGAAAAGGGGGTGATTGCCGCCTCAGCCGGCAATCATGCCCAGGGTGTGGCCCTGTCAGCGCAAAAGCTTGGCACCAAGGCGGTGATTGTGATGCCCAAAACGACGCCGGCAATCAAGGTTGCCTCGGTGCGTGCCTATGGCGCCAAGGCGGTGTTGCATGGTGATGCCTATGATGATGCCTATTGCCACGCGATTAAGTTGGCAGAACAGGAGGGTTTGGCCTTTATCCACCCCTATGATGATCCCGATGTGATTGCCGGGCAGGGCACTGTTGGTATGGAGATTCTGCGTCAATATACCGGTGAACTCGAAGCGGTGTTTGTGCCGGTGGGCGGCGGTGGCCTGATAGCGGGGGTGGCGGCCTTTATTAAGTATTTACATCCGCAGGTAAAAATTATCGGGGTCGAGCCGGAAGATGCCCCATGTATGCAGCAAGCACTGCTGCATAAGCGCCGCGTAAAGTTGAAACAGGTGGGTATTTTTGCCGATGGCGTGGCGGTGCGTCAGGCGGGCAAAGAACCTTATCGTATTGCGCGTAAGTGTGTTGATGAAGTGATCCTGGTGAGCACGGATGAGATATGCGCTGCAATCAAAGACATCTTTGATGATACCCGTTCCATTGCCGAACCAGCGGGCGCCCTGGCAGTGGCCGGGATTAAAAAATATATCGAACGGGAAGGCATAACCGGCAAAACACTGGTCGCCATCGATAGCGGCGCCAATATGAATTTTGATCGCCTGCGTCATGTCTCAGAGCGAGCCGAGTTGGGTGAGCGCAACGAGGCGATCCTGGTCGTAACTATTCCGGAAAAGCCGGGCAGTTTTCGCCGTTTTTGTAATACCATCGGTAAACGTGGCGTGACCGAATTCAACTATCGTTATGCCGATGATAAAGATGCCCATGTCTTTGTAGGTGTGCAGCTGGCCGGCAGTGAAGATGGCAAGGATGAGCTAATCGCACGCTTGAAGGAAAAGGATTATCCCGTCATCGATATGACTGACAATGAGATGGCCAAGCTGCATGTGCGCCACATGGTGGGTGGTCATGCCGGGGTCGAAAATGAGCTTCTCTATCGTTTTGAATTTCCCGAGCGTCCTGGCGCTCTGCTCGAATTTCTCACCAAGATGGGCTATGGCTGGAATATCAGTTTATTCCATTATCGTAATCACGGCGCTGCTTATGGCCGGGTGTTGGTGGGTGTGCAGGTGCCCGAGGGGGGTAAACAACGGTTTCAGGGGTTTCTCGATGAGCTCGGCTATACCTATCAAGAAGAGACGGATAATCCTGCCTATCAACTGTTTTTGAGCTGATAGTGATGAGAATAATGATTGTGCTGGTTGCGCTGTTGTTATCTGCTCCGGTGATGGCGGACGCTATGAATTGTGGCAATCGGATTGTGGTTGATGGTGACCGGCGCTCACACGTGTTGAGAGTGTGTGGAGAACCGGAAGACATCACTACCAAGCAGCGCTTTGTGCGGCGCAAGGACTTTACTGGCACAACTAACGATAAGGTAATACACGAGATCAATACCGAGTACTGGACCTATACCTTTAACGATGGTTCGTTACCAAAGACTCTTGAGTTCGAAAATGATATCTTGATCCGGATCATTGCCGGCCCGTACAAATAATCTTGTGCCCTGAATTTTCTACAGTTTTTCTGGTATGCGCCGATTGTTTTGTTATTAATTAAGTGAGAATCAGGTTAATAACAGGATGTTAGACTTTTTCAAAAAACGTGGTGACACAAACAAAGACAGCGTAGAAACCTTAGATGGGCATGCTATTTTCCGTCTCATCAGTCATTTTCCTGTGGGTGCTAACGTGGTCTATTACCCCGAATACCGTAAAGACATCACCCTGGAATCAGTGGTGATTGCGTATGCGCTTAATGACAAAGTTGTCTATTCAACTCAAGATCTCAGTTGTGATGATAATTCAGGTACTTTGGAGTTTGATGACCAGGGGCATCATAATAAATTCAAAAAGATCACCAGTTTCAGAATCATCCTGCCGGTGTTTAACCATGGCGAAAATAAACTGGATTATGTCAGGCGGGAGGAGTTGCTTAAAATCGGCGGGCTGGTAAAAGGGAATACCATCACCATGACGGCGCCGCATATTAATGGGCAGGTGCCGGTATTGGAAACGATCGTACAAAAGCGATCTATGCTAAAAGATGGCTTGTACGCCAATCAAACAGTTGCTTTTCTCGATGTCGACATTGATTCGCTTATTTTGACTGATCAACGCGCCCACCTGCGTCTGCAAACTAATATCCCTGCCACGCTTCAGGTAAGCAAGACAAAGCATAACGAATTGCTCAATGCCACCATGGTGGATTTTTCAGATCGTTCCCTGCGTTTGTTAGTAGATGAAGAGGATTCAGAACAGGTCATGCCGAAAGAGGGGAATGGTCTGGTTGTCTCGTTCAATCTGCCTGGGCAGTCTGAATATATATCGTTGGTAGGGAAAGTCTTTCGTGTCACCGATAGAGCTGTGATTGTCATGTTGACGGGTTATGTAGAACAGGGTCAGATTGAAGAGTTGGGGCAGATTGAACTGTTAAAGATCAAGGCTAATCTTTTACAAAACACCAAAACTAACTTGGCTAAATAGGCCAATTTATAATGTGATTGCCTAGTCCGAGGGGAATGGTACTTGCCTAAGGTTTTTAATACCCTCCCCCTTGATGGGCACATCGTTACACACAAATCTTGGATTTCCGCATTGCGTTCTGCACCTCAAATGCTAAGGCAAAATCTCGCGCTCTCTGCAATCCAATCCATAAGGTTTTAGGGCCAGGTTCACTATC
>CALZIO010000052.1 GCA_945787785.1 uncultured Chromatiaceae bacterium
GATCCCACACCGGATGTCGGATCCAAACTTAGGAGTATAAGTATGGATATCAGCGGTGTAATGGCCCCTGCAGCAAGTCAGGTGACAAGGCAAAAGGTTGGTGACGCAGTTGGCATTGCTGTTCTGAATAAGGCGATGGATGTAGAAGCGCAGGCTGCTTCGGAGTTAATCAACAGTGTTGTCAATCAAACCCAGGAAATCCCCACTGAGAAGCTACCCCCAAATCTAGGCCGTAATATAGACGTAACTGCTTAAGGTTCCATCTCAAATATCAGCTCTCCATCAACAACCGGGTTGGTGGAGAATAGTTGCTGCGCCCATCCAGAAAAATCCAATTCAAAGCTTTTATTGAGGTGTTCCGCCTTTTTTAACAAGGTCGGCAGTATAAGTTCTGTTGGCCGCTGTTTGAAGGCAAACACGATGATGTTGCTGTGATCAGGTATAGTCAGACAGAGAGTGGAGCGATGAAACTGTTGTCGAATCTTCCACAGAATTTGTTTGAATGTTTCCGCATCAGATATCAACATATTTAGAATCAGCAGGCCGTTTTGTTCGAGCCGGTTATAACAGTGTTGATAGAAGCGTCTGTTTTGTAATATCTCCGGCATTTCGGTGCCACCATAAATATCAGTCAGAATCATTTCATAACATGCATTATTTGAATTGAGGTAGTGCATTGCATCATCAATATAAATGTCAATACTATCCGAGTCAGGTAGGGCAAAATATTCACGACTTACCTCTAGCATGGCAGCGTCCAGTTCCACTGCAGTTATGCTGGTTTTAGGCAGGTAGTGATTGATATAACGCACCAGATCACCGCCTCCAAGGCCAAGCATTAATACTTTGTTAGGCGGTGGCTGAAAAAGCAATCCCGCCATCATGGCCTGCATATAGGGGAGAAACAGTTGTTGTGGATGATTTAATAACAATGCGCTCTGCACGGCATGTTTGTCGGTACGCAACATTCGTAGGTCATTACTTTGAGATACTTCAATATTTTGAAATTCTGAGCAGCATGAATGGATTAGTTCGCCGTTTGGAAATTTCATCGTTTATCCAGATCTATCAGTCCAAAATAAAATAACATGCTGGATTGTAGAAACGAATGAGCTATCCAGCATTTTCACACAGCTGTATTACCTGCCAGACTCAATCCTCGACACTGGCAAATGCTACTTACCTGTCTGCCACATCTACTGAGAATAACCCAGTTCACCGTGTAAATTCGCGCTGGCCATGTGTACGCTATTCAAAGGCAGGCCATCGCCACCCCCGCCTAACAAATAAACAGTATTCTGGTAAGTCGCAGCGGCATAGGCACTACGTGCGACAGGCAGGGGAGTGGTGTTACGCCAGGCCCCCAGTTGACCGCTGTTTTTTATGCGCGCCACCTCAACACTGGTGAGACGCTGGCTGCCAGTGTGTCCTCCGGCGATGTAAATAAATGGGCCCAGACTAAAGGCCTCGGCTACCAGGCGTGATGTGATCAGGCCGTATCGCTCGATCTGCCACGCTGCTAACTGGTTATTGGACTGGATTCGGCTTGATTCCACGTCGCTGTAACTGGCTTGGTTGGGATTGCGCATGTGCCCGCCAAGCAGATACATGGTATTGCCTGAGGCGGCGGCAGAATGGATATAGCGATCTATGATTGATTCATGTTGCTCCATCTGCCAGTTGCTTAAGTTGCCATGATCCTGAATGGTGGCTTGCTCTATGGATTTGAGAAAACGTCCATCATAGCCACCAATGGCGTAGAGTGTGTTGTTATGCAATACAGATTTCAGACCTCGACGAGGTGTCGACATGTGACTGATGATTTGCCAAGAACCTAATGAGCCATCCAAATTAATTTTAGCGCGTTCTACTGAGGCAATTGGGTAATTCTGCTCGCCAGTTTCACCACTGCCTCCACCAAGGGTATAGATGTAGCCTTCATGAGCGACAGCGGCATTATAAAAACGGCCTTCAATAATAGGGCTGGTTCGTTGCCACTTTCCTAAAGTACCATCTTTAAGAATCTGGGCGTATTCCACCGGCTGAACATAACGGTCATTGCCATCAATCCCCCCTACGATGTATATGTAGCCATTGTAAGTGGTGGCGGCAGGTGCACGGCGCGGCAGTTGAAATGGCGTCACCTCTTTCCATCCATTTGTCCAACCACGCAGTTTGGTTTGATTGGAAGAGCCTTCGATTAACCAAATCGCTAACAATACAACTGCGATAACGGCAAGCAGCGGCCCTAGATAGCCGCGTTGTTTGCTATTTTCCGCCACCTTCAGCGATTGGGTGATAACACTACTTCAGCCACATCTTTATAATGTTTGGCAAAGTGGATTGTCATGCCTTCTTTAATGTGTGCAGGCAGCTCTTCAAAGTCTTTGCGATTGGCTTCTGGCAGGATCAGCTCCATGATGCGCGAGCGTCGTGCCGCGATGACTTTTTCACGAATACCCCCTACTGCCAGCACCTGGCCGGTCAGGGTCAATTCACCGGTCATGGCGAGCTGACGAGTCAGCGTCTTTTTACGTGCTAAAGACAACAATGCAGTGGCCATAGTGACACCGGCACTGGGGCCATCTTTAGGCGTGGCGCCTTCCGGCACATGCAGATGCACAAAAGCCTTGTCAAAGAATTCAGAATCACCACCAAAACTCTTGATATTGGATATGATGTAGCTGTAGGCAATCTCGGCCGACTCTTTCATCACATCACCCAGCTTGCCGGTGAGTTTGAAGCCGCTATTGTTGCGATGCACGACAGATGCTTCGATGGTTAGAGTGGTGCCGCCAAGTGAAGTCCAGGCCAGTCCGTTGACAATCCCGATACCGCTGGGCAGTTTTTCATTTCTGAAGAATGGTTGTCCCAGGTAGGTCTCGACATCCTTGATGGTGATGTTCTTCTGTTTTTTCGTTCGCGGTTTATTGACGAAATCAACCACGGCCTTGCGTACCATTCGACCCAGTTGTTTTTCCAGGTTTCGCACACCAGCTTCGCGGGCATAACCTTCAATCACATGACGCAGAGCTGAATCGGTAATCTTGAGCTCGCTCTTCTTCACCCCAGCCTTAAGCAATTGTCTTGGCCATAGGTGGTGTTTGGCAATTTCGACCTTCTCATCAGTGATGTAGCCAGCCAGGCGTATGATCTCCATTCTGTCCAAAAGCGGACCAGGGATGGAATCGAGTGTGTTGGCAGTACAAATGAACAATACTTTTGAGAGATCAAGGCGCACATCAAGGTAGTGGTCGAGAAACTCCGCGTTTTGTTCGGGATCAAGCACTTCGAGCATGGCAGAGGCAGGGTCGCCGCGATAAGAGTTGCCCATCTTGTCGATCTCGTCGAGCATGATTACCGGATTGGCGGTGCAAACAGTTTTTAGGGCCTGCACCACCTTGCCGGGCATGGCGCCGATGTAGGTGCGGCGATGGCCCTTGATTTCCGCTTCATCGCGCATTCCGCCGACGGAGAAACGATAAAACTTGCGTCCCAGGGCACGGGCAATGGATTTGCCGACTGAGGTTTTTCCTACGCCAGGTGGGCCAACTAACAGAATGATTGAACCGGAAATTTCGCTTTTCAGTGAGCCTACGGCGAGAAATTCGATAATTCGATCCTTTACATCACCCAGGCCATCATGGTCTTGATCAAGAATGGTTCTCGCTTCTTTCAGATTAAATTTATCTTCTGAGTACATCCCCCAGGGCAGTGTTGTAATCCAGTCCAGATAGTTGCGCGTGACCGCATATTCAGGCGAGCTGACATCGAGGATACGCAGTTTATCCAGCTCTTCGTCGATGCTGTCCATCACGTCATCCGGCACAAGCAATTCATCCAGACGCAGGTTGAACTTATCGATATCCGCCTGGCGATCATCTTTGGCGATCCCCAACTCTTTTTGAATCACCTTGAGCTGTTCGCGCATAAAGAACTTGCGTTGGTGCTCGCTGATCTTTTTCTCTACCGATTGGCGAATCTGGGCCTGCAGCTTGGCCACATCCAGCTCTTTCCTGATCAGGATAAGCACCTTCTGCATGCGGCGATGGATATTGATGGTTTCGAGAATATCCTGCAGCTCTTCCTTGTCGGCTGTCGTCAGGGCTGCAGCAAAATCTGTTAAAGGTGAAGGTTCGTTGGGGCCAAAACGATCGAGAAAGTATTTCAGTTCTTCACTATAGAGAGGATTCAGCGGCACCAATTCCTTCAGGGTGTTGATAATCGCCATGGCATAGGCTTTGGTCTGATCCGCGTTCTTAGTGTTGGTGTCGTCTGGGTACTCGACCTGGGCCAGATAAGGAGGTTCATCGGAGAGCCATTTCACCACGCGGAAACGCTTGATGCCTTCAGCAATAAATTGTAGCTTGCCATCCGAGCGGATCGGGTGGTGCAAGTGAATGACACTGCCAGTTTCGTAATAATCTTCTGTGGTAGCGCCATCTTCTTCTTCATGGCGGACCAGCAATACACCGCCGACCTGGGCTTTTGTTTCACCAATTTTCTTGATGGTATCCAGCCAGGGGTCTTCCGCCATTAGAATAGGCAGGGTCTGGGCCGGGAAAAAGGGCCGTTCAGACAACGGCAATATATACAGTGTCTTTGGTAACGCCTCTGTGCTTATCGTTAGACTGGAGGAAAGACTATCATCCTCATCCCGAATGATCTCTTCAGGTTCAATCCAGTCATCATCGTCATAGTTGTACATAGAGAAAAACCCCTAGCTCTTTCTGATAGTTATATGCTTATGGCCCCAACGCCGTGTCTTGTTACTATATATGTTCACGACAGTGAGTGCATTTTCTTGAATGTAATTTTGTATTGTTCCGCAATATAAACGATATTCAACGTGATAAGTGATTAAACTGTTTGACACTGTGCTGAGCTGGAAGGTGCAAAATGAAACTTGGTGATGTTGACATCGTTAGCAAAACGATTTGTTTTCAAGGGTTTTTTAGGGTTGAAAAATATCGCCTGCGTCATACATTATTCGCGGGTGGGATGAGCGAAGAGATGAGCCGCGAGTTGTTCGAGCGTGGCCATGCGGTGGCAATGCTGCCCTATGATCCGCAGCTCGACAAAGTGGTGTTGATTGAGCAATTTCGTATTGGCGCCATAAATGATGTGAATGGGCCTTGGATGACAGAGATTGTCGCCGGCATGATTGGGGAGGGTGAAACGGCAGAAGAAGTTGCACAACGAGAATCCTTGGAAGAATCTGGTTGCCGTGTCACAGCCTTACAGCATATTTGCAGTTATTACCCCAGCCCAGGTGCCTGTAGTGAAACAATCGAGCTGTTTTGCGGTCGGGTAGATGCATCACAGGCGGGCGGGATACACGGCCTGGATCATGAAAATGAAGATATTCGCGTGATCACAGCGGATTTTGACGAGGCCTTCAGCTGGATTGAATCGGGGCGCTTAAACTCAGCGGCAGTCATTATGGCCTTGCAGTGGCTGGCAATGAATAAATCCATGCTAAAGCAGAATTGGAACGATTAACCGTTCCAGTGATCTTGCAGGGCGGCTCGTTTGCCGCGTTCTTCGTTCACCGTCAATAACAACAATAGTCCGGCAATAAAAAACAGCAAAGTTGATAAAATCGCTAGACGATGATTGCCTTGTAGTAGATAGATAGCGCTACCATAAGTTAATGGGCCGATAATGGCGGCCAGTCTTAATGCTAGACCCCAGAGACCAAAAAACTCACCGCTACGTTGCGCCGGGGAAAACAATCCAACCATGGCGCGCCCCGCAGATTGACTGGCACCCAGGGCTAGTCCAATCAGGTTAGCTGCCAGCCAGAATACAGACGTTTCAGTGGCTCGATAGATGATGCCAATAGCAATGATCCAGATGATCAACGTCAAAATCAGACTGATCTTGGAGCCAATCCGATCCTGTACATGGCCGAAAATAAAAGCACCCGCTGCTGCGGTAAGGTTCACCACCATGATTAGCATAAGTGTGTCTTGGGTATCGAATTGCATTACCTCTTGAGCATAGACCGCTGCCAGAACGATCACTGTGTTAATGCCGGCATGATAGATGGTCAAGGTGAGTAAGAAGCGGAAAAGGTCTTGATGTTGCCGGGTATGTTTGATGGTGTGTTTGAGGCGAACAAAGCCGATCTTGATGTAGCCCGCCAAGGTTTGAGGTTGCGCCGCAATAGCACGCTCCTTTAGCCATAAGAAGGTAGGCAAAGCGGCAAGTGCAAAAATACACGCGACAATCAGGTTGGTAACGGGAACAAATTCGTTTGCTGATTGCCCCAGTCCTTTCGACCATTCGATATAGGCGATACACAAACCTAAGGTTAACAGACCACCCAGATAGCCGATGGTCCAGCCGTAGCCTGACAAGCGGCCCATATATTCAGGTGCGGCAATCTCTGGCAAAAAAGCGGCAATTAAATTTTCACCCGCGGCGAACATGACGGTGGCTAGAATAACCAGGACCATACCCAGCAAGATATCGCCAGCACCAACCAGACTCAGCAAGGCCGTAAATATTACGCAACCAATGGTGCTGGCAATCAAAAAACGTTTTTTGGCGGCAGAATGATCAGCAATGGCGCCTAGCACGGGAGCACAAATCAATACCACGCCATTCGCAATGGCCATGGCAATGGTCCATAGTAAGGTGGCGCTACCATCCTGGTGATCATTGGCGCCGCTGGCCACAACGCCAACAAAATAGGCGTTAAACACGGCAGTGAGCACTACGGTGGTAAAGCCGGAATTGGCAAAATCATACATGCACCAGGCAAAGCGCTCACGTTTACCTGCTGGCGCTGGTGTGAGATTCTTTTTTGCTGTTTCGCTAGACATTGGGCTAAGGTTATACCTTGTCATGTTATGGCTGTCACAGCATTTATTATGTTGTGGATATAAACTAGGTTAATTAGAAGTCGATATTGTTAATAGGGTTTAAGGGTTTTGAGTTTTTATAAAAATGAAGATTTACGAAGACAATTTTCAGCGCCTAAACATGCTGTTGCCTGAATTGAGCAGTGCGGGTAGGCAGTATAAGCCTGTTGAACATCTGGATGGGCTGCACGTGGATGTGCTCGAGCGGCATAAATATACAACTGTCATTAAACTGGCACAAAAATTGCCGCTTTCATTTCTCAGCGTCGCCATGCCGTTGATGATTGTGCGCATCTATCATGATGCCGAGGTGGCCGAAGTGCTCTCATATCAACGCCAATACCGCTTTAAGCCAAAATATGATTACCCGAACCCTGATATGTGTCAGGTGCGGGAAAAACAGCGTGTAAACGAGTTTCTTGGCGAATGGCTTGACCACTGTCTGGCAGCTGGAGTACAGATAAGAGCGATGGCACTTGTCTGATTCAGATGGGTTTTTTTAACTATAGTGTTTCCGGGTAATGTCCTTAACACATAGCCTGTTATGACTTTCCTGAAAAATATGACCGCTTAGCGGTCGAATATAATAAATTGATAATAAGCAGCGGAGATGGATCTCGAACTGCATAGATTTTTTTGTGGTAATTCGCAGTTAAAGTTTTACTAAATTTTGCCGTTTTACGGTGTTGAGTCATATAGCGCGCACATGGTCTGTTGTGGTGCCATTTATGTGTGCTGTTCAGACTGGGAAATGGTTAAAACTGCTTTTGTATCACGGAAAATTTGAAGGGATACTATGAATACGAACACTGACGGACAAGCTGTTATTAAAGGTATGTCGATTCCAATCAAGATCAATCTTGTCGTTGGCATCATTTTTCTGCTGGTAATCATCGCCGTGACAGGGTTCGTATTTTCGCAGGACAGGGAACGTGCGCTGGAATTGGCGAAGGAACGTACCCGTGACATGACCACCCTCTATTTCGACGGCCTGAACACCATGATGCTGACCGGCACCATGGGTGACCGCAAGATTCTGCAAGACAAAATGGCACGGCGCCCCGGTGTGCTGGAAGCGCGTGTTATTCGTGGCGAGCCGGTTAAACAACAATTCGGCCCAGGATTTGATCATGAACAACCGATTGATGAGCTAGATCTTAAAGTATTACAAGGCGAAGAAGTCATCGATGTGACAGATACAGAAGAAGGACGGGTTCTAACTGTATTGACACCATTCAAGGCAACAACCAATACCCGAGGCGTTAACTGCTTGCAGTGTCACAATGTGCCCAGTGGTTCGATTAATGGCGGTATCCGCGTTAGTTATTCACTAGCTGAA
Source organism: uncultured Chromatiaceae bacterium (assembly GCA_945787785.1). Lineage (GTDB taxonomy): Bacteria > Pseudomonadota > Gammaproteobacteria > Tenderiales > Tenderiaceae > Tenderia. The sequence goes on from CALZIO010000052.1 coordinate 8,209, forward strand.
ATGGATGCCCATATCAAAAAAGAAATGATTACCGAGGCCATAGTGAATCTTTTTGCTTTGGCGATTGGCCTTGTTCTTGTTAACTATTTTCTCCGCGGATGGGTCAGCCGTCCTCTATTTAATTTGATGGATGTTGTTACTCAACGTGCTGCGGGAGATGTTGATGCTCGTGTTGAAGTTAGCTCGGGAGATGAAATCGGCCGGGTTGGATCAGCCTTCAATGATATGGCAGACAAAGTGAATGCCAGTAGCGCGCGTGAAAATAAAGCAGCACAAGTGTTGAGGCATAAGGTGGATGCATTGCTGGAGGTGGTGAACAAGGCTGCCAAGGGTGATATGTCCGGCAAGGTGACCTTTGGTGGAACTGATGCGATCGGTGAGCTGGCAACGGGTTTGCAAGGTATGATCAACAATATCCATACCATGATTGAAGAGCGACGTTTTGCAGTTGAGGATTTGAAGAAAAAGGTGGATCAGATTCTAGGGGCGGTCATGGCGGCAGCCGGAGGTGACCTCACTGGGAAACTTGAAATTCATAGCGATGATGCCATTGGTCAGTTGGCTCGAGGCGTACAGTCGATGATCGATAGCCTTAATGTGCTGGTGTCCCAGGTACAGCGTTCAGGCATTCAGGTGACATCATCTGCCACTCAGATTGCCGCAACCTCCAAGGAACAGGAGGCTACTGTGGCAGAGCAGGCGGCGACAGTTAATGAAATCGTTGCAACCACAACCGAAATTTCGGCGACAGCCAAGGAGCTGGTAAGCACTATGGATGAAGTGTCGACCGTTGCCGAAGGTACGACAAATGCCGCCGCCAGTGGTCAGGCGGGTCTACAAAAAATGGAATCAACCATGAATCAGGTGGTTGAGGCATCTTCTTCCATTGCAGCCAAACTTGAGGTGTTGAACGAGAAGGCGAGCAATATCAACACGGTCGTAACGACAATCACCAAGGTTGCAGATCAAACTAATCTGTTGTCTCTAAATGCTGCGATTGAGGCCGAGAAGGCGGGTGAATACGGTCTTGGTTTCTCGGTAGTTGCCACAGAGATTCGCCGCCTGGCGGATCAGACTGCCGTGGCGACCTGGGATATCGAACAGATGGTTAAAGAGATGCAATCAGCAGTCACGGCCGGTGTCATGAGTGTAGAGAAATTCTCAGAAGAAGTGCGTCGTAGCGTGGATGAGGTTAGTGCGATCAGCTTAGGTCTGGCAGAGATTATCGATCAGGTACAGGCACTGACACCGCGTTTTGAAAGCGTCCATGAAGGTATGCAGTTTCAGTCACAGGGTGCTGATCAGATTAAACAGGCTGTGGTGCAGTTGAGTGAATCAGCCCAGCAAACTGTGGACTCTTTGAGGCAGTCTCATTCATCAATCGATCATTTGAATGAGGCAGCACACATGTTACAGACGGGCGTATCTAAATTTAAGGTCTCGTCACCAGACTCTCATTAGTAGGGCAACTGCCATGATGATGCTGTTGTTCAAGGTCAACTCCGGACGTTATGGATTAGACGTGGCGGATGTGGTTGAGCTTGTGCCCTATGTCTCAATGCAGAGCTTACCTAAGGCTCCGGAATATATTCCTGGCTTGATGAATTATAGGGGAAAAATTGTCCCCGTGGTTGATCTTGCCATGCTTATCAATAATTCGCCAGTCAGGCAGTTAATGAGTAGCCGCATTATCTTGATTAAACCTGTTAAATCTAATCGTAGATACGTAGGTTTATTGGCGGAGAATGTAACTGAAATTATTAGGGTCACTGAGGATGATTTTACCGATACGGGTATCGATCCAGAATCCAGTGCCTTTGTCGAAAAAGTTGTAATGCATCCGGACGGCTTGATTCAATATGTTGATATAAGCAAGTTGTTACCAAGTGAAGTAAGTGCAATGCTGCAAAAGCAAGTCGCTGATGATGTCAGCGATGATGGGCATCCTTATGTCATTTGACAATATCCAGCAACTGGTTAAATCCCTGATGGGCTTAGCCCCAGAGTCAGTGGGTCATGACACTATTGAACGTGTTATTACTCGTCGTATGAAATCAGAAGGAATTGAAAAAGTCGCTGATTACTACAATCTTGTGCAGAAATCAGCAGAAGAAAGACAGAACCTGATTAATGAAATCACCGTGCCGGAAACCTGGTTCTTCCGTGACCATGAACCTTTTAAGGCGCTATCTGATTTCGCTATAACTTCTAAAGCCAGGAAAGGTCAGCAAAGAATCAAAGTTTTAAGCATTCCTTGCTCGACTGGTGAAGAACCCTATTCAATTGCAATGGTGCTGCGTGACGCAGGGCTTAAAAACAAAGACTACAAGATAGACGCAGTTGATATCAGCACTAAAGTGCTGGAAAAGGCACGCAAAGGTGTTTATGGCGATAACTCTTTTCGAGGTAAAGACATCAGTTTCCGTAAAAGATACTTTGAGGAAAGAGATGGTGCGTATGCTATTTCACCCGAGATAAAGAGATCAGTCGAGTTTATTAATAGTAATATTCTTGATAAACAATTTTTAGATGGTAGAGGGCCGTATGATGTGGTGTTTTGCAGAAACTTACTTATCTATTTTGATTTTGATACAAAATGCGAAGTACTCAAGATTCTCTATAAATTAATGGGTGAGAAAGCCCTGTTGGTTTTGGGGCATGCCGAAACAGGGCGTTTGCCAGAGGGACTGTTTCAATCAATCAATTTGCCAGGCACATTTGCTTACCAAAAAGTTGATGGGGCGAATGTTGAAAAGGCCAGCTGTGCTCCTGTAGCAGCTGTGAAAGAGCTAAACCTAAACTTTCCACAGCCTAGAAAAAGCAAACCACCAGTAACGAAGCAGATTGAACGGCCAACAAAAGTAATCACACAACAGCAGAGCAGCAATGCGCTAGCCCAATCTGAGCCCGTTATCAATACGCATGAGTGGATTGGGTCGATACAGCAGCTGGCAAACAGAGGGGAGTTAAAGGAAGCGCTCACCGAGTGCGACAAGCTGATTGAGGAGGTGCCCGACTCGGTACAAGGCTATTATCTTAAGGGAGTCATACTGCTTGCGTTTGATGCAGATATGGAAGCTTATGATGCGTTTAAAAAGGCGGTGTATCTTGACCCCAAGCACTATCAATCCTTGATTCATCTCTCCGTCTTGGCAGAAGAGCAAGATGATCTTCGCTCAGCTGAGAATTATCGTGCCCGCGCCAACCGCTTAAGAGAGAGTGGTCATGCCGTGGATGAATAAATGAAACACAGAAGATTTTATGGCTGAGAAAAATAGAAATATTGACGACTGCTGGAATCGAATTGGTGTTTGGGCCAAGGGTAGCAGAGATTGTCCTAAACTTCAGGACGTAGGTCATTGTGTTAATTGTGAGGTTTTTTCCTCCGCTGGCAGACAGCTGCTTGAGAGTGAAGCGCCACGTGGATATTTGGAGGAATGGACAAAGTTTTGCGCCGCTGAACAGCAGGAGAAGAATCAGCAAGCGGGATCAGTCATATTGTTTAGGTTGGGCGATGAATGGTTAGGTATAGAAACACGAATTCTGGACGAAGTGATGTCAATTCGTTCAATTCACTCCGTTCCACATCGCAAGAGTTCCATACTTAGAGGTCTTACCAATGTTCGTGGCGAACTACAGATGTGCGTTTCTATAGGGCAGCTGATGAATATTACACGAGGTGAGATTACTGGCAGCAACGTGGTTAAAGGCGTGTATGAACGGATGGTAGTGACCTCGTATGAAGGTTTGAGATTTGTATTTCCAGTAAGTGAAGTACGTGGTGTTTACCGCTTTGATCTAAATGAGATGAAGGAGGCGCCATCGACGGCAATGAATTGTTCGGTGCACTATCTCAAGGGCATGCTGCTTTGGGAGAATCGCCACGTCGGTGTGATTGATCATGAACTATTATTCCCCGCACTTGGGCGGGGAATTATGTAAACAGGAGCTGGGTGGATGGAAGACTCATCCATGTTTGAGTTATTCAAGATGGAAGTTGAGCAGCAGACGGCATTGCTCAACGATAGCCTTCTTGCGCTCGATGATGATCCGACTGCTGCTGAGCACTTGGAAGCATCCATGCGTGCGTCTCACTCGATCAAAGGGGCAGCACGTCTGCTGGATGTGAACTCCATCCAAAAGCTGGCTCATGTGATGGAGGATTGTCTTGTCGCTGCTCAAAATGGTGATTTGCAGCTGAGCGCTGATGGAATTGATGTTTTGCTTAAGGGGATGGATACCATTAAGCAGATTGCCGAAGGCGATGAAAACCTTGATGCTTGGCTGGATTCGAATCAGGCTGAGTATGATGCTTTGCTGTCGTCGTTAGAGGCAGTCAAAGCTAGTGAGGCGCTTGCGCCTGGTCAGGACGGTGATACTGAAATAGTAGTGCAATCAAGTGAGCTAAGTGCAGATGTTGAAGTGCAAACTCAATCAGAGGGTGTTCTTAATGTTACGCAGGAGTCTTCGATGCTCGCACTTTTCCGTTCCGAGTGTAGACAGCATGGCGAGGTGCTCGCAAAAGGCTTAAATGAGATAAAGCAGGATCCGGCATCGGCTGTAAAAGGAGATCAGTTAGTCCATGCCGCACGTTCTATCAAGGGCGCTGCGCGACTGGTGGGTGTGGATCCAATCGCGGAAATTGCTACAGCTCTGGAGAATGTCGTTGGCATAGCTGGGAAATTAGAGGTTGAGCTGTCTTCTGAACAAGTTCAATTATTACAGCAAGCTCTAGATGTTGTTCATGAGATAGCTACCCAGGAAGTGGATCTGAATGCATGGTTTTCCAGCCGCAAGCAGGATATAGACACACTACTGCAGTCACTTAATAGCATTGTGTCAGATGCAGATGACATTCAAACAGACAGTCTTTCTGAGTCTGGTGGAGATGCAAATATAAGTGAAAGCGAGGTGGCCTCTGACCTCGGTATTTGCTTCGATATTCAAGATCCCTCCATGCTCGAGCTGTTTCGTGTTGAGTGTGATCAGCATGGTGCAGTATTAAGCCAGGGCTTGCTCGAATTGGAACAAGACCCGACATCATCGCAACGCCTTGAACCCTTGATGCGCGCTGCGCATTCCGTCAAGGGCGCTGCGCGACTCGTTGGGATTGATTTAGTGGTTAAACTCGCTCACGCGATGGAGGATGACTTTGTCGCGGCACAAAAGGGAGAAGTTGTCCTAAATGCTGATCAGATAGATGTGTTGCTAAAAGGGGTTGATACAATTCATGCCGTGGCAGTGTATGAAGGTGAGTTGAGCCAGTGGTTTACCGACAACAAACAAGACTACATAGGTTTGCTAAATGATATAGACGGTATTCTGCAGGGCAAGAAACCCAAGGCAACTCAAGCGAAAACACAAGCCCCGGTTCAAGCTGAAAAGAAAACTGAACCACCAGCGCAGGCCGCTGGAAATGAGGTCGCGGCCGTCGTAGAAAAACAAGAATTGAAAAAGGCAAGCACACCACAAAAAGATCGCGTGCTTAGGGTCAGCGCTGAACTGGTAAACCGGTTAATGGGGTTGGCGGGTGAGTCATTGGTAGAGTCTCGTTGGGTGTATCCATACTCTGAGTCATTACGCCGACTTAAGCGGCAGCAGACAGACCTGGTTTGTATGGTCGATAGTTTGCGCGAGCATATGGAGCGCCATTCGGTCAGCGAAGATATGCGCGGCTTGTTGCGCAGCACGCAAAAGCAAGCATCCTACTGTCGCGAAATAATGTCTGATCGTCTGGCGGAGTTAGAGTCATACGATCGGCGCGCAACCAATCTTTCATCGCGCCTGCATAAAGAGGTTGTCGGAAGTCGAATGCGTCCCTTTGGAGATGGCGTGCATGGTTTTCCCCGCATGGTGCGTGATATTTCGCGATCACTTGGTAAAGACCTCCAGTTAATTATTGAAGGTGAAACGACCCTGGTTGATCGTGACATCCTTGATAAAATCGAGGCGCCCTTGAATCACATTATTCGAAATGCCATAGATCATGGGCTTGAAACAGCTGAAGAACGTGCTGCTACGGATAAGCCGGCCAAAGGCACGATTCGTTTGAGTGCATATCACACTGCCGGAATGTTATCGATTGTCGTAGAGGATGATGGTCGTGGTGTTGATCTTGAAAAGTTGCGTCGCAAGATAGTCGATAAAGGCCTGGTGGATGAATCTATTGCCGCGACCCTGAGCGAATATGAATTAATGGATTTTCTGTTTCTGCCCAGTTTCAGTACCAAGGATCAAGTGAGTGAGATATCGGGGCGCGGAGTCGGACTGGATGTTGTCCATGATACGGTGCAAGAGATGCGTGGCAATGTCCGTGCTACCTCAGCACTGGGTCAGGGAACCAGGTTTCAAATGCTGCTACCACTTACCCTGTCTGTTATTCCTGCGCTGTTGGTTGAAATTGCAGGTGAGCCTTATGCCTTTCCGTTAGCCAGGATTGATCGTATCGCCAGAATTAATCAGGCTGATGTAATTGAGGCAGAGGGTAATCAGTTTATTGTGCTTGATGGAAAAAATGTTGGATTGGTTAGTGCGTGCCAGATTTTAGAAAAAGAACAGCAAAATGAACAGACAGATAATATGTCGATCATCGTGCTTAATGAGCGTAATCACTATTACGGTATGGTTGTTAATAAATTTCTGGGTGAGCGTGAACTGGTAGTACAGGTGATGCCGGAAGCGTTGGGTAAGGTGCAGGACATCAGCTCTGCAGCTTTAATGGAGGATGGCTCGCCCCTGTTAATTGTGGATATCGACGACCTGATTCGCTCTATCGAAAAGGTATTGAAGGTGGCGCGGCTTGGTAAGGTCAGCTCTATTCTCGCAGAGGAAGTTTCAGAATATAAGCGCGTTTTGGTGGTTGACGACTCGATTACTGTGCGAGAGGTTGAACGTAAACTGCTGGAAAGTGCTGGCTATGAGGTGCAGACAGCCGTTGATGGTGTCGATGGCCTGAATATGCTGCGCAGTCAGCCCTTTGACATGTTGGTCACCGATGTTGATATGCCGCGCATGAACGGCCTTGATCTGGTTAAGACAATACGTCAGGATGGAAGCTTACGCTCTATCCCTGTGCTGATGGTATCATATAAAGATCGTGAAGAAGACAAGCTACGTGGGCTTGAGGCCGGTGCCGATTATTATCTGACCAAGGGAAGTTTTCATGATGAGACATTGTTGCAGGCCGTCGTTGATTTGGTAGGCGAGGCAAAATCATGAAGGTTGCAATAGTCAATGATTCAGTCATGGCAATTGAATGTCTCCGCCGTGTGATTGCATCTGTTCCTGATTATGAGGTTGCCTGGGTTGCGCATGATGGTGCGGAGGCGGTCTGGCGTTGCCAAGCGAACGTGCCTGATTTGATCTTAATGGACTTGATAATGCCCGTGATGGATGGGGTTGATGCAACTCAAAAAATCATGGAAGCCACACCTTGTGCCATTCTGATCGTTACATCAACTGTATCTGGTCATGCCCCTAAGGTGTTTCAGGCAATGGGGTATGGTGCGCTGGACGCAGTAAATACGCCTGTGCTGGGAATGACAGGCGACGCGCAAGGTAAAGATGAATTCCTGCGTAAAGTAGGCACCATAGTTAAATTAATCAAGCAAAGAAAAAACAGCGCTTCGTCTGTGTCGGGTTCTTCACCAAAAATTGCTTTAGCCCCTGGTTCGGATAAAGGTCTGGTAGCAATAGGATCCTCTTCAGGTGGACCAAAGGCGTTGGCTACGGTGTTGAGTTCGCTACCTGTAGATTTTCCTGTTCCGATTGTGATTGTTCAGCATGTTGATGAGAAGTTTTCCAACGAGCTTGCTCTTTGGCTAAACAAGCAGTGTCCCCTGGAAGTACGCCTGGCAAAGAAAGGTGATACGTTGCTGCCTGGTAGGGTATTGATTGCTGGAAGCAATAATCATCTAATATTAACCTCGAATAACGTACTGGACTATACTCCTTATCCAGTTGAGCTGGCGTATAGGCCGTCTGTTGATGTGTTTTATACCAGCGTGGCTGAGCATTGGGCCGGTGAGACGGTCGCCGTGCTGTTAACCGGCATGGGGCGCGATGGTGCTGAAGGCTTATTAACCCTGCGTAATAAAGGTGTTCGAACCATTGCTCAGGATGAGGTGAGTTGTGCTGTTTATGGCATGCCAAAAGCAGCCGCTCAAATTGGTGCGGTTGAAAAAATTCTGCCATTGGACGATATAGCTCAGGAATTGATCAAATACTTTGCGACGAAGAAGAATAGGCAACAAGCTTAATGAGTATTGACGAAAAATATATGCAACATACGGATGAGTTAAAAGCCTCAGATGAGGTTGCTCGCACACGTGTCATGTTGGTAGATGATCAGAATATTGTTGCTGAAGCGTTGAAGCGCATGTTGGCTGATGAAAGTGATATTGACTATCACTATGTCAGTGATCCTTCTGCAGCCATTAATGAAGCATTAGCATTCAAACCGACCGTGATTCTTCAGGATCTGGTTATGCCCGATATCGATGGGCTAATGCTGCTCAAGTTCTATCACACTAATCCCGAAACAAAGTCGATTCCTATCATTGTTTTATCTACCAAAGAAGACCCGGGAATCAAGAGCGAAGCTTTTGCGCTTGGGGCCAGTGATTATTTGGTCAAGTTTCCAGACAAGATTGAGGTGATTGCACGTATACATGCGCATTCTCGTAGTTTTCTGGCGCAACAACAGCGTGATGCTGCCTATCGTAAACTGGAAGAATTGAAAAAAGAACTTGAAGAAAAGAATGTTGAACTTGAACGTTTGTCATCACTAGATGGCCTCACGGGTATTGCCAACCGTCGCATTTTTGATGAATTTACCAAGAAAGAGTGGGGTCGTGCGGCGCGTGAAGACCAATCTCTATCATTGATTTTGATCGATATCGACCATTTCAAACCCTATAACGATAATTATGGGCATCAGGGTGGGGATGATTGTTTGCGCCAGGTAGCGCAAAAGCTGGCTTCATCCGTGAAACGTCCGACTGACCTGGTGGCGCGATATGGCGGCGAAGAATTTGCGGTGGTAATGCCCGGTACAGACCTCGAAGGTGCAAAAAGTATTGCTGCATCCTTGTGTGAAGGTATTTCTTCCATGAGTTTGCCGCATGCTCATTCATCAACGGCTGATTGCGTCACTATCAGTTTAGGCGTTGCAAGCATGACGCCTTCGGCTGGGGGTAAACCACAAGAACTGATAGAGAAGGCGGATGAAGCGCTATATAAAGCCAAGGAAAGCGGCCGTAATCAGTTTCAGTTGGCGGAATAAAGTTAATACCTAAGCCGATTCCTCGGCGGGAATTTCTCTTCGTGAGTCTGGATGAATCCTCACGGTCTTGATAGCATTGTTGCTGGTGTGAACTATATCGATTGGGTAACCAGCGATAAGTACGCTCGTCCCGGTTTCCGGGATTGACTCCAGGTATTCGATAATCAATCCATTGAGTGTCTTGGGGCCGCTGGTGGGTAAATCCCAATTCATGGTGCGATTGAGTTCGCGCACAAAGGCGGCCCCGTCGACCAGGTAGGTGCCATCATCCTGGGGATGAACATCTTTGATCGTGGCGGCAATATCAGTTGTAAATTCACCTACGATTTCTTCAAGAATACTCTCAAGCGTTACCAGGCCCTGTATGTCGCCATATTCATCCACGACAAAGGCAATGCGTCTTTTTTCGCGTTGAAAACTGAGTAGCTGTGTGTTGATGGGGGTGCTTTCGGGAATGAAATAGGGTTCACGGCAGATGCCGAGGAGTTTTTCTTTGTTGAAATCCCCAGCTGCCAGAATGTGCAGGGCATTGCGGGCATGAACGAAACCCAAAACATTTTCTACATTATCGCGAAACACCGGTAGGCGAGTGTGTTGTGAATGAATCAATTGTTTAAGAATGATTTGATCGTCGTCATTGATGTCGATGCCAACGATTTCATTGCGAGGCACCATCACATCGTTAACCGTTACATTCTCCATATCGAGTATGCCGATTAACATTTCCTGGTGCTGGCGCGGGATTAATGCCCCTGCTTCATTCACAACAGTGCGCAGCTCTTCTCGGCTTAATTGCTGCATTGCGTCTGTTTTCGATGATACCCCGACTAGCCTGAGCAATGAATTGGCCATGATGTTGACCAGCCACACCAACGGGTAACTCATCTTTAACAAGGGTTCCAAAATATAGGATGCAGGAAAGGCGACTCTCTCCGGGTGCAGGGCTGCAAGCGTTTTAGGCGTGACCTCGGCAAAAATCAGAATGACAAAGGTGAGGATGCCGGTGGCGATGGCAATGCCTGCCTGGCCCAGTAAGCGTAAGGCGATCACTGTGGCAATTGCTGAAGCCAGGATGTTGACGAAGTTGTTACCGAGCAGAATCAGGCCGATCAGGCGATCGGTTCTGTCTAATAAGCGCTGAGCTCGCATGGCCCCAGGGTGCTTAGCTTGGGCCAGATGGCGCAATTTGTAACGGTTCAGGCTCATCATGGCGGTTTCTGAGGCTGAGAAGCAGGCCGACAGAATGATCAGAATGAAAAGGCTAATGCCTAATGCGCTAAGTGATATTTCATCCATGGTCGAATTGTTTATTTGCTAGAGAATTGCTAAGCGGGTTTGTTGAGAATAACTTCCAATACGACTTTGCTGCCGATATATGCCAGTGCCAGGAAGCCAAAGCCACTGAGTGTCCAGCGAATTGCGGTTTTGCCGCGCCAGCCAAATTTCCAGCGGCCCCAGAGCAGGGTGGCAAAGACTGCCCAGGCAATCAGGGAAAGTACCGTTTTATGGGCCAGATGTTGGGCAAACATACTTTCCAGGAAAAAAAAGCCGGTCAGCAACGAGAGGCATTGAAACACATAGCCCGCGGCAATCATCTGAAACAGCAAGCTCTCCATGGTTTGAAGTGGCGGCAGGGCGCGAATAAACCCCCCCGGATGCTTGTTACGCAAATGATGGTCCTGAATGGTCAACACTATGGCCTGCACTGCTGCAATGCTGAGCAGACTGTAAGCGGCAATGGAAATTAGAATGTGGATTTCAATCGGTGTGTTCAAGGTGTCTGGAATGCGGCTGGTGGTGAAGGTGTTTGCCAGAGCGACAGCCAAGGCGGTGCCGGGGAATATGATAATGCCCAGGTTTTCCGTCGGACGTTTGATGGCGCTGATGATAAGTAAGGTACAAATGAGCCAGGTGACTAGCGAGATGGCGTTAAATACCCCTAAATTAACGCCTTCTTGGGTAAATATGTTCTCAATTAGGACCAATAAATGAAGAAATACGGCCAGCACAGCTGGAGATAAGCTTTTCCATTTGCTGCTGGTAGTGGTGATCTGGTTTCGCAGGCGCGCGCCAAGTGCGACAGCGGCAACTAAATATAGGAAAATCGCTAAGGTGCCGATAACAGTCGTGTACATAATATTTGTTTTAATTAATGAAATCGCAATGATGGCACATCTGGGAGCCTGGTTGAAGAGGCTCCGCCTGTTAAGCTGACTGAGGTGGTACTTAGCTAGGTATCAGGATGATATAGTCTAAAGTATTTTGCCAAAGAGCAGAAATATATAGAGATATGAAGCTAAGGATATTAGGCTGTGATGGCGGGATAGGCCAGGGGTTGAGAACAACCTCTATGCTAGTCGATGACGATGTGCTCATTGATTCAGGTAGTGGTGTTGGTGACCTGACTCTGGATGAGATGGCCAAAATTCACCACGTTTTTCTAACGCATTCCCATTTGGATCATGTGGCGTTTCTGCCGTTGTTAGTTGACAGTATTTTCGAGCG
>CALZIO010000053.1 GCA_945787785.1 uncultured Chromatiaceae bacterium
ACTCGCCAGATGTGGCGTTTCCTTAAAAACTGTTTTTCCAAGAAAAGCTCACTACAGTTGTATCAGAGGCAATTCAAGCCACTAATCGAGCGGTACTTGTGATAGCGGCCGGACACCGATGGATATCGGTGAATTATTTTTATATGGCATCTAAAACCAAGGAGTTGCCAATGTATGGATACGACAAGCGTAAAAATCCACTATTCTTAACTCGCGAGGGCAAGTTTAAGCAGATTTTAGTTGCGACTTTATCAGCGGCTGTTACTTTTTTTGCCTCGGCACTTAGTGCGGCGACGCCGTTACAGAATATCACTCTGTCGCCTGACATTACTGCGAGCTTAGCTAAAACGGTGCTTAATGATGAAGATGCAGGGCAAGATGATTTGGCGGGTAGTGTAAGCCTGACTAGTCTGGGATTTATACCTGCGTCTTCTGATCTTAATGCTTATCATCGTTTAAATAAGACAGACCAGCTGGTTTCTTTTGATACGACCTTAAATTTTAGCGGAGTAATAGCTGAACCAGGTGACGTAATCAAGGTTAGTTTTAACGGCCTTGCTTTTACTTATCAAGTGATATTTGATGCGTCGGCGCTTGGAATAGCGCCTGGTGTCATGGTGGATGCCATTGGTGTTAGAAATGGAGATCTTATTCTTTCCTTTGATACCAGTGTGTCACTAGGTTTTAGTGTGGATGATGAAGATCTGGTCAGATATAACGAGGTAAAAGGTTTTTCAAAGTATTTCGACGGTTCGGATGTTGGTTTGTCTCAAGCGCTTGATGTTGATGGCGTTCATGTGTTGAAAAGCGGGAATTTGCTGCTTTCCTTTGACGGAAGTGGCAGAGTAGGTCGCACTGCATTCGATGACGAAGACATACTGGAGTATCGTTTACTGTCAGATACATGGACTCTCATTTACGATGGCTCGACTGAACATGCCAGCTTAGGCAGCGCTGATATCGATGCGCTTGCAGTAACTCAACTGGATGTGCCGGCATGTGAAGGCGATTTTGATGGCGACGGCGATGTGGATGGATCTGATTTAGCTGTGTTCAGTGAAGATTTTGGCAGAACAGACTGTTCTACTGGCCCTATCTGTGAAGGTGACTTTGATGACGACGGTGATGTAGATGGAACTGATTTAGCCGTGTTTAGTCAGGATTTTGGCCGCACAGATTGCCCTTAAGCTTTTACATAACAAACTTACGTAACGCAGCCTGGATGAAAACTGCGTCCTTATTAATAGGAGGTTCAAACTATGGATGTAATCTTGCACCGTAAATTACTGCGCTGGACATTTATATCTTTGCTCATTGTCGGTCAGAACCTGGCCCATGCCGTGGATGGTGTTATAGAGATTAATCAGGTCCGAGTAATGGCTGGCGGCATTACCACCGGTGATACGCCAGGATTTCCGGTCACCATTAGCAGCTCTGGAAGTTACCGCTTGACGGGTAATCTAAATGCCGGCCCAAGCAGCGGAGTACGGATCAGCGCGCCAAATGTGACGCTGGACCTGAATGGATTCAGCATTACCGGTAGTACCCCGGATTTTTTCACCGACGGCGTTTTTCTTGCTAACAATGCCGAGAATGGTGAGATTCGAAATGGCACGATTAGTGGCTTTGGACGTCATGGAATCTTTTCGCTTGCTACCTTTCCCCAGGCCTCTGGTGCTCCTGGTGTACGCGTCATAGATGTTCGTCTACTGAATAACAGTAGAATGGGCATGAACCTGGAAGGCCAGGGACACCTGGTGCAGGACTGCAGCGTCAGTGACAACGGGAGTGTCGGGATTCGGGTTCTCGGGCGCTCCGTGATTCTCAACAATGTGGTACGCAGCAACGCGGGATTCGGGCTGGCGACTGCCGCTGGGGTGGGTTATGGGATGAATGTGTTTGCTGATAATAATGGTGGTGATGCGAACCCCCAGGTCAACGGTGCTGGTGTTGAGATAGGTGTCAATGTCTGTGGTGTGAATACCACTTGCCCTTAGTGGGGAAGTGGGTTCTAAGGATATCCAATCCATTGCTATCGAGCGTGCCAGTAGTTACTGCGGATTAAACTATTTTTTCTGTTTGGCCAGGAAGCTGTCCAATTGATTGGCAAAGTTCATGCGATCACGTTGATTCAATGCGTTGGGACCACCAGTTTGTACGCCACTGCTGCGCAGGGTTTCCATAAAGTCACGCATGTTTAGGCGCTGACGAATATTTTCTTTGGTATAAAAGTCACCGCGTGGATTAAGGGCGTGGCCGTCCTTCTCAATCACCTCGGCTGCCAGTGGAATGTCGGCAGTGATGACCAGATCACCTGCTTCTAGATGTTTGACTATATGGTTGTCGGCCACATCGAATCCTGGGGGAACCTGGATGCTTTTGATATAAGGCGAAGGTGGCGTACGCAATGAGTGGTTCGCGACCAGTGTTACCGGTAGTTCAACCCGGTCCGCAGCGCGGAACAGGATATCCTTGATCACTGCAGGGCAGGCATCGGCATCAACCCAGATATGCATTATGTGTTCCCACGTGACCGTTGTTAATGTATTTCATAGAGCTCTTTGTTTGTTTGAACATAATTGTTGTGCTTATTAACTTGACAATCCTTCTCAGAAATCTATTCCTTTAATATAGTATAGGGTGAAGCTGTCTTCGTTAGCGCATTAATCGCTGGGAAGATAATAGGTATGCATAATAAAGGGATATTATTGGCTGAGTTCCATCATAACAAAATGTTGTAACTGGCCAAGCCTGGGTAAAGGAGTTTAAGGTGATGAGTATTAGCAGTGGAATGATGCGTTTTCGAACTCGGTTAGCTGCAGTATGGACTAGCTTGATGCTTGTAGGTTGCGGTGGCAGCGGAGGTGCAGGTGTGGCCGCTATCGTCGGTGTTGTTGCAGTGGCCATCCTGCTAAGCGTGTCGGCACCTGTGACCGTTCCGTTGGTCGTGTTTCCGGGTGGGCCTGCACTTAAACCAGCAGCATTTTTGCTAATGAGTGGCGAAACAAATGCGGTAGCTGTCACGCCAGACGGCAAAAAACTCTACGTCGCTGACAATCTTCATAATATTGTTTCAGTCATCGACACCAAAACACACCAAGTCATTACCGTGTTGGATGTGCCCGCTGGGCCGCGCTTTTTAGTAGCGTCGCCGGATGGTAAAAAGGTGCTGGTGAGCAGCTTCGGTACCCCTGATCTGGCTGGCAACACAGTTGCGATTATAGATACAAGTAGTGATAGCGTTGTCGCGAATCTCACAGTTGAGGCAAATCCCTTTGCCATGGCCATTACCCCTAATTCCGATAAGGCTATTAACCCTGATTTAAACAAGGCCTTTGTTGCCAACTCCAAAGGCGATAGTGTGTCTGTCATCGACTTGGGCAGTAATAGTGTCAGTAACACAATCGATCTAGCAGTCGGTACAGTTAGTCAGGGACCGAACGCGGTGGTTATCAGTGCTGATGGCGCTCAGGTCTTTGTTGCCAATCGTGACAGCAATGAGATTGTCATCATAAATGCCGAGACCGAGCTGGTCATGGCTAGGGTTGATGTGGGCGCCAAACCCACAGGACTGGCCTTGCTGCCAGATGACAGTCATCTTTATGTGAGCAATCGCGATGATGGCACCGTTTCGGTATTGAATACCAGCACGGGTGCCGTAGTCGATACTTTGCCTGTGAATGCAGGGCCAATGGCACTCGTGGCGAGTCCTGAAGGTGATCGTGTCTATATCGCCCACGGCTATAGTGGTGCTGAAAATGATTTGTGTGGACTGGAGGGTAATCCCGTAGGTAATAACATCAGTGTTATCGATGTGGCGAATAACACAGTATTGCCGGGGGTGGTGACGGTTGGAGATGCTCCCTTGGGCGTGGTCATCACAGGTGATAATGAGAAGCTTTATTCAGTATCCGCTTGTAACGACACCACGACGGGCAAAGGGAGCGTATCAAGCCTCAAGACCGACACCATTACTGACAATGCCAGCGTGATTGCCGATAGTATAGAAACTGTGGCGCGTGGTACCAGTATGGTGTTGTCAGCGGATAGCTTACAGTTATATATCACCCACCCGCATGCAGTATCGGTGCTGGATGTGGCCAGCAATACTATTCCAAGTTCGCCTATCAGTGTACGCGGGGCCGGACCTACCAAACTGGCCCTGACTTCAAACGGCACCAAGCTATACGCGATCAATACCGGCAGTGATTCCGTGTCGGTGATCGATGTCGATCCAACCGGTAACGACGGTCAGTTTTTATCTTCCCTGCCGGTGGGGTCTCGTCCCAGTGATATTGAAATTACTACACGCCAGCAGGTAAACAATCAGGTGATTGTTAGTAATGCGGGATTTTCGCGCACACCCGACACTCGGATATCAGTGATCGACGTCACTGGTGTGGGTATCGTGGATGATGTGGTGGATATGATTGAGCTGACAGATACCAGCGGGAATTTCGTTACCACCGGACGTGGCCCAGTTGATGTGGCGATCAGCAGCGACAATACCAAAGCCTTTGTTGCCAATTTTGGTGATTTTTATCCTAATTCAAGAGAGCCAGGTAACTTTTTGTCGCAGGTTGATCTGCAACCGCCATTTGAGGTGATTAATTTTGATGGCTATGGTGAGTGGTTGTTGTCTGTCACGATTGATCCTGGAGCGACGCTTCTAATAAATGGTGATGTAAGAGTAAATACTTCTGGTCTTAGTGATGACGTGATTTATGTGTCTGATTTTTTGAATAATGCCGTTTCAAAAGGCAGTTTTACTGATCCGGCAACGACATTTCAGGAGGGCATTGTTCGTCCTGTTAGTGTGGCCTTGTCTAATTCGCGCGCTATGGTAGCCAGTTACAATACAACCCATGTGAATGGTCTAGATCGTGCGACCATTGTTGAAATTGATTTGGATGGTACACAAAGCGAAATTGAGGTGGTGGGTGCCAATCCCGGCAAGATTGCCGTTAGCCCTGACGAGAGAACCGCGTTTGTTTTACATAGTGGTGATCGATCATTTTTATGCGGCGATGCAGATGATGAGTTTTGTAAGATTGGCAATACAGTATCTGCCATAGAACTGCCGATCAGCAGTGCTGTCCCACCCGCCACCGCTGCGTTGACAGTTGGTCAACGCCCAACCGATATTGCGTTTACTCCCAATTTACAGGGTGTACCGAAACGTGCCTATGTCACTAATTACTACGATGGTACGGTATCGGTGATTGAGCCCTGGGGACTAAGTGCAAATATCCTCCCTGCTGTGGTGTCAACATTGAGTGTGGGTAAAGGCCCAAGCGGTGTGGTGGTGAATGAGCAGGGGACGCGCGTCTATGTGGCTAACTCTATTAGTAATAGCATCAGCGTCATCAGTATTGAGCCTGGTTTGCCAAGCACAGTGATAGGGACGATAAATGTAGATCCCTAATCACAAAACAACAACGCATAAATATAATGAAAGCTTACTCGTTGGTATGTTGCACTTGGTGCTAATCAAACCCAGCGGCATTGTTGTGTTGTTGGCGCTGTTGTTAATCAGTTGCGTAACAATGGCGGCAACGAATGACAGTGACTTACAAGTATTGGTTAGTGATAGCGAGCGTGACAAAGCGCGACAAAAACACCGTTTAGAGCTAGAGGCTTTACAAGCAAAGGCACAAGCTTCACCGCAAAAAAAGCGTGTGGCTAAAAAGATTTCTAAAGCAGGACTATCCCTGTTTGGTCAAGGCTATTATCTGGATGCTATCGAATATTTCAATGCGGTGGTAGTCGTTCAGGAGCAGGCAAGAGATGATGTGGGTAAGGTGCGTACCCTAAACAATCTTGCCCGCCTCTACACACTGGTTGGTGATCGGCAGCAGGCACGTCAGAGTTTGGATGCCGCGCTGCTTGCCGCTGAACAGCTAAAGTCCTTGCCATTGCAGGCTAGCAGCCTGATTAATTTGGGTAATCTGGAGCTGAATCTTCGTAACTACCAGCAGGCGCATGAATTTCTGCAGCAGGCCATCCACTTAAGTAAGCAGACAAACAAAGATGAACTGCAAGCCGAGGCGTTGATTGTGCTTGGCGCAGTCTATCGCCAACAAGGCGATTACGAGCAAGCTTTATCCTTATATCAAGAGGCATCATCAATTTATAAACGTCGAGGACTTGGCAATGAGCGCGCCATGACCATGCGCATTCTGGGAGAGCTCTATTTGCATCGTGTAGAGGGAGACCGAAACAAGAATCTTGAGAAGGCAAAACAATTACTGGATCTGGCATTAGCCAAGCACAAACGCTTTCGTGATCAACTCGGCGAGGCCATGGCTTTAAGAAATCTGGGTGAATATGCCTATGCGATGCGCAATTATACTGATGCCATAAAACATTACCGGGTGGCGCAAGACTATTTTGAATCGAGTGGCTTTCATGACGGTGTCGGGCGAATGTATATTCATCTGGGTTATTCCCTGGGGGATAGTGGTCAGTTGCTGCAAGCAATCGAAAGCTTTAATCAGGCGATATTGATTTATCGCGATCTTAAAGATCGGGAATGGCACAGGGTCGCCTTGTTTGGCCGTGGTTTTTATCAAAAACAACTAGGTAAAGTTGAAGACGCTGAACAAAGTTACCGCGAAGCGGTGGATATATTCGAATCCATCCGTGCTGATGTGGTTGGTGGTGAGGTGGCGCAGAGGTTGTTCACACAAGTCAACCGTGATCTTTATGCTGACCTGATTGAGTTGTTGTTAGAAAAGGGGGATGTGGAGGCTGCACTGGAATATGTAGAGCGCAGCCGTTTACGTGCCTTGCGGGATAATTTACTTAGCACCCGTGTTTCAAGTCAAACCCGTGGAGATAATGGCATTGAGGCCTTAAAAGAGCTGTCAACAGAACGGGCTTTTGTGCGGGACCAGCTATTGATCGTGCAAGACTCTGAAGTGCGTGAGCAGCTCAGCGAAACCTTGGCCAGTAATGAGCTTGAGGCAAACAAGGTCGTATTCAAGTTAAGCCAACGTTATCGTGGTATTGAGCATACCCTTGATGTGGTGCCCAATACGCGCAGCTTTCGCCACAGTGATGCTTTTCCTGAGGATCTAGCCATCATTACCTACTTTGCTACGGCTGAGTCCCTCTATATTTTCGTGGTGAAAAAGGAACATGAAGTGGTGGTGGAAAAGATGGCTATCACGGCTGAAGTGTTGGCGAATAAAGTGGCCAACGCCATTGTTCAGATTGGCCGCAATAAAAATGAACCGTTTAAACCGAGCCCTGGTGCTGATAATAGCTTGGCTGATGCTCTGGCCGAGCTCTACGATGTGTTGATTGCGCCAATCGAAAATCAAATAGTCGACATCAACCATCTCGCGGTATTGCCGGTGAAGTGGCTCAACTATTTGCCTTTCGAAGCGCTCATCAAACGTGACCCTGATGAGAAGTGGCAGTTCTTGCAACAGTCTATGCAAGTCGTCTATTTATCCAGTCATACTTATGCTGACCAGACATTTGCCATGCGTGAAGCTGACACGGTAGCTGCCACCTTGGATATCGTTGCCTTTGGCAATCCTGATTTGGGTGATCCCAAGCTTGCTTTACCATTCGCTGCAGAAGAGGTAAAACAGATCGGCCGCTTGTTTCCTGATAGTGTGGTGTTCGTTGGCGACCAGGCCACTAAGGCTAATTTCACTGCTCATTGGGGGCGGCATGAGATTGTACATATTGCTGCCCACGCACAGCTGCTGGATGGTCAGGCGCAAATTCTGTTGGCTCCTGGTAAGGGAGGCACCATGGCGATGGAAGAGCTATTCGATCTCTCGCAGAATGAAATCACCCGTTTTGTTGCGTTGTCGGCATGTCAAACTGCGATTGATCCTGATCTCACCCAGATCACTTGGCAGCCCAAGATTGGCGCAGATGGTGTTCCGGTGTCAGCCAGCGGGGCGGTCTCAAGTGCAGCGCACACTTTGTTGCTGGTAGGTATACCGGCTGTCACGGCTACATTATGGAAGATCGATGATCAGGCCACGGCATTGTTGATGGCAGAATTTTACCACCAACTAAAACAGGGGCATGCTGTGTACAGTGCTTTTCGGCAGGCACAGTTGAGTATGATGCAACGGCAGGATGTCTATAGCCAGCCTTTCTATTGGGCGGCTTTTGTCTATTATGGATTAGAGTGATGACACTAATAAAAAAACTAAAACATAAATTACGAATTCCCCAGGCATGGCAATCAAGAAAATTGAGCCTCTACTCTATCTGTAGCCTATTTCTAGCTACCTTGTTAAGCCTTGCGGTTGCAGAAGCGGGCTCGCCAGTGAAGCTGGCCATCTCCGTGGACAACAACAGTGTCAAAACCGGTGAGCAATCCACGCTCGAAGTGCAACTGCTGGACCCAGACAATTTGCTTGCTAACTCATCAAAAAGCTGGGATCTGTCAGTGGAGGTCACTTCACCGAATGGCGAGGTAACAATACACCCTGTGGTCATGGAGTCAGGTCAAAACACCACGAACTTTTCTTTTCCGGTGAATGAGGTGGGGATTTGGATGGTGGTTGTTAAAGACAAAGAGTTGTTGGATGCGGCCGTGATGCTTAAAGCCATAGAGCCATCCAGCGTGAGAAATGGTGAGAGCGGCGGAACGCTCAGTATCGAGACTATTCTCGGCGCTAAACTAGGCATTTTGCCTCAGGTGGAGTTGCGCATCGTGCCGCAACGAAAATTACTGGCTGACGGTAAAGACAGTGCCACAGTGTATGGTTTACTGAGTGGTGATAGCGCACACGCAAACAATGACATCAAGTTGCGCTTGATCAGCTCTGATGGAGTCATGCAGCCTGCCGAGGTGCTGATTCCAAAAGGCGAGTTTAGCGGTACTACGCAACTGGTGTCTGAGCACCCCGGTAAAATTGTGGTGGAGTTTCTGGGCGCTGCACCAAATGTGGAGTTGGTTGGTGAGGAACAACTATCAGTTATATTTGGTGCGCCGATCACCAAGATTGAGATCAAAGCGAGTCCGCCTGAAATCTCTTTGCTGGAAGAGGCTGAACTGGTGGTGCGGTTGATGGGCGGTGACGGCGTCCCATTAGAAACAGACGAAGCACGTGATGTGTTGCTCACGATTGAGCAAGGTGGCGGTTTGCTTGGTGCGCATGAGTTCATTATCGCTGCCGGGAGTGCAGAAGGCCGAACAACATTTAGTCCTACTAAAGTAGGTGAAGTGATCTTGGCGGCAGCTTCACCCAATCTGGTCAGTGTGCAAGTACCACTCAGTGTCACCTGGCCGATTGCATTGTTAATTGCTTCTGCACTTGGTGGGCTTGTGGGTGGTTTGCTTGCTTTTGCCATGGAGAAAGATGCCAAGTGGTGGCGTAGTACTATTGGTTTAGTGACAGGGTTTGTATTGTACTGGGCTGTCATCTTTCTGGGTCTTGATGCATTTGCCGGTAGTATAGCTATCAATCCATTGAGCGCATTTGTAATTTCAGTGATGGGTGGTTGGCTGGGGACCAAGGTGTTTTCGCCGCTTTTAAAGCGCCTTGGGCTGTCAACTTAAATAGACAGACTGTTGAAAAAGTCTAATGAGCCAATGCCGGTGGAGGGTATACGGTTGAACTAATGGTGGAGGATGGTTCGTTTGATTTACGATACCACTTGTTCGCCTCATTCCTGTCTTTTAAGACTCCTTTACCTTCGTAATACATAGTGCCCAAAAGGGTTTGTGCCCCTGTATGTCCTTGTTCTGCCGCCATGCGAAACCATCTCGCCGCTTCGGTATAGTTTTGTTGGGAGTTATTTTGCCCCGAGTAGTATTTTAGGCCGTTCTCATACCATTTTACAATCTGAGCAGCATCTACAATTACGGTTTCTTTTACTGTGGGCTTGCTCTTAAATTGCCTTGGCTTGCTGTTGGTATTCGTTTGATTGTTTATGCTAGCTTTGCTGTTCGCAGTATTTGTGGCGATAAGCTTAGTTTGTTTAGCTGGGCTGGTGTTAGGCGTTGTGCTTTTTGTGCTCAATTCATTGATGTTGGCCTGAGCTGCCGGGTTGCTAGTGACAGGAGTTTTCGCTTGTGCTAGCTTTTCTTCCGAAACTGGCGGCGCAGATTTTTTCGTTATGACTACGGTCGTGCTGCTGTTGGTTGTTTTTGTGGGCGCGGCGTTGCTTGATTCTCTCTGTTTACTGATGTTGTTGCTGGTTTTTACTACCAAGTTATTTGTAACAGGTTGTTGCACGTTGGTTGATTTGACATGCGCAACTAATGCCGCAGGTTGCTGCGATGAGATTGCTGGTGATGGCAACGCTGCGCTGTCGTGGATTGTGTTGGTAGTGAGTGCTTCGTTTGATGTGCTTGCTTCATTGGCGTCGTCTCCGCCAGTCGTCCCTGCCAGGCTGGTGGTGGATTCTTGTGTCTTTGTTGATTCATCAGCCGAAACTGATGTCGCTGGCACTTGTGTGGAAGCTATCCGTGATTCCCAGTTTGCATCGATACGGTATTTTCTATCTTCTGTGTAAATGACCATGGTTCCTGCAGTAACGATGCCCATAACAATTAGAGCCACGGAAGACAATTTCCAAAGGCGACTTTTATCTAGTTTGGCATCTTTAAAAAAGACATCAAAATTTGCGCTATCTTCCCTACGAGAACTTCGTTGCAGTGCATGTTGTTCAGCGGGTGCGCTATCATCCATCTCCTTTGTAGCCAAATCCAAATCATAGCGTGATCGTTTTTGCTCATCGGATAAAACCTGGTATGAAAATAAGATGTGTTTAAATCGCTCTTCCGCGTCTGTGCATCCACCGCGTTTATCAGGATGCCAGAGATTCGCCAGGCGTTTGTAGGCGTCTTTGATTTGTTTTTTGGTTGCGGTTCTGGGTATCCCCAGCACGCGATAGTGTTCGACAAACATCTTGATCTATAAAAACTGAATTATTCAGGGAGTCTTTGGAAAATCACGACTCTGCACGATTTCATTAAAGTGAAGCGGGCTATTTTACACCGAAAGCTTAGTGGAAGCATAATAGCTGTTAATATTGCGGCGTATGCCTTGAATTCCTACGATAGAGCTCGCAATTGAGGCTAATCGGTTTAGGGTGAATATCAGAAATATGTTTTCAGCTCTGAATTGTTCTGTAGTTTGAAATGGCGCTGTTCAGGGTTGATATTGTTAACAAAATCAAATTCGAAAAAGAAACTCCAAATGATTAAAAAAATTATTTTCTCGGTAATAGTGATCGCTGTTGCGGCCACTATTGCCTACCAAATGGGTTGGCTCTCTTCCGAGGGTGAAAAAGTCTACGATAAAACCAAAGAATCTGTTTTGAAGAAAAGCGAAGAGATTATTGATATGGGTAAAGAAGCGGTGAAGTAAATTGACTGTTCTGCTGGGGTGTCATGATTTCGGCGGGAAAAAATAAGTAAGGCATTCCCACTGATTTATTGTTTATGTGTTGTCAGCGCTTTGTGCCAATACGTAAGCGAAAAACGTCAAATATAAAACCTTAGGACACTCTGATTAATTCGTCATTCCGGCGCAGGGCCATTACTGTCCGGAATTAATTAATTATAAGCAAGGTACGACACTGGTGTGAGGAACAAGAGTCGTGTTTGAGACTTAACTATTTAAATTTTGGCAAGAGACTAAACTAACACTCGTCATTCCGGCGAATACCCAAAGGGCACAAGGGCCGGAATCTATTTAACTGCGGAGACCCTGGATGCCCGCCTACGCGAGCATGACGAGTATTTTTTCAATATTTGCTGTTATTTTGAGCATGTTGTTGTGATTATAACTTCTGGTCATAGCTGCTCTAATTATTCTGGACAGTAATGGGCCTGCGCCGGAATGACGAAAAACGAATTAATCAGAGTGTCCCTTAAAATGCAGTCAAGATAAAATAATTAGCTACGCCAAGTGCAATCAGAAATACAATGATTAAGACAATGCGCAGAAATATTTTGTGCCGGGACTCTTGTCTTGTTTTTTTATTCGCTTTCGGTAAGTGAGGTTTTATTTTTATGTCATGAGTATCCAGATCCATCAGGGTGAGGTTCTGATTTTGTTGTAACAAATCAGTTAGCGTGGTGGCCTTGGTTTCGCTGCCACTCAGCTGCCATAGATTGGCCGAGAGTGTGCCGCTTTTGAATATCTCTTCGATAAATGGGTATTTGCCGATCAATCTTCGAGTGGTGTCGATAAGGTGTGAGGCACCTCTGTCATCAGTCCCCAGGTGTGTGGCAATGGTTTGCGTCAAGCCATTAGTGTCATGTTCAATCTTTTCAGCTGCGCCCATTAAGTAGGCACAGACTAAAATGGCGCTGGTCGAACTCTCTTCAAGGCCATCTTTAGGCAGTCGTGCCAGACGCGATTGACTGAACTGGTGAAGCTTGCCGTCAGCAATAGCCAGGTAGTGTCTGTCTTACGTTGGGTATTCTGCTTTTTGCTCATGGCACACGCTATAATGCGAATTTCATAAATAGTGTTGGTTATCAATATATAGCGCTAGGGCTGGGATATACTTGAGGCATTGTCATTTACTACCAGGCTGGAATCATAGTTTTGCATCAGCGTCACCGATGTATAAGCCCTTGTTGCACTTGGCAAAAGAGTTCGTCTCATTCGAGCAGTGGCCTGGTCTTGAAGCCTATCAAGGCTTACTGGATGAATGGCCCGAGCCGATTCAGACTCTAGCCGGCAAGCCAATCAGGATTGTGGTTCAGGAGGGTAAGCCGGGCAGTTTTGAAGAGCATTATGCGCCGCGGATTTACATGACCGGTGAGCTACAGACCCGTGCTGAAAACTGGCACGATTTTTTTCAGTATCTGACCTGGTTTATGTTTCCAAAGACCAAGGCCTTGATCAATTCAATCCACTTGCCATATGCACAACAACGGATTGAAAGTGGCGTAGAGTCAGGACGCCGTTCCCCGATCGAAAATATGTTGTCTTTGTTTGATGAGGGTGGCGCGGTGATCGTTTCATCAGACGCATCTTTGTTACAGTTGATTCGCGACTTCAAATGGAAGGAGTTGTTCTGGAAGCGCCGTGATGAACTACAGAATCATCTCGCCTGCATCACCTTCGGTCATGCCATGTATGAAAAAGGTCTGGCACCTTACATTGGTATGACAGCCAATTCTATATTGATTAAAACTGATCAATCTTTTTTCCAGCAAGAAAACATGCAGCAACTTCAATGGTTGGATAACAAGTTGGTTGATATTCTTCGTGGCGGTGATGTGCTGAAGCAACCTAAAGATCTACAGCCATTCCCAATATTGGGTATGCCGGGTTGGGATGAAAATAATAACAACGAAGCCTATTACGATAACCACGACTATTTCCGCCCCGGACGCACACGCAAACAGAAATTGGTCAGCAGTGAAGTTTGAGTTCGAACCTATTGGTGTTATGCACTCCTGCTTCAAGGAGCGTTTCGGTGCGCCACCGCAAGCAGGGCTGATTTCTGCAGCGCGCGGCTGGATTGAGTTCCACCCGCCCTACAATCGTGAAGAGGCCTTTGTGGGGCTGGAGGGCTTTTCCCATGTCTGGGTCATATTTATGTTTCATCAAAGCCAGGCTGGTGAAGTGAGGTTCAACGTAACACCGCTCTATCAGGATGGTGCACAGTTTGGACTGTGGGCAACACGCACGCCCAACCGTACCAGCCATATTGGCCAGTCAGTTGTTGAGTTGGAGCGTATCGAGAAACACAAGGGCAAACTGCGGCTGTATCTAAAGGGTATCGATTTGATAGAAGGCACACCCATTATCGATATCAAACCCTATTTACCCTATGTGGATGCCATTCCGGATGCCGGCAGCGGTTTTACCAAACAGCCGCAAGCTCGTTTACAAGTTAATTTCACGACCCAGGCTGAGCAACAGCTGAATCAATTTGAGAATATTTATCCCGAGTTGCGTTTGTTGATTGTGGAAGTGCTGCAGCTGGATCCGCGCAGAAATCATAAGCCGGATCGCCTTGATGATAATGTTTATAACTTACGCTTGTATGATTTACGTGTGGTGTTTAAATTGGTAAATGAACAAAATATCAGTGTCCTCGAGGTGTTGCCTTGCGCAGCGGATCAAATAGATACTCCAGACCATTGACCTTAATTTCATGCACGATGCTTAGCAGTTGGCCCAGTTCACCTTTGGGAAAACCCTTGTTGGCAAACCAGACAACGTAGGGTTCAGGCAGGTCAATTAATAAACGATTGGCGTATTTACCAAACGGCATACGGTAATTGGCCAGTTTCAACATCAATTCCGGGTCGCCAAACGGAGAAGCTGTGTTTTCTTTATCCATGGTGTTACTTTAATTGCTGTGTGTGGAAATATCGAGTGCAAGATGAATAAACCTTATGCTGATTCCTGTGATCGCAATCGTGATCCTATTCTTGAAGTGATTGCGCCATTGTTGGCAGATAAACGCGCGGTGCTGGAAGTAGGTAGCGGCACCGGTCAGCATGCCATCTATTTTGCCACAAAGATGCCACACCTGGTTTGGTATGCCAGCGATCGTGATGAAAATCATGAGGCCATCAAACTCTGGCTGGATGAGGCGAAGCTTGAGAATGTGCATTATCCAATTGAGTTGGATGTGTTACGGGGCGAATGGCCAAGCATTGAGGTTGATGCCATCTTTTCCGCCAATACTGCCCACATCATGCATTGGCGGGATGTAGTGGCATTCGTTGCCGGAGCCGGCCGTTTATTAACCCCTGGCGGACTGTTTATTTTATATGGCCCGTTTAGTTTCTCCGGTCTACATACCAGCGACAGTAATGTCATGTTTGACATGCGGCTTAAACAGCGTGATCCATTTATGGGTGTGCGTGATTTTGATGATCTGGACGCCCTGGCTCAAAAAGCAGGTCTGAAATTTCAGCATGACTATGCCTTGCCAGCCAATAACCGCATTTTGTTGTGGCAAAAGAGTTGAAACGATAAATGCTAAATGAAGAGATAAGCCCTTATCAACGTCTCGGTGGTGAGGCTGGCGTGCGTAAGCTGGTAAATCGCTTTTACGATCTGATGGATGGCCTGCCACAGGCAGCGGCTATCCGCGCCATGCATCCGCAGGACCTTTCCAGTTCGCGTGACAAGTTATTCATGTTTTTATCTGGCTGGTTAGGTGGGCCACAATTGTATATGGAAGAGTATGGTCATCCGCGATTGCGTTCCCGTCACATGCCCTTTGCAGTTGATGAAGCTGCACGTGATGCCTGGATGTTGTGTATGAAAAAGGCTTTTGATGAGATGGAGATTGACGATCCGTTATTAAAGCAACAGTTACTGCATTCGCTGTTTAAAACAGCTGATTTTATGCGGAATCAGTAAGATATCGTAAGAGCGTTGCTTATCGATTAATTTGCTGATTTACTCTGCCGGAGTTACGTTGTGCAATCGCCTCCGAGAGGGATTGTTCTGCATCGTCGATGAGTTTTGATTGGGAGGGAGTCCACGGCCTGCGCATGTCATCGATAATTTTCGCATGGATGATGTAATTTTGCGCCTGCGCAAACCCACCCGTTGAGATATACAGATGTGCTAATTTTAATGCCACATTGATCGTTGGCTCTAGCTCCAGGGCTTTGTTGTAGGCGGCAACAGTGTTAGAAAACCTTCTCAAGTTGCGGTTGATTTCCGCTTTCATCTTGTAGGCGTTAACTTCGATCCAGCTCCAGTGTTCAATGTTGGGATTTGCTAATAGTGAATCAAGCACTATTTCCATTCCTTGCCAGGATATTTGTTTGCAATAACCTCGTTGAATGAATTCATAGAGGCGACTCATCGCTGGAAATGTTTCGCTATCAATCTTTTTCGTCTTTACCGAGGCAATTAAATTTTGATAGTCCTGCTTCTCAAGTCGATTGTTCAAACATGCCGTTGCAACATAAAAGCTCTGAGCGCCCAGCTTATCAGGATGGTTTTTATAATTAGTACTCGCCACTTGATGAGCGTTTTCGATATCGGCCGATTGAAGGTGATGATTTAAGAGGAAAACCTGACGTCGTACAGACTGTGGCGCTTCATCTACCCATGTTTGTGCCAGGCTGGCTTCATTGCCCCAGGTTGAGCTATAGCGCCAGGAAAAAGCAAATAGCGTGGTTGCGATGACTATAACTACTATGGGAAAAGCTCTTCGCTTTGTTTTTAAGAATTCATAGAGATAATAAGCGGCTGCCAAACTAGGGCCAATCAATGGAATATAGTTACGGTGCTCAAAGTAGATCTCCAATGGCAGCACTGTGGACTCAAGCAGATGAGCACCAAAAAACCATAATATGGCGAAACTCAGCAAGGGTTGTTTGAACCTGACTCGTACAGCTAACACCAAGGCAACGATAACGGTGAGAATTGAGATTAAGGTTGTGAAAGGTGTGGCGATTCCGGAAGACAAGCTAAAGTGATCGTGCTGTATAGCAGGAGTCGAGAAGGGAAAGGCAAAATTTACCAGATAATCCATTAATACTCTGGGTTGTGTCAGCAAGCGTTCATACAAGCCAAAATTCCGTGCAATGTAATGGCTCTCGTGATTAGCGATTATCATTATGAAATAACCGGCAATGATTAGAACTGGCAAACCTAATATAGGGATTGCCCAGTAACGCCAATACCTGGGGCGGTCGGGCTTATTCAATAGTGTAAATTCGATAATCAGGATTAATACAGTGATGAGAATGCCGGTCTCTTTGTTCAGAAAAGCGAGCAGGCCAAAAACAATGACACCGATGCTCATCAGTGTGTAGCCGGCACCTGGATTTTTAAATAGTAATGTCCTGCCGCGCACATAACAAAGTAACCCGGCAATGATAAATAGCGTAGATAACTCTGCCATGCGTTGCACTATGTAAAGTACTGTCGATGTTTGGGCTGGATGGATTGCCCAGAAGAGAGCGGCAGTGAAGGCAATAGCCGCGGCCTGCTGGGCAGGCCTATTCATAGCTTTGAGAATTATATAAAACAGCGCAAATAGCAGTAAGGCGTTTAGCGTGTGTATGAATATATTGGTGATCTTAAACGGGTAAGGGTCCGTTGGCCAAGTGCTCGCGTTGAGTGTGAAGCTTAGCCTGGAGAGTGGTCGGCCGATAAACGACTCTTTGCCGCTCAATGCATATTGCATTGCAGAATTCAGGTCTGTGATGCCGTCGTTTTTTGACAGAGTGCTCAAGCTGGCGTGGTCGTCCAGTATGAAGCCCCCGCTAGTGCCGGGCCAATATGTGGCGGCTGTGATAATGACAAGCGCGCAAATAAAAAAAATGATGTTTCTAGAAAGCGTCATGATGTATGTGATTCTCAGGAGTAAACTTCGTATTGAAGTGCGCAGTGACTGAGTTCTGGTTGGAGAAAGATGGTATCAGAAATAGGCTTATGAAGAACAGCTGACGGCAATTTCTCCGGCCCACTCGGGGGGTGGTTCAGCATACTGTTCAAACTGCGGATGTTCGGCGAAGGGGTTTTGTAATAGCTGCATGAGCGTATCGATTTCGCTGTAGTCTTTGTTCTGCTCGGCCTTTTCGATGGCAGCCTGTGCCAGGTAATTGCGTAAAATGAATTTTGGATTGATTCGTTTCATCTCTGCCTGACGTGCTACATCAGGTTTGGCCTGTGTCTGTAATGCGGCGCGATACGCTTTAAACCAGTGATCAAAGCTGTCGCGGTCGATAAACATATCGCGCAATGAGGCATGTGGCTGGTCGTTATCTCGTTCAACATTACATAAGGATCTAAACAGATTAGTGAAATCGGTTTGATTGAGTTGCATCTGTGACAATAACGATGTCAATAACTCTTCAATGCTGTCGTCGTGCTGTTCAAAACCAAGTTTATTGGCCATGAGTTGTTGATAGGCGTGATGGTAAAGCGGCGCATATTGGTTCAGTGCATGTTTGGCCGCTTCTTCAGTGATGAATGGCAGCAGGGTCTGCGCCAGGCAGGCGAGATTCCACAGGCCAATTTCCGGTTGTTGGTCGTAAGCATAACGGCCGTGGTGGTCCGAATGGTTGCAGATGTGTCTGGGATCATAGGAATCGAGAAAGCCATAGGGACCGTAGTCCAGTGTCAGCCCCAGAATAGACATGTTGTCGGTGTTCATCACGCCATGGCAAAAGCCGACGGATTGCCATTGGGCAATCAGTTTGGCCGTGCGTTTGATCACTTCTTCCAGCAAGGCCAGATAGGCATTGTCGCTGTCTTGTAGCTCGGGGTAGTGCTGTTCGATGACATAATCCAGCAGTTGCCTGAGTAAATCGTGTTTGTCGCGGTAATAAAAGAATTCCAGTGAACCAAAACGCACGTGGCTTGGGGCCAGGCGTGTCAGCACGGCGGCGGTCTCAACCTGTTCGCGATAGACCTTGTCGTCACTGCCGGTAATGCACAGCGCGCGGGTGGTGGGGATGCCCAAGCCATGCATCGCTTCGCTACAGAGGTATTCGCGGATTGTAGATCGCAAAACGGCACGGCCGTCACCCATGCGTGAATAGGGCGTCATGCCGGAGCCCTTGAGTTGGATCTCCCACTTCCCTCCCTTGCTGTTGGTGGTCTCGCCCAGCATGATGGCGCGACCATCGCCCAGTTGCGGCACGAAATAACCAAATTGGTGGCCCGCATAACCCATGGCTATGTGGGCGGCATTCTCAAGTGGCTGATTGCCGCTGAAGATTTCGTTGAATTCCGGACTTTGGACAATCTCAGGGTCAAGCTTCAATAACTCAGCCGCCGCCTGGTTGAAGTGGATCAGCCTAGTTTCGTGTTGTAGTGGCGTTGGCGCTACCTGTGAGAAAAAATCGCCGGGCAGTTTGGCAAAGGAGTTGCTGAGTGGCAGTGTCTGGAGCGTATGCTTCATGTTAATAACCTACTAAAATCATCAACTATTTTAGCTGAGAACGACTATCCTGCCAATACAGAGTCGATATAATACGGCGTTTATTTAAGGACTAACGTTTCACGCTTTTTAGATGAGCCTAGAGATCGGTTCATGCGTTCTTTACCGGGGACAGCGAGACGCGATCAATAACCATACAGTTAGCCAGGTCAAAAACGAAAAATATCCTTGA
>CALZIO010000054.1 GCA_945787785.1 uncultured Chromatiaceae bacterium
GAGCTCACACTGATTTCACCCACAGCGTCGATTGTGATTTTACCTTTTGCTTTAATACTAATGTCTTTAGGACTATCCATCACAATGCCATCCGGACTCAACTCTACCTTGTTGTCATTTTGATCCTGCATCAGGATTGATTTTTCATCATCACTAAGTATGATTTTATTATTACCAGGAGTAATAATGGTAGTAATCTTCTTATCATCATCAAACTCAATTTTAAGCTCACTCCTGGTGACTATGGCCTTGGTAAAATTGTCTGCTGTCAGCTCATAGGGAGGCGTTAGTTTACTGCTGTACAAACTTCCCAAAATAACTGGATTAGATGGATCATTATTCAAATAACCCAGTATCACCTCGTCACCAATTTCCGGAATGAAAAAAGCGCCAAATTGGTTTGAGGCATAAAAGGTTGCCAGTCTGGCCCAGACCCCCTCTGTATCTGCCTGCAGAATTGGTACGGACACCTGGACTCTGCTTTGACCATTAGGATCCTCATCCAGCTTTTTAACCACACCAATTTGCAATCCTTCTATGCCAGGCAAAAATCCAGATGCGGGAGGCGCCACCAGATTCCGCTGTTCAGCAAACCAGTCAGGCGACATGCCGAAGTCTACTTCTGTTATCCAGTTGCCATTGGCCAGCTCATGATTAACCGAGCTGACAAACACATTGCCGTTAAAACGGTTACCAACACCCGCCAGCTCTATCAATGAACCAATTTTCGCCTTGGCACTGCCTTGAAATTTCATACGCCCCCGAATTCTGGCCAGCCCTGCTTTTACCTGTTGTCCTGTAGCCCAATCCTTTAATGCAGATTTTTCCAGCAACGCAGGTGATTGCAGGCGGAAGGATTTTAAATTTAAAACTTCTGCCAGTTTCTTTGATGTCAGGTCGCCCTGCTCATTCAGCGTTTCTGGGGGAACTTTTTCTTCAACAATTTTTTGCGTACCTGGATCCCAGCTTGCACTATTGACTTCAGCCAGCTGAGACCTGGCATCCATTTCGGCATGGAATTCCATCAAGTCATCCCCGTACGAGACTTTTAATTCGGGTGTGTCGCTTATCTGTGGTGATTTAACAGTGAGCTTACCGTCCTCGACACAGACCAACAAACCATTTACTTCAGCACGTGATAACAGAAAGTCCCAGTCGCTGCAGTAATATTGCACCAGCTCTTTGTATTCGGTTGTTGTTGCTCCCACATCCGAACTCAAACCAGCGTAATTTGATATCAACGTAGAGATTATGTCGCTGTCTTTTGAATCAACATAGTTAGCGTTATGACGGCCAATCGTCATGGCTACTGCTTTATCACGGCACTCAATGACCAGGCGCGAGAAATTATCCCCTGTAATTTTAATGCCATGCTTAACGACAATGCCTTTGAAGATGGTTTCTTCAGACTGTTCATAACCGGCACTGATTTCAATTTCGCTACCGGGTTTAAAATCATCGCTATTACTGACAGGGAAATCCTGGCTGGGCATATCACCGTCCAGCAATACAATTTTGGCGAAGGGAATCTTGTTAATGCTCTTGGTCACAGAGACCGAAGCGACCTGAATAGCTTCATCAAGTTGAGCACCGTTTGCCAGAATGCTTAGTTTGATGACACCACTGCTATTAACTGTCGGCGAATCTGACATCACTTACCTCAGTGGTGGAAAATGAAGTTTGCTGCCCGGCGCTATATCTCGAAAATTGGTGAGATTATTGACCTTGGCAACCTCCATGTAATAGGAACTGTCTTTATAGACGCGATAACACAACAAGGGCAGTGTATCCCCCGCCTTGACCTCAATCAGGTGGCTTAAATCGGGAGAAGATCTGTTGGCACGAAGTGCTTCTTCCTCCTTACTCATAAAGCCAGAAAAACTCAGCTTAATCTTGGCGCGTAGCGGTTCGCCACTGGGCTTGAACAGGGTATATTCCACCGACATCGTCTCGAGTCGGCCAAAGAAGATCAGGCTGCCCCATAACACTCTGACATGACTGGGTTCATGCTCACCGCCGTCATACTTATAGACGATATCCGTTAACTCTTTGACCTGGGTTTTTACATCCGAAGCATCTGACGATTCAACAACACCGGTACCATCAACGACAACATCAAAATTGACTTTTTCAGGCTTGATACCACTGAATTTTGTATCTGATCCTAACTGCCCGATTGCTTCTTTTTTGTTATAGCCAATGGAATAGGCATGGCTATAGCTGGATGGATTCAGCATCACTTCAAAGGAGCTACCATCATCCACCGTAACATTACCGCTATCATCAACCGTGCAAGGCGATATTTTGAGTTTTTTCTTCGAGCCTAAACTTACAGTTGCCATTTATCTTTCCTGCAACTCGCTCAGACTTTCAGCAATCAGCTCTTTACACTCTTCCATCACCATCTCTTTTAGCTGTTCGATATCCACCTCAGAGTGCTCAACACGTTCTTGCTCAGTGCGCCCACTGACCACGGTTGATTTAATTATCATTTGTTTTACTTCAATAGTCATAAGCCTTGGTCACTCCGCCGACCTAACATTACCTTAAGGAAATTCTAAGGACACTCTGATTTATTTCGTCATTTACCCAAAGAACGGGCACAAGCCGGGCGAAGCAAAGCGTACGAGCCCACGGATGGGCGAGGTAGACCCTGTCAGGAACATAGGGTCGAGCCCCGGAATCCAGTGGCTTTCTAAACACTGGACTCTGGATTCCGGCCTGCGCCGGAATGACGAAAAACGAATTAATCAGAACCTTCTCAATCATTCAGAACTCCTCTAAATTACACTACCCCTAAATCACCCTATTAGAATAGTTATAAGCCAGCTCAATTTTTTCGATGGCTACTTCATTTTTAGTTGAATTGAAATTTTCCACATCCCAGTTAACCGGGTAGGCATTGGCAAACGACCAGACACGAATTGGTATCTTGTTCTCATCCATCAGCGACACCATCACCGACATCGGCTTAATGGCTGAGGCAAAGTCACCTTCAAATACAGAACGGCACCAGATCACTAACGGTGACGTAGCTGACCCAATACCGCGCTTTAATACCAGCTTGGGATGTTTAACCGACTTCGGCAGTTGATGAACAAACCTGTTTTCACCGCCCTCGACATAGGGTTCGGTTTCTACTTCAGAAGCAATCCCGCTGACATCCTGAAACGAGGTATCAGTCATCCCCGCCGTCGCCGCGAAACCAACTTTGAAATAAAACGCAGAGGGTTGATAACCATCACCCGCCATAAATCCTCCTCAGGCTCAAAATCAACAGGGGCGATGTGTCAGAAACACACGTCGCCCCCCTGATAATCCTTCAACCGTTAGGCGTTATCGATGGTAATCCCCTCATGGGAGATTTCAATCGATTCAATGGCGACTTCATTACCATCTGCCTTGAGGTCCGTCCCGGTAATCTTGGTTGGCCAGGCATTGGCAAGTGTCCAAACCATGGTTGGTGCACCGGCCTCATCGAGAAGGCTGATAGTGACAGGGACACGCTTGATGGTATTCATCTTGATTTGATTAAACCAATCCCAGAACTTGTTATCCGATTTAAAGACACCTTTTTTCATGGTGACGTTACTGGACTTTTTGATACCGGGCATATTAATCGTCGAAAACTCAGGACTATCGCCGTGGCGATACTCGATGGGTTGAGACTCTACATCAAGACCCGACACCTCTTGAAACGACATTACTTCTGAATCCCATTTAACCTGAAAGTAAAACTTCGGCAAGGGCCATACGGTTGTGGATTGTGCAGATCCGTCATCAGCCATGACACTTCTCCCTTATTATTTATGTTTAAAAAGTTATTTTTGTCAAAATCACTCTAAAGCCCACAGATAGTAGTCTTAAGACTTCTGCATCTGTTGCTGAAAGGTGATTTCAATAAACTCAGCGGGACGGCTAACCGCAACCAGAACTGTCACTCTCAATATCCCTTCAAGAATATCTTCAGAGGTCATGGTCTCACCCAGGCCCACATGAACACTGAAAGCATCATCAGGCACAGCCCCTGCCAAGCCACCACGTTTCCAGATGCCGGTAAGGAAGTTACGAATCATACTCTTGATGGTAACCCAGGTATTGGCAACGTTCGGCTCGAAGACATATGCCTTGGTAGCCAGGCGGATTGATTCTTCCAGCATGATCATGGTGCGGCGCACATTGATATAACGCCAGTCGAGACTATTCCCATCCAGCGTTCTTGCCCCCCAAACCAAAGTGCCTTCGCCAATAAAAGTGCGAATGGCATTGATGGATTTGCCTTGTGTGGTGACATTCAGGTCTTCCTGCTCATCATGAGTGATATTAACCGCAGGGGATATCACTGCACTCAGGCTGACATTTGCCGGCGCTTTCCATACACCACGAGAGTTATCTACCATGGTATAGACACCCGCCATCGCGGCGGCAGGGGGTAACAAATTAAGCTTATCCTTGATTGCTCCGAGTATGTTGCCGAAGAGTGGACTCATGGCAATCAGGCTCTTGTTTAACAAGCTCTTCACGGCGAAGACTTCATCTTCGGCCTTGTCTTCCCAGGCATTGGTAATGTCACTAATCGCCTGAGCCTGTTGCGCAATTTTTGCCGGGGTGGAGTCGTCAATTGAATCGGGAATACCAATTTCAGTCCGCAGCAGGTTTTGCAGAATATCGCTATTGGCAATATTGTCGTAACTCAGATCTTTATCCTGAACAATGGTTGTATTCACCCATGGGTAATAGGCAGCAGCATAATCCAGGTAATTGATACCCAAGGCCGAGCGGAAATTCTCGATGCAGTCACCGGAGGGATCCTGACGGTCACGTTGACCACCCCAGACATCAAGTATGGCGATGCGACTTTTCATCTTGCCACCGCAATGCGCCAGCGCAGCCTGTTGTACACTGATGCTGTTTTGCTCGTCCAGCAACACAGTTTCAGGAATAACGACCATGGTTGGCTCTTGCTCTTTTACCAACAGGCCAATCCCTTTTTGCAGCTTGTCTGCTTCTACGTCATCATCATAGCTACCTACCGAGACGATATAACAAGGGCCGCCGCCATTTTGAAAAAACAACAGCATGCTATTATAGAGCAGATTATTACCAGCAGTTTGGTTTAGCTGATACTCCGTTCCGTTCAGGGTAAAATCCGACTCATCGCTCGAATCCCCAGATTTCTCTTCAATACTAAACTGTGGACTAGGCGCAAAGCCGAAATAGTTATGAAACTCCGACATCGAAGTGATTCGCCACGGCTTATTCAGCAGCGACTTACCTTTATTATCGGCTCGTTCGGTATAGCCGATAAAAGCAGGAACCGCTGTTGCCACCTCAACGACAGAATTTGGAAAGGCGTTTTTTTCAACAATGTAAACGCCAGGCGTTTTCATTTGTCCCATAATATCTCCCTCTTTATTGTTAGCTGTTAATGTAGATTTCCGACACTAGCATTCCTTGTTCAGCAAGCATTTCTTTTCCAGTCTGAGTCAAACAGGCGACGGGCAACCTATTAATTAAAACCTTTTCACCTCCCAAGCCTTCCTCTTTCAATTGAAAGCGAAAATCATAGCGTTCATTCAAGGGGATGCTTCGCTTGGTTCTGAAAGCAAAAGCAACCCGCTGATCCGACAGTGATGTCTCACCCAATGGCTCAAATTCCACCTGATTATCCGGATCGGATATAGATAAACCCTGTTTAGCCATCTGGCCGAGCACGTAGTATTTCCAGTAAGTTTGCCTGGCATTGAAGGCGATAGAATATCTCGTCAGATCAGACTTGAGCCATTGCTTCAGAAGAGGCCTCGGATTTGCAGAGGCGTAGATTTTTAGCACAAATACCGGGGGTAGCAGTCGATCTCTCTGAGTAATAACACTTTCCAGCTCATTAGCATCCGGCTTTTTGACATCCTTATTTGATACATATTTCGATGCACTCAAATTGCGCTTTCCCTTAACTGATTTCGTCGCGCGATTATCGAAATAGAGAATCCCATCCGCCATATCTGCGAATGGCTCCGAGTAACTTCTAAACTCAGGATCAGTGGAATAGACCTTAAATTCAAAACAGAGCGGCTCCTGCTCATCCTCAGCATAGAGCTGCAATGCCTCTACTCTATTTTCATCATAGAGTAATTGGATGCCATCAATTGTCTTTTTAGGAATAAGACCGGCGTTATTAAAGATACGGCGTGTATTTTCTGTTGGCTGAAAATCCAGACACGAGCAAACGCCATTAGCGAAGAAGCTATGCTCTACCGCAATAGTGAGTAATGTTTGATACGCCCCCATGTTGGACTAATCCCTGGTCAATGGCTCAATGAAGGTTCAGGTCTTGACAATCTGGGCGCCTGTTTCTTCACGGTGCTTGCGTCGTAAGTCACCATTCTGACTTTATAAAGCACGGAAGGTAGATACTTGCCACTCAGAATACCCCACAAATTACTCAGGTCATTCATACTGAGGTTTTCAACGTCCAGTATGAGCTTGTTGATATTTTTGTTCATGCCTGGTGAATTCTGCTGATCAAATACAGCCTGGCTTTGAAAATAACTAATGGTATTGGAAATAAACTTCAAGCCTTCCTGGTAATTATTGCCACTGAAATAACTGGCAAACATCAGGTATAAGTTGAAGTAAATCGGAGGATTCGTGACAACCGAACGCGCCGCGCCGACACTGGACGCATTCTGCTGGCGGTAGGGGACAGAGTCTTTTTCTATATTGACTAAGGAAACAACAATCTTGTTGTTTACATGGGTCGCAACTGCACCATCTTGTTCTAATATATTGGAAACCACAACCACATCTTCATTCAGACCATAAGTCCGCATCAGATGTTGATTTAACTGCGTAGCAATATGACTTATCGCGGCATCTATCATTAACCATCACTTCCTTATTTAGGTTAAAGACAAACCGGTTACTTATATTATTTATACCGGCCAGAGTAGATCAGTTTTGCCAGTAAACGGAAGTTTGTCAAGTCTAATCAATATCTAGACTATTCGTAATCGCATTCAACCTAATAGACCTTACACTTTATGCAAGTTTGAATGCGGTGATTTTATTCTTTGAATAAATGACAGAAACCACCTTGCCATTCTTGTGCCTATGGTGAAGTATAGCCATATTATTATTTTCTGATATCGAAACAATCTGGAAGAACCGCGAAACATATCCAGCCAATCCTTCTATATCCTGGTCAGGCTAGTGCTTGCATACACGTTGAGGCTACGGTTGTTCAAAACACTAGACATATCAGAGCGCACTTATTATGGACTTCAACTCCGGCACACACGAACCACAGTTGGTACCCGCTTCCAAGGCCTGACCAATCTCTTCAGCTGTTTTTAGATTCTGATCTTTAATCGCAGCTGTAATGGTGTTGATCCCCACCGAGAAACAGGCGCAGACTATACGGCCAACATCAGCCTGCCCTTCGGGTGGTTTACCTAACAATAAACCTTTACGCTCGTCTTCGGACAACGCTTCTTGGCCAAACAATCCCGCCAGCCAACTGCGTGATGGCAATTCATGTGATGGCGCGATAAAAATGCAACTCTCTACCCGATTGCCCACCATCCGTACACCGCGGTAACGATGTGCCTTGGCATCAAGAAATTCTATCCAGTTAACATCATCATCCGATCGGCATAACATACTCCGAGCCCAGCTTGGCCAGTCTTGTTCTGCCTGGTCACCGGCAATTTCATAACGGTAAAAGCCATCACCCGTGGCGCGCGCCCAATAACTGGCGCCTTTAAGATTCAAGCGGCGCCGGGTTAACAAAAAGCCATGCCAGGCAGGTGTGTAGGCAGTTACGCGTACAGGTGTTTGTTTAGATTCCGGTTGACCGGAGATCGGATCAACCACCGGGTTGACCAATGCATCCACCCTGCCCTGGCTGGAATACTGGTCATTCCAGTGCATGGGAATAAACACACTGCCACGTTGCTGGCCGTCATCACTGCGCACACGAACCGTCACCTCACCCCAGCGACTAAACACTTTGGCCAAGGCTGCATCACTCACACCAACATCACGCATATCAAACGGATGCATCTCGATATAGGGCTCCGGACTGTGGTCACTCAAACGCGGCGCTTTACCGGTGCGTGTCATGGTATGCCAGTGATCACGCACGCGGCCGGTATTCAGCGTGAAGGGAAAATCATCCGTCAATGGATGTTTCGGTGGACGCGGCTCAACGGCTACAAAACGTGCGCGCTTGTTCGGCGTATAAAAACGTCCATCGCTGAACATGCGTGGCGTACCTTTACCATTCACCACCGGCCATTGAATTGGAACAAGCTCATCAAATTCCGCATCAGCCAATCCACTTAATTCAGAAATATCAAAATCGCGCTGGCCATTATTTTTATGCCCCGACAGTGCAGCATGTTCACGAAATACCTGCGCTGACGATTCATAAGCAAAGCCATCAGTGAATCCCATCCGTTTTGCAACTTCAGAAAAAATCCACCAATCCGCTTTTGCCTCGCCCGGTGCAGCTAAAAAAGCACGCTGGCGCGAAATGCACCGTTCGGAATTGGTCACCGTGCCATCTTTCTCACCCCAAGCCAGTGCCGGCAATAATACATTTGCATAAGGTGTTGTATCAGTCTCACTCATGACATCTGACACAACCACCAGCTCACATTTTTCCAGCGCTGCCTTAACTCGATCGGCATCAGGCAGACTCACCACGGGATTAGTGGCTATAATCCAGACCGCCTTAACCTTACCCGCCTCAATCTCGTTAAACAGGTCAACCGCTTTTAAGCCATTAGTATCGGCAATAACAGGTGACTGCCAGAACTCCTGCACCAACTCACGATGTTCTGGATTATCAATTTCCATATGGGCAGCCAGCATATTGGCCAAACCACCCACTTCACGACCACCCATGGCATTGGGTTGACCAGTAAAGGAAAACGGTCCCATCCCAGGGCGGCCAATGCGACCACTAAACAGATGGCAGTTAATAATGGCGTTAACCTTATCTGTTCCGCTGGAAGACTGATTAATGCCTTGTGAATACACGGTGATGACGCGTTCGGTGCGTGCAAACAGGCGGAAGAATTCCGCCACATCTGCTTCTTCAAGTCCGCAGCCTTCAGCAACACTCGCTATCGACAGCGCCGAAGTTTTCGCCGCTGCCAATGCAGCCTCATGCCCCTCAGTGAAGTTGTTAACGAACATATCATTCGTCTCGCCGACACTGTCGAGATGAGTCAACAGACCATTAAACAACAAGGAATCTGTGCCGGGACGGAGTGGCAAATGGATATCGGCAACATCACAGGTTGCCGTCTTGCGCGGATCAATCACGACCACTTGCAGATCGCTGTTTTTCTTTTTGGCCAGCACAATGCGTTGATATAACACCGGATGACACCAGGCAGTGTTTGATCCAACCAGGACTATCAGCTTGGCCCGATCCAGGTCTTCGTAAGAACAGGGTACTGTGTCTGAACCGAAGGCCCGTTTATGACCCGCCACGGATGAAGACATACATAGACGTGAGTTGGTATCGATGTTAGCCGTGCCGATGTAACCCTTCATCAGCTTGTTGGCGACGTAATAATCTTCTGTCAACAGCTGGCCGGAAACATACATCGCTACCGCATCCGGGCCGTGTTCATTAATAATGCGGCTAAAACCATTTGCCACAGTATCCAGCGCGTCGTCCCAGCTACTGCGCCGTCCAACCACTTGTGGATAGAGCAAACGGTCTTCCAGATCGGTGGTTTGGCCTAGCGCTGAACCTTTGGAACATAGACGGCCGAAATTGGCTGGGTGAGTTTTATCCCCTGCGATACTTACATTTTGTTCAGCATCGACTGTGGCAATTACACCGCAGCCGACGCCACAGTAGGGACAGGTTGTTGATGTTGTTTTAGTCATAAATTACTTAATTATTTTCCGCCATTCCTACGACCCCGTCATTCCGGCGCATGCCGGAATCTATAAACAACTGAGTGAGTACCACTAGATTCCGGCATGCGCCGGAATGACGAGTATTTATGATATGTCTTCGTATAAATCACGCCACTGAGGATTCATCTCCTCAATCACTTTTATCTTCCAATCTCGTTTCCAGTTCTTGATCGCTTTCTCTCGGCTAATCGCTGATTCCATCGTTTCATGTTGTTCGAACCAAACCAGTGTATGTACACCGTACTTCTTAGTGAAACCTTCAACTAGATTATTTTTGTGTTGCCAGACTCTTTTCACTAGATCAGATGTCACACCGGCATATAAAGTCCCATTGCGCTTGCTGGCCAGGATATAAACACATGATTGCTTATTCACTCATTCCCCCGTCGTTATTAATGGATTCCGGCCCTTGTGCCCTTTGGGTATGCTCCGGAATGACGAGGTTACGTTATACGGACCCGCTTAATGACTTCTAGCCTCCCGTCATTCCGGCGAAGGCCGGAATCTAGTAACTCTCTCTAACTTAAAGTTATAGGCCCCGGCCTTAGCTTATACTCTTTAAATCCCAGAGCGACGAAACAATTCAGAAGTCTACAAAGAGAGATAAACCACACCCGCTTCAACCTTGGCCTCATACTTCCCAGCACACCCCTCATCCGGCGCTTTAGCTTCACCAGATTCAAGATCAATATTCCAGTTATGCAGTGGACAGGTCACTACATGGCCATGGACGATACCTTGCGACAACGGACCATTCTTATGCGGGCACTTGTCACGCAAGGCAAACACATGATCATCGGCAGCGCGAAACACGGCAATATCACCCTTTTTGGTTTCAACAACTCGCGAACCCAATTTAGGGATTTCATCCAGCGCTCCAACTTCAATCCAGTTACTCATTTACTCGAAACCTCTTTAATTTGCACCTTCATTCCGGCGAATACCGGAATCCAGCGCTAAACTGCAACACTAATCATTTTTTAATGTATGCCTGGCGGCACGGATTGGTGGGCACCTGCCCACCCTACATTTATATGGTGGTGGTTTAACAACCTTAGCCAACCTTCTTAATCGGTATGTACGCCCTGCGTGTCTCCTGATCCTCGGCCTCCTTGGCCCATGGATCGAATCTGAATACTTCCTGTGACTCGAGAAAACTCTGATACAAGGCCTTACGTCCCACTTCGTCTTCCACCACTTTCTGTTTCACATGCGTCAAACCGACGCGTTCAATCCACGGTGCAGTACGCTCTAGGTAATGGGCCTCCTCTCGATACAGCTGCATGAAGGCGCCACAGTATTCCTTGGCCTCTTCTTCCGTCGCCACTCGCGTCAGCAGATCGGTGGCACGCACGTGGATACCGCCGTTACCACCGACATGCA
This sequence comes from uncultured Chromatiaceae bacterium, assembly GCA_945787785.1. GTDB lineage: Bacteria > Pseudomonadota > Gammaproteobacteria > Tenderiales > Tenderiaceae > Tenderia. The sequence goes on from CALZIO010000054.1 coordinate 11,323, forward strand.
GTTCATAACCGGAATCGACACACACTACGCCAAAATCTTTAATAGTCGCCTCAGCGCAGTTACGCGGACAACCAGACACAGCAATTTTGAACTTGTGTGGTGTCTGCGAACCCCAGGTCATCTCTTCGATCTGAATGCCCAGACCCGTTGAGTCTTGCGTGCCAAAACGACACCACTCAGAACCAACACAGGTCTTAACCGTACGCAGCGATTTACCATAGGCATGGCCAGACACCATGCCGGCTTTGTTCAGGTCACCCCAGATTGCAGGCAGGTCTTCTTTCTTGATTCCGAACAGGTCGATACGCTGACCGCCAGTGACCTTCACCATCTTGGCGTCGAATTTTTCGGCGGCATCGGCAATGGCACGCAATTCGTTGGGCGTGGTCACCCCACCCCACATACGTGGCACAACCGAGTAAGTTCCATCTTTCTGGATATTGGCGTGGGCACGTTCGTTGATAAAACGTGATTGCGGATCATCCTTGGCTTCTTGCGGCCAAGCGGCCAGCACATAAAAGTTCAAGGCTGGACGGCATGAGGCACAACCATCGGGAGTCTTCCATTCCAGAAATTCACGCACTGCCGGAATCGTGGTCAGTTTGTTATCTGTGATGGCATGACGCACTTCGTCATGGGTGTAGTCGGTACAACCACACATGGCCTTTTTCTTTGGTGTATCGGAATAGTCACCCACGGTCGAGGCCAGAATCTGCTCCACCAGCCCCGTACAAGAACCACATGAGGCAGCCGCCTTGGTGTGGATCTTAACTTCTTCCAGAGTAAACAAACCTTGATCGGTAATGGCATTAACGATGGTGCCTTTGCATACACCGTTACAACCACACACTTCCATGTCGTCGCTCATGGCCGAAGCGGCATTCTCACCGCCATGGCCCGAGTCACCCAGATGGGCCTGACCGAACATCAATGAATCACGAAAATCCGACACATCGGTGCCATCACGCAGCAGTTGGAAATACCAGGCGCCATCGACGGTGTCGCCATACATCACCGCACCGTGAATCTTGTTGTCTTTCAGCACCACCTTTTTATATACACCGCGGGCAACGTCTTTCATTACCAGGTCTTCGGTGCTGTCGTCACCGGTAAAGTCACCAGCCGAGAACAGATCAATACCGGTTACCTTCAACTTAGTTGACGTCACTGAACCTTCATATCGACCGATGCCGTACTTGGCCAGGTGATTGGCGCAGACTTTACCTTGTTCAAACAACGGTGCCACCAGACCATAAGTCTCGCCGCGATGCTGCACACACTCACCCACGGCATAAATCTTGGGATCAAAGGTCTGCATGGTGTCGTTGACCACAATGCCACGCTCGCAGTGCAGGCCGATCTTTTTGGCTAATTCAATATTGGGGCGGATACCGGCCGCCATCACCACGATGTCAGCAGAGATCTCCAGGCCGCCTTTAAAGCGCACACCCTTTACACGCTCGTCACCCAACACCGCCTCGGTCTGAGTGGCCATCAAAAACTGCAGGCCCTTTTCTTCAAGTGACTGTTGCAGCATCTGCCCCGACACTTCATCCATCTGACGTTCCATCAGCGTGTCCATCAGATGCACCACAGTGACATCCATGCCCTGAATTTTCAGACCATTGGCCGCTTCCAGACCCAGCAGACCCCCACCAATTACCACCGCATGTTTGCGGCTCTTGGCAGTGTCGAGCATGGTGTCGACGTCTTTAATATCACGAAAACCAATGACGCCCGGCAGCTCATGGCCTGGCACAGGAATAATAAAAGGATTGGAACCGGTGGCCAGTAACAGACGGTCGTAAGACTCTTCAGTACCATCATCGGCAATCACCTTGCGCTGTCGGCGGTCTACATCAACGATAGTTTTGCCTACGTGCAACTTGATGTTGTTCTCTTCATACCACTCGACGGTATTGAGAATGATGTCGTCGATAGTCTTTTCACCCGCCAATACCGGCGACAACAGAATGCGGTTGTAATTGCCGTAAGGCTCGGAGCCAAATACGGTGATGTCATACATATCCGGCGCAATCTTGAGCAACTCTTCAATGGTGCGCACACCCGCCATGCCGTTACCGACTAAGACCAACTTCTCTTTCATACAATGCTCCAAATCAAGAATCTATTGCCAGTGCTACAGCAAAGGCTGTGCCAGAAAACAGGCGTGATTATAACCAATTGAATCTATTGGGTGTATAAATACAAATGAACCAACTCAGGGCAGACCAAGAACTGGCTAGAGCACACATTTGAGGCGTCATCGCACTATTGTGGTGCGTAGCTATTTACCATAAATAATTGGTTGTTTTTAAGGGTGCGGAATACAAATTGAGGCCCAAGAGCAAAACCCTGCTATCCCCAATATTCCCATGACTGCTAGACTCAAGTGCGACACTCCAGGTAGAAACACTTAATAAGGAATAAAAATGAAACTAGAATCCCTTGCGCTACATCATGGCTATGAATCTGAAGCCACAACCAAAGCTGCGGCAGTCCCCATTTATCAAACCACGTCCTATACATTTGATAATACCCAGCACGGTGCAGATCTTTTTGACCTTAAAGTCCCCGGGAATATTTATACACGGATAATGAATCCAACCACTGATGTGCTTGAGCAACGCCTGGCGGCAATGGAAGGCGGTATTGGTGCATTGGCAGTTGCTTCGGGGATGGCAGCGATTACTTATGCCATTCAATGTATTTGTGATGTGGGTTCTAACATTGTGAGTACCAGCCAATTATATGGCGGCAGTTACAATCTTTTTGCCCACACTTTTCCGAGACAAGGCATTGAAGTACGCATGGTTTCATTCGATGATTTTGATGGATTCGAAAAGGCCATCGATGAAAATACGCGCGCGATCTTTTGTGAATCTATCGGTAATCCCGCCGGTAATATTGTAGATATTGGAAAACTGGCGGAAATCGCACATCGGCATGGTGTCCCGCTGATGGTGGACAATACCGTTGCCACACCCTACCTGTGCCGCCCCGTTGAGCTGGGTGCCGATATCATCATCCACTCATTAACTAAATATATTGGCGGGCACGGCACATCTATCGGAGGCATTATCATTGATTCCGGTAAATTTGATTGGGTAGCGAATAAAGAACGATTTCCAATGTTAAATGAACCGGATCCGTCTTATCATGGGGTCGTTTACACAGAAGCACTTGGGCCTGCTGCCTATATTGGACGCTGTCGCGTTGTACCACTTAGAAACACAGGGGCGGCCCTCTCACCTTTCAATGCGTTTCAAATTCTACAAGGTTTGGAAACTCTAGGGCTACGCATGGAAAGACATTGTGAGAATGCCGAGAAGCTTGCTGAATATCTCAATAATCACGAAAAAGTAGAGTGGGTAAACTATGCGACTTTACCTGACAGTCCCCACTACCAAAACTGCCAGAAGATTACTGGTGGAAAAGCATCGGGGATACTGAGTTTCGGCATCAATGGCGGTGCAGAGGCAGGCGGGCAATTCATTGATGCCTTGCAAATGATTCTGCGCCTGGTGAACATAGGCGATGCCAAATCGTTAGCGTGTCATCCGGCATCCACCACTCACCGGCAGTTGAATGAAACCGAATTAGCAGCGGCAGGTGTTAGCGCTGACTTAGTTCGGATATCTGCCGGCATCGAGAATATAGATGACATCATCAATGATGTAAGCCAAGCGCTTGATAGTGTGTCATGAGATATAATGCTGGCGACCAAATACTACAACTTTTGGACAACGAGTAATTTATGACCATAGGTAGCTCAGAGCTACAACGGCTTGAAATAAGGAAGTACAATTATGCGCAAACGAATTATCGAACCAGTTCAGATCGAACAAATTCAGATCGAACCAAATCAGACCGAAGCAAATCTGAAACAAAATGCTTCTATTGACCAGGAATGGTTGAATATTGAGGAGCTGGTGGAGGTGGAAATCACCTCAGAAGACACCGCTCATCCAATTGAGTCTGCGTTGCTGCCCACCCTATCCCCGGGCTGGCGTGCTGCAGGGCCCGGAATACAGACGATTCGCCTTCGGTTCAACAATCCGCAAGATCTCAAGCGGATCCGGCTGAACTTTGTGGAGAAAAAGTCTGATCGCACGCATGAGTATATCTTGCGCTGGTCGCCGGACGATGGACAATCTTATAGGGAAATAGTACGTCAGCAGTGGACCTTCGGCTCTAAAAAGGTATCCAACCAAACGGAAGATTATCAAGTCGAGCTTGCGGCGGTCACTGTGCTCGAGTTGAACATCACCCCGGACATTAGCGGAGGAGATGCGGTCGCTACTTTAGCGCAGTTGCGGCTTGCCTGATGAAAAAATTAAGCTCTACAAAAAACACTGCGCTTAACTGCTCCCTTCTATTAAATTCTCGCCTTATATTTTAATACGTGCGAGATCAGCATATTGAAGAAAGCAAAAACAAGAGAATGCCAGCCTTGCACAGCATGTTGTGATGGCTGGGTACAAATGGTCATTGCTGGTGTTCCGGTATACCCGGGCAGTCCATACCCGCACAGTACAGGCAGACTGTAAACGACCAAAATAACTTGACGCCTCTGTCATCAAGAAAGGCGGTCAATTTAATAAACAATCAAAGTGCATAATATGGATATTAAAACTTTAATTCAGTCGGCAAGAGTTCCTTTTCTTATTTTAACGCCTGCTTGTGTATTTTTAGGGGTAAGCACAGCTGTTGCAAATCAAACGAATATAGATTTGTTTATTCTAAGTCTTGCACTATTTGGCGCACTGTTCGCGCATATCAGTGTTAATACCTTAAATGAATATTTTGATTTTAAAAGTGGTTTGGATTTCATTACGATGAGAACGCCATTTAGTGGCGGCAGTGGCGCCTTACCTAGCAAACCAGAAATGGGTAATGCCGTTTTAATCCTGGGAATAGCATCATTAATTGCTACTTTTATGATTGGCATATTTTTTATATGGCAATATGGTCTGGGAATTGTTCCGCTCGGCGTTACTGGCGTGATATTGATCATTGCTTATACCAAATGGATTAATAAATACCCATATCTATGTCTCATTGCGCCGGGTATGGGGTTTGGATTTCTAATGGTAGTAGGCACTCAATATGTACTTGAAGGTCAATATGCACCCCTATCCTGGTTAGTCGCAGCCATTCCTTTTTTTCTAGTCAATAATCTCCTATTACTCAATCAGTATCCTGATATTCAGGCAGACGCCAACGTCGGTCGCAATCATTACCCAATCGCCTATGGAATCAAACGCAGCAACATAATGTACGGAGTATTTGTACTGGCTGCCGCAGCATCAATTGTGATCTACATATTGGTTAACTACCTGCCGATGCTCAGTTTAATCGCATTACTTCCTCTACTATTGGCGTTTTTCTCATTAAGTGGTGCAGTAAAATATGGAAAAAATATTGGCCGACATCCTCAATATCTTGCGACAAATGTTGCTGCGTCTATACTGACACCATTGTTGCTTGGTATATCGTTGATTTATGGCTCTTGAGTTTAGGGTGCGTGCACTATGGATAAAAACTGTGACGAACTTGAGTATAGATTGAAACAGGCTGATGTCCTTCTGAAGGAAAAAGAGCTCGAAGACACCGCTAAACCAGCCTGGCGCAAACCAACAATCATTATCTCGTTCCTTACTCTGGCCTTAGGGTTTTGGGGCGGAATGAAAACTTCATCCATTGAAGAATCTGAACTAAATAAAAGAGTGGAAGGATTAAAAACTCAAAAAACAATACTGATGGAGCACGTTGAAACAACGAAACTAAACATCGAAGAGCTGGAAAAAAAACTGCAAGAACTCACCACAAGGAACGAAAGCCTGAGAATTTCCCTAGAGACAGCAGGAACATCACTAAAAGAAAGCGCTCAGGAATTAGATGAGCTTGACACCACAATATCAACCAAAAAAGACATCGCTTCTGCCTACGACATAAAAATAGAAGAGCTTAAAATTAAGCTAGGGGACCTGCAGCGTGAATACTCGGAGGCCCTCCTAAAACAAAAAACAGAAAACAAGCCGCTCAAACAACCCAGCCCATCGCAAACCCGATAGCGAATCTGTAATATAGTATTAAATTCTGCTCTATCTACTTTAATTTCGTATGGGCTTTCAGCGTGGCAAATAAGACAATCAAGCGTTCATTCATGATAGGACTGGCTGGGTTTATAACAACAGGAATATCTGGGTGTGGTAACAGCGACGATACCTCAGCGGGTGTCATTCCTATCATATTGATTGGCACCACCTATAAAACCTGTGCCTCAAACATGCAAATCACATATGAATTTAAACAAGCGAATACCGGTACAAAATCAACCCAGCTCTTTTCTGATGTAAATTGCATCACCGCTGCTGCTGGTGCAGCCATCTCCATCGATTTCACATTTAGCCTAGGCAAAACCATCACTGCGAATGACGGACTACCCGCAACAAAAATGGATATTGTCGAGACCGGCACAACACTATTTACATTAATTCGACTCAGTGGGGGTCTTGTTGGTACAGGCAAAATGAATCTCGGCTCGAATAGCAATAGTTCAGCTGGGCTAGATGGAACAACCGATGCAAAGCGGCATGACGGTCTTGATCTTTCGGTAACCTATGAGTTGCAACCTTAAGAAATCTCTGATTAATCCGTCATTCCAGGCGAAGCGTAACGCAGACCCGGAATGACGAATCACCAAAAAGGGATGGATCAACAGTGAAGAGACACTATTTATCTAGCTGCTTTCTTGTATTACTAGGTGTGCTGGCGCCAATTCTTGTGCTTTCTTCAGTATGGATTCCAGAAAACGAAACCTATGCAAACTGGTTTCAGCGCAGTGGTTCAATCTTAGCCCGACTTCACCAACTCAGCGCGAAAAGCGAGTTAACTTCTTGATTATTGGTAGTTGAACTCAATAGGTCGGCACTACACAGCGGCAGCTGCGGGGTGCTTAGTCTGAATATTTTGCGCGCAAATTTTTGGGGGTGGCTGGGGTGGTAACTCGAGCTTG
>CALZIO010000055.1 GCA_945787785.1 uncultured Chromatiaceae bacterium
TATCGATATAAGGTGGCGCACCTGGGTCATGGTAAACCCAGTAATCAAAGCCATCGCGCTGATAAATCGTTCGCTCAGCTTCAGTTAAGGCAAACGGTGCAACACTACCCCATTCCGGCCCTACAAATTCCGGCGTGGCCGCGCCGATCTGATTGCCCGACTGATCAATAAAGTCATCCAGCGACAAGGGTTGCCAGCGGTTCAGATCGACAATGTCCGGGTTACCCGGCTCAGCAGGCGCTAGTGGTGGATTTACTGGCGAGTATGACTGTATGGCATAGGCATTTGCCTCGTTGGCACCATCCTGGAGGCCGTAGTCGATGATGCATTCCGCGATATGGTTACCTAATGCGGCGGGCGAGCCAGTGGAATAATCGGTTGAGGTGACATTGACGTCATATCCGAGGCCGGACATCAGGCCGTCAAATCTGGACAGGGATTCAGTAGCACCGGGTGAATTTACAAAGCGATGCGACAGCAAGCGGTAAGCGGCATAACTAATCACCTTGTCTCGGGCGCTAATCATATCCTTCGGATCAGGGAAGCCATCAAACGCACAGCTAAAGCCATTAACCGTTTTACCTAGCAGATAGGTTTGCGCCACATCATCAAACACGGCCCAGGCATCGTACATACTAATTGAGGTGTGATAAAGGTTGCGCGAATGAACGGTCGGGCGGGCAAAATCTTGCCGGATTGCGGATAACAACACCTCGTTCCACTGCCTGGCGACAGTCTGACTCTCTTGCTGGCCAGTATTGTTATTTTCACTATGAAAACAAGCCGTCAACAACAAGCTTACTGGCAGTACGACCAGTAAGCGCAAACTGCTTTTACCCATCTTTTATAATCTCGTTAAGTTTATTGCTTGGGTGAAGATATACATCGTTATATCGACACTGCATTTCGACATACTCCAGGATTGCAAGTTCCTGACCTTGCGAAAACATTGATTTCTCATCTTGTAACACTAGGGAGCCTCTGATTAAGTCTGGGCGAAAAAGATTGAGATTCAAAATGTTCAAATTCGAGGCGCAAATCGCGCGGAATAGCCAGCTATTGCGAAGATTTGCAACAAAGAAGTTGGGCATTTTGAACTCAAGATATTCGTTCATGACTTGATCAGAGGCTCCCTAAACAACAGTTTATTAGAAAAACCCGTTTATGAGTACCGTTAGCCCCAACAAATCCCACATTATTATATCGGTATTCAGCGGAATTTCTTTCACAAACCTGGAAATCCGGATTAGCACCAGCTAAATCTCCTCACAGCATGGGCGACGTCAGGCGGGCAACTTGTACGGCAACGCGGAAAGGCAACGGGCGGCTCTGATATTCTTCCAGGCCAATTTCGCGGCTATTGCTGAAATCCTCGATCAACATCAGTTCGATTTGTTTCGCAAATGAGGTATCGGCGAACAACATCGTTATTTCGAAATTGAGCCGGAAAGAGCGATTATCAAGATTGGCCGTGCCCACCGCTGCCAGATCATCATCCACCAACAACACCTTCTGGTGTAAAAAACCCTTTTCATAACGGTACAGCTTAATGCCGGCACTAAGTGTCTCCTGGTAGTAGGAGAATGAAGCCAGGTACACCAACAGATGATCGGCCTTGCTTGGCAACAGGATTCGCACATCCACACCACGCATGGCCGCCAGTTGCAGTGCAGAAATCACAGATTCATCCGGCACAAAATAGGGGCTGATTATCCAGACTCTGGATTTTGCGCAGTTAATCGCCTCGACAAAAAACAGGCCGCAGGTATCAAATTCATCCGCCGGGCCAGTCGGCAGTGTCAGTACCTGCTTATCATTATCGTGAAGCAGTTGTGCCTTCCAGTTTACGTCAGGCGTTACTCCGGCAATCCAGTGCCAATCCTCTATGAAGGAAAGTTGCACACCCAGGGCAGCCGGGCCGCATACTTTGACATGGGTGTCTCGCCAGGGACTCAGCTTCGGATCTTCACCCATATACTCATCACCGACATTGTGGCCACCAACATAGGCGGTGTGTCCGTCGACAATAACGATTTTGCGATGATTACGAAAATTGATCTGAAAACGATTGACATGATTAGATGAGGTAAAGGCCTTAATCTCAACGCCACCCTGACTCAGATCATTGATGTAGTCTGCAGATAACTTGTGGCTGCCAATCTTGTCGTAGAGAAAAAACACACGCACACCCTGTTTCGCCTTAGCAAGCAGATGTGATTTCAACCGTGTACCCAAGCGATCGTTGTGCACGATATAAAACTGCACCAACAGATATTCTTTCGCCGAGTCTATTCCTTCAAAAATAGCACTGAATGTTGCTTGGCCATCTATCAACAGCTCGGCATCATTCCAATGGGTAAATGGCATTTCTGCCAACCGCTCCATGGCCCTGAAGCGCTGAAATTCATCTTTAAGTTCGGCACGAACCACAGCTCGGTCTTCTTCTGAAACTTTATCTACGATACGATGAATCTCAAGCTCGCCCGCGCGTCTTGCCGTGATGTAGCCTTGAAACTTGCGCGGGCTCAGGATGAGATAGAGTGGTAAAGTGATGAAAGGAAACGTCACCAGACTGATTGCCCAGGCAATTGCACCTTGTGACGTTCGCGCCGTCATCACAGCATGGGCGGCGGCAACAATTGCAGCTAGCTCCAACAGTGCAAAAGCAATACCCAGAATTAAAACCAGATGATCCATAATTATTTTGTTATTGAAACAGGTTTAATCATCCACAATGATAAAACTGTTTATATTCGCCCAGCACCACAAAAAGATACTAATATTAAGGGACGCTCTGATTAATTCGTCATTTACCCAAAGAACGGGCACAAGCCGGGCGAAGTGTAGCGTACGAGCCCACGGATGGGCGAGGTAGACACTGTCAGGAACATAGGGTCGAGACCCGGAATCCAGTGCTTCTAATTCAATGCCTTAGTAGATTCCGGCCTACGCCCATTACTGTCCGGAATAAATTAATAGAAATCTAGTATAAGCAAGGTACGACACTGGTGTGAGGAACAAGAGTCGTGTTTGAGACTTAACTATTTAAATTTTGGCAAGAGACTAAACTAATACTCGTCATTCCGGCGAATACCCAAAGGGCACAAGGGCCGGAATCTATTTAACTGCGGAGACCCTGGATGCCCGCCTACGCGAGCATGACGAGTATTTTTTCAATATTTGCTGTTATTTTGAGCATGTTGTCGTGATTATAACTTCTGGTCATAACTGCTCTAACTTATTCCGGACAGTAATGGGCCTACGCCGGAATGACTAAAAAACGAATTAATCAGAGAGCCCTAAGAATTAAATTCTCATAATACAGTTATGTATAATCGATACAAATAATACATAAATATTAAACAGCTCAGATCATGTCAGATATAGTCGAACAGGCAAAAAACTATGCGACGAGCGCCCATCAACGCATTGATCAGCGCCGCAAGTATAGTAATCAACCCTATCATGTACATCTTGAGGCCGTGGCTGCTACGGTCGCCACTGTCAGTGATGATGATGAAATGATTGCCGCGGCTTGGCTGCATGATGTGGTGGAAGATACCCCAGCAACACTGGAAGATCTCGAATCAGCGTTTGGCCAAGACATAATGCAGCTGGTTAGAGAGTTAACAGATATTAGCCTGCCCAGTGATGGCAACCGTGCCAAGCGCAAAACAATTGACCGACTCCACATCGCCAAGGCCTCGCCACGGGCCAAAACTGTCAAGCTGGCTGACCTGATTGATAACTGCAAAGACATAACAAAACACGACCCCCGCTTTGCCCGTGTCTACCTTGCTGAAATGTCTGAGTTACTGAACATTCTCGGTGATGGTGATAGCCGGTTGTACAAACAGGCATATGATCTACACAAAAAATGTTGGCAAAAAATCGAATCCAAATCTGGCAAACAGAAAAAAACTGTGCCCGCCCTAGCCCTGTCCAATTTCTGGTCTCCTATACCTCAGCCACATTTCAAGCGCCTGTTTGCGGAAATGTTCACCGCCAAAGATCTTGCTGAACCGCTATTGTCATTTGATGCAGAAAAATCCTGTACTGAAGTCTTTAAAGCCCTGGATATCTATCAACAACAGGTTGCCAGCATTCGTGTTCATGGTGCGGTACGGGGTTTTATTCAGAAATATCAAATTGCCGACGTACAACATGATTGTGCCGAGCATATTCGCCATTTCAGTGTTGATCAGGTGATCGCAGGGGATGCCCCCATTTTCGACGTCATTCATATTCTCACCCGGCATAACTACTGTTTTGTGCAGCTGTTGGGGGATGTGGTCGGTTTTATCGATCGCGATGCCATCAACAAACCCATCGTTCGCATGTGGCTGTTTGGCATCATCACCATGATTGAAATGTGGCTGGTTAGCCTGATCAAGGAGAATTACCCGGATAACTCATGGACATCCCAGGTAAGCGAAGCGCGATTACAAAGTGCTCAACATCTTCAGTCTGAACGTTTGCGCCGCAACAATCGCTGTGATTTGCTGGATTGTCTGCAATTATCAGATAAGGCACAAATCATGCTGAACAATCAATCCACCTTTGACGCCTTGGGTTTCCGTTCCAAGAAAGCAGCTAAACTGGTCATTAAGGAAATTGAAACATTGCGTAATCACTTGGCACATGCGCAGGACATTGCTGAGCATAACTGGGCTCAGATTGTACGTTTGACACAGCGAATGGATGAGTTGACGCGCGGTTAACTCTAAAATCAATATAAATGGCAATTCAATGAGCGTCACTAACAAATCAGGAAGTAAATTGAGGACATTCCTCAAAGTTAGTGGTTTTCTGTGCCTTGGTTTAATTGCTGTAACTGCCGTCGTACTCTGGTTTCTAATCGACACCGGCAGGGTCAAGCATGCGATAGAGAATCTTGTTACCCAAGCTACTGAGCGACCGCTCCGAATTAACGGTGAATTGGATTTCAGTATTGGCAAAAACCTTACGGTACATGCAACCGATGTCCAGTGGCTAAATCCGGAGTGGAGCAGTGAAGCCGATATGCTGCTCGTTGATGAAGCTCGCGTATCTGTCAACCTAGCCAGCCTGCTGGAAGGCCCGGTCGTCATTACCGAGGCTGAAGTATACGGTGCCACACTGGTGTTTGAATGGGCCAACAACGGTGGTTTCAATTGGGATCTTAGAAATCCAACAGCGGATCCAAACGACATCACCAAGACCACTGACAACGAGGCTGTGCTTTCGCTGCCACTACTACTGGATAAGGCAAATGTAACCAACGTTACTATTCATTTCCTGCATCCAGCCCTCACTGAAAAACTCACCATTGAGATACCACAAGCCAGCCAGCAGCAAGATAGCGAAAACAGACTGGTAATTAGTGCTGACACACTTATTGACGATCGCAATGTAGCCCTTGAAGGACGAATAGGACCCTTTCCGCAACTGATCGCTGCGGGGGCCATTAATTATAAATTCGACATCACCGGACCGTACGCGTCACTACTGGCAAAGGGTAGCTTTGCCAACTTAGCCGAGCTAACGTCGCCCGTACTAAATTTCAGTTATGAAGCGCCGGATGCTGAGGATCTATTAAAATCCCTCAAGCTAAAGCCAATTACCAAGGGTGCAATAGACATTGAGGCCAATATCGAGTCCGGGGTGAACAGCCTCACTGCGTCTGCCACGGGTTATTTTGGTGAATTTAAGCTTGATACAAAACTAATCACCGACCGCTTAAATCTACTCAATGAATTTAATTTGGTTATTGATTCATCAGGACCAAGCATAGGCGCTTTAGGCCAAATTGGTGGCATCACCTCGCTTCCGGATGCCCCGTATACGCTAAGTGTTAAGGCTGACCGGATACCTGAAGGCTTAAAACTGAGCAAATTATCATTGGAGACTAAAGGCCTCTCCATTAGCGGATCCGGCATAGCACACAAGCTACCTGAACTGCGCGACTTTGAACTCACGCTGGAGATGAAAGGCAACAACTTCACGACAGTGGGAGAGATCCTTTCGCTAGAGCAAGTACCACCCTTGCCCTTTAAACTAAAAGCAGAAGTTACTGGCAATGGATTAGAAACGAATGATTCGCTTTCGGCGACCTACTCGCTTGGAGGCACCACGGGGGACATAGCAGGCACACTAACCGAAGACAAAGACTTCGAGGGCTCATCATTTAGTGTAAGCCTAAATTCTGCTGACATACGCGAGCTTACTAACACCTACAATATCCGATTAGCTCGCCCCGCGCCCTTAAAGACACAAGCCGAATTCACGTTACTTAATCAGCGAGTGCAGATAAATGGTTTGGATGCGAGCTTTGATGATAACCAACTGATTGGCAAAGGTGTCATCAATCTGGACAATAGCCTTCCTCTGATAGAAGCAGATGCTCGACTCGTTGGCGGCAACCTTCAAGACTCTGTCTACTTACTCACATCGGATAGTTCAACTGTGTTGCCAGCGAACCCCTATGAGGTCGCCGGTCGGATAACACTGAATGGAACCCGCATCGATCTTAAAACCAGCGAAGCACAAATTGGTAACAATAGCCTGGGCTTCGACGGATGGCTTGACCTCAAGGGTGAAACCGTAGAAATAGATGCCGAAGTAAAAGCCAGCGGAAAAAATTTGGCGCGTTTATTTGAAAGCCAAAATATTAGTGGCATTCCTGAAGAGCCCTTCAATCTAAGCGCAAATTTGCAATTATCAGATGCAGGCATAAGCCTCGATAAACTCGCTTTTAGCATCGCTAACAACCACCTGTCGGGCTATCTGAATAGTGGCTGGCCCGAAAATCCAAAACTAATTCAATTTGACATTGAAGCTCGTGGCGAAAACTTACGAAAAACGCTCCCTGATATTTCTGGTTACATACCACCAGCAGTCCCGTTCAATATCCAAACAAAGGGACAGGTGGATTCATCGACTATCAATCTTAAACGCTTTGAGGCCAGTCTCGGGGCAGATACCAGTATCAAACTAGATGGTCGAATCGAGTACGCGCCCATAATAACGGCGCAACAGGTAAGCTTTTTTGCCAAAGGATCAAGCCTTACCGATATTGGTGAAATTTCAAATCGAAAACTTGCAAGATTGCCATTCTCAGTTAGCGCAACTATGTCAGGTAATCAAAATAATTTAAGCATTGATGACTTTCAGGCCGACGTTGGCAGTAGTAATCTGGATGGAACCGTAAATCTTGATTTTAGTGCTCAGCCGCATGTTGAGCTCACGTTAACCTCCAAACGTCTGGAGCCGGGACTACTGTTCGACGCAACAGATAAGGACTTGGATACTGCTCAACTTTCATCAAGTGATTCATCAACGGAAACCAAGCGTGTCTTTTCTGACAAGCCAATTGACCTGAGCGTTTTGAGCACGTTTAACAGCAATCTTTCGCTCAAGATTGACACATTGATTGTTGGTACCCGCATATTTCAAAACGTGATAGTGGATGCTAATTTGAAAGATGGCGATCTCAATACTGACAAGCTTGCTAGCGATACACAAGATGGAAACATTTCCGGTAGCTTTCGACTGCTAACTTCCGGCACGAAACCTAGCATTGCAGGTGATTTTGTTGCTACAAATGCGATCTTTAGTGCCATGTCTATGGATGGGCGCAATGAAGATCAGTTGCCACGACATAGAATAGACACATCTTTCAGCTCGTCGGGCGAGAGTTCTCAAGAATTAGCTGCCAACCTGAATGGTTATGCCTGGATAAGGGGCAAAGATGGGATTCTACCAACGTCCAAAATCGATGTTTTGTTTGGTGATGTTATCTCCGAAATTCTAACTACACTCAATCCGTTCGCCACGAAAAGTCAACACACCGAATTAAAGTGCGATGGCGTGTACTTGGAAGCTAAAGATGGCATTATTGAAACGGCACCCGCCCTTATTCTACAAACCGACAAAATATCCATTGTCGCTTCAGGTTCAGTTGATCTCCACACAGAAAAGATAGACATTGGATTCAAAACCTCACCGCTCAAAGGCGTTGGTTTAAGCGCTGGTGACATTGTGAACCCATTCATAAAACTGGGTGGAACGCTAAGCAAGCCGGCAATTGTGGCTGATCCGAAAGGTACTGTCATTCAAGGTGGCGCAGCAGTGGCTACATTAGGAGTGTCTATACTCGCGACCAGTCTTTGGGATCGTTGGATTAGCTCACCGAATGGTTGTCAAAAAATGGCGCAGGAAGCACGCAAGGTTCGTCAGAAAATCGATCCAAGTAATGTACCACCGCCACTCGACCAGCCATAATTAACCAGCCATATTGGAGCTTCTTGTTCAAAAGCAGTGATTGTGCGTCATGGGCTTTTTGAAGTCGTTCCAGCACCAAGCCTTGTTGCTCCCCTGGCTTATTGAGCATCCAGCATCTACATATTAGTATCGGACCTGTCGACGCTTAGGCTGCTGTTACCCTAATCTTATTCATGATTTTCTATGCAGGTTCTGTCCGGTTTAATGTAACTGATCGCGAGCGGCGAGCAGCTTCGATCCAAGCCCAGGTGTTTTAACCCATACCGGGGGACGTATGAATCTTGTTTCAATAGCAGTGGTTACAGGGGGATTGCTGGTATTCTCACTAATCTCGAAATGGTTTCAAGGGAGCGTTGTTACGCCTCCCATGGTCTTCATTGTTTTTGGCTTTCTGGTAGGTAGTGAAGGATTAGCCATTGCAAACGTCGATCCAGGACATACGGCGATTCACTTCATTGCGGAATTAACCTTAGTTCTGGTTTTATTCACCGATGCCGCGCGGATTAATCTCTCGCGTTTGCGCCGCGATCACAACCTGCCCGTGCGCATGCTTGTTATTGGCTTGCCTTTGACAATGGTCGCGGGAACATTGATCGCCGTGCAGTTGTTCCCGGAGTTTGGGCTTCTGGAAGCCGCCTTATTGGCTGCGCTGCTTGCACCGACTGATGCAGCGCTTGGCCAGGCGGTGGTTTCTGCTAAAGTTGTGCCGGTTCGTATTCGGCAAGCCATTAATGTCGAGAGCGGGCTTAACGATGGTATTGCCTTACCCGCTGTGCTCCTTCTCGCAGCACTGGCAAGCGCGCAACATGATGCATCCGGCGCGGGCGACTGGCTACGTTTCGGTCTATTACAAGTCACGCTCGGTCCTATTGTGGGTGTGGTAATGGGATACCTTGGCGGACGTTTACTTGATATGGCAGCTGAGCGAGGCTGGATGAATACATCCTTTCAGGGTATTGGTATTCTTTCTTTGGCTGTGTTTACGTATGTGGCTGCCGAATTGATAGGCGGCAACGGCTTTATCGCTGCATTTGTTGGCGGCATGGTGTTCGGCAACAGCATTCGTAACACCTGCAGTTTCCTGTTTGAATTTATGGAAACAGAAGGACAACTGCTGATGTTGATTACTTTTCTGGTGTTTGGCGCAGCTTTATTACCGGAAGGTTTACAACATTTCAATCTCACTATATTTTTCTACGCGGTATTAAGCTTGACCGTCATTCGCATGGTGCCGATCGCAATTTCACTGCTCGGCGCCAAGTTGAGTTGGCCAACACAACTATTTCTAGGCTGGTTCGGCCCGCGCGGCCTCGCCTCAATTCTGTTTGTATTGCTCATCTTGGAAGAGTCCGACGTCGCACATCGCGATGAGCTGTTGTCGATAACGATCGTTACAGTCGGGTTGAGCGCCCTGTTGCATGGTCTCAGCGCAGCACCGCTCTCCAATCTATACGGCCGGCTGGCCGCGCGCATGGGCAAGTGCGAGGAAAACCAACCAACTTCTGAGCTCCCGCTTCGTGAAGGACTAACTCATCTTAACAACGACCCAGCAAGGACATCTCAAACATGAAAAAGATTGCAATAAAGAAATGGCGTGAGCTCGAGGATCGAACCCCGGCACACGCACTGGTGGCAGAGGTTGATCTGGTCATTGTTCGTGTTGATGACGCAGTCACGGTGTTGTATGGCCGTTGTGCGCACCGTGGTGCGCTAATGGCCGACGGTCATGTCGATGGCGACAACTTGATTTGCGGTGTACATGGCTGGGATTACCGTCTGGATACCGGCATCAGCGAATACAACCATAGTGAAACCTTAGTCAAATTTACTGCCTGGCTGGAAGATGATCAGGTTTGGGTGGATGAAGATGAGATCCGCACTTGGGCTGAAAAAAACCCGCAGCCCTATCAGCGTGACAGCTACCAAGGTATTTATCAGGATCACACCGGTACACAAGACGAACCTTATGTGAAATTTATCCGCAAACTTGCTGACGAGGGACTAACCAAGGTGGGGCACCATGGTCCGGCTGCTGCGATGGGTGTGCCGCGTGACAGTCTGCCTAAATGGGATGATCTGCAGTTTGTTGTGGCGCAGTTGCACAAACTACCGTTGCTTGATGAAGAGGCCGTGGCAACCGAGCTGGTGATTGGGCCGCGCGCTAAAAAACCGTTGCGTTTAGCGATCCCGTTATTTGTTTCTGATATGAGTTTTGGTGCGCTGTCTGAAGAAGCCAAGGTGGCGCTTGCCAAAGGGGCAGAACTTGCGGGCACAGGTATTTGCTCAGGTGAAGGCGGAATGTTGTCCGATGAACAAGCAGCCAACTCGCGCTATTTTTATGAGCTCGCCTCGGCGCGATTCGGCTTTTCCTGGGACAAGGTTCAAAAGGTCCAGGCCTTCCATTTCAAAGGCGGCCAAGGTGCAAAAACAGGCACAGGCGGTCACTTACCGGGTGAAAAAGTAAAAGGCAAGATCGCCGAAGTGCGAGGCCTACCTGAAGGCCAGCCTGCTATATCTCCTGCCCGCTTCCCGGAGTGGACTGACCTGAGTCAGTTCCGCGATTTTGCCGCTGAGGTACGCGAGAAAACCGGCGGGATACCGGTCGGATTCAAACTCTCCGCACAACACATTGAAAAGGATATCGACGCAGCGCTGGAGGTTGGCGTTGACTACATTATTTTAGATGGCCGCGGTGGCGGCACGGGCGCCGCACCACTGATTTTTCGAGACAACATCTCGGTACCGACCATCCCGGCATTGGCGAGAGCCCGGCGCCATTTGGATGCAAGTGATGCCTCAGATGTCACACTCATTATCACTGGCGGGCTTAGGCATCCCGCTGATTTTGCCAAAGCGATGGCATTGGGGGCCAACGGCATAGCGGTTTCTAACGCGGCCATTCAAGCCATCGGTTGTCTGGGGATGCGTGCCTGCCACACGAATAACTGTCCTGTGGGCATCGCTACCCAAAAACCGCATTTACGTGCCCGCTTGCCCATGGACATCGCTGCAGAACGACTGGCGCGTTTTTTCTCGGCTGCGGTGGAGTTGATGACTGTGCTGGCGCGGGCGGCTGGGCATAGACATTTAGCTGAATTTACTAGTGATGACTTAACCACATTCAAAATCGATATGGCCAGATTAACCGGAGTCGCTTATGGCGGCGTTTCAGAATCTTAAGGATATTTCTAAAAATTCAATCAAGCTGATGAGAGCCTGCCCCACGAAGTGCTTTGGGCATGGCAAGGCGCAAAACTGCGAAAAAAGTGGAATTTACAGATAGTAAATGAGCATTTTGAGCAGTTTTGCAACGCAGCCAGCGCGGCTTCAGTGGATTTTTAGAGATGCCCTTATGTGATTGGAGGCAAAGATGTCAACACAACACTTTCCTGAACTTGATAGTCCTTCTATTACCGTTACACGAGATGCATTGCACGCTTACGCACGCGTTCTGGGGAGCTGGCTAAAATGCTGCCGGGCCAAACGCAAACACTGGTGGCATGCCAGTCTGCGCTCCTCGTTGAATGGTTTAACTACGGGTGTCGTGCATGCAGGGATTGATTTTGAACTAGAGTTAAACCTGAGGGAAGGTCTGTTAATTGGGCGAACGTCAACAGGTGCGTTGTTATCCGAAACATTGCATGGACAACCAGCTTCTGAGTTGGCCGAAGGTATTAAGCGTTTTCTTGTTGCAAATGGCATTGCCAGTCAATTTGTTCCTGAGAAGAATGACAGTCATGAAAACACGACGGCACATCCTGCTTATGCTGCGGAGCACGCGCACAACATTGCCCGGGTGTTGAACTCGGTAGCGACGACAATGGAACTATTCCGTGCCGTAATTCGCGAAGAAACCAGCCCCATCCAACTCTGGCCTCATCACTTCGATCCGTCGTTGTTGTGATTGCCGGGCGAAAAGATACCCGACCAGGACCCGGCGAATGAAGAATATGCCGACAAACAAATGAACTTTGGTTTCACGCTTGGAGACGAAGCTATTCCAGAACCCTATTTTTACGTCACGGCCTATCCGTTACCCGAAGCCCTAACAAAAACACGATTACCAACTGGCACCAGCTGGCATACAGAGGGATTTAGCGGTGCCCTACTCTTGTATCAATCGCTTATTAGAACTAACGATCCAAACGCCTACCTGTTGGAACTCTGGCAAGGACTCTTGAACGCAGGTCGTGAACACATGCTCACAAACGCCACTTAAACAAATTAGGGATCCCTTGAATAAGTCATTCTGGCGAAAGCCCACTGTTGTCCGGAACAACATTTTTCCAGATTAGCGCACACCACGGTACATTGCGGATTTTCTCACGGCTCAACAAGCAAGAGACTTAAATTTATACTGTCACTCGACTACTGTCATGCCGGCATGCTTTTGGCCGGGATCCAGTGACTTTAAGAGCTGGATGCCTGCCTCCG
Source organism: uncultured Chromatiaceae bacterium (assembly GCA_945787785.1). GTDB lineage: Bacteria > Pseudomonadota > Gammaproteobacteria > Tenderiales > Tenderiaceae > Tenderia. The sequence continues at coordinate 12,697 of CALZIO010000055.1, forward strand.
CAGGCATGACGTAATTATTCCAGACAGTAGTGGGCGAAAGCCAGAATCTAGTAACTTTCTGAAGCCACTAGACTCCGGCCCTTGTGCCCCGTGGGTATACGCCGGAGTGACGAAATCATACTTGTTCAGAGCATCCCTAGCAAAAACTGTTGACCTTAATCCCAAGTATCATAGAGAAGTGCCATGGCTACATCCGCCTCCAACACGGCTATTCACGCTGCGGACTTGTTGAACCCACCTGCCTGAAAGGCAAGGCGATATCTTTGAGCATCGGCAGGCTAGTGTCCATCTTCATGTTACCGACGAGTTGATAGTCCAGTGGTTTTTGTTGCATCAACAAATCCGCCAAGGTTCGTCCCATATCGAGAAAGTTCAGGTGCAACGGCACCTTGACTTGACTGGTACCGCTTTCAGTCAGCGAAATCGTTTTTTCCTCCTGGCCCTGCAACCAGCGTTGGCCGTTTACAATGAGGTCATAACCCAGATCGCGAATATCAATTCCAAAAGCATTGGGATTATCCAGGTTCAAACCAATTTCAACATCTGCCCCTGTAAATCCCAGACTCTTGATATTGATGCCATCGAGGCTGACCTTGGGGAGTTTAGGTACTGGGACTTGGCCCGTCTTTTCTGCTGGAATGCGAGTCATACCCAAAATCGGTAAATCCACTAGCGCATCCGTCTTGATGGTGTAATCCAAAGTCTTGCTGTCAGATAGGTTTTTAACCGACTCAAAAATATCCGCGAATTTCAGTGTCAGAGGCAGCTTAACCTGACTTGTTTGATTGGCAGCAACATTCACACCATCACGTTGCTCACCTGCCAGTAACTGCTGATCGTTCACGAGAAAATTATAATCAAAACCCGCAAACTGGATGGGAACCGGGTTTGGGTTATTGACGTCGAGCGTAAATTCCAGCTTGGCTTGATCGAAGGAGATCCCGGTAATTCTGGCATCGCTCATCGATACCGTTGGCTTATCGATACTGGCCAGTTGCATGGCCTGATCTAAACTTGAACAGGCTGACAACAGCATCAACGGAACCAGCACAACAAAACCAAACACTAATTTCTTCATTTTTATACACTCAAACATAACGTTTTACCCTTCCATTCAACTGCAATTGTCGGGCTAACCTCTTCGTTACCCGTTTTATTATTAGCGTATTGACTCCCAAATTATTTATATAAAGGCATCTCAACTCAGAAATCAAACCCATCATCTTGGTTATTGTAATATCCTCTCAATAGCTTGAATACAAAACTAAAATATATCTGGCAATGATCGATTCGCCGATCTCATAATGATATGGACACAGCATAAAATCACAAACTAATATCCCAGTAAATCTTTTTAGTCTACGTAATAAAAAACACCGGCATTAGCCGGCGTTTTTTATAAGTACTGAATTTGATACTAACGCCGACGACGACGCAACCCAAGCGCACCCATTCCAAATAGACCAGTTCCGAGCAGGGCTAGGGTAGCAGGCTCTGGGATTTGTGTTGGAGGCCCACCGCCACCATTGGTAGCTGGCACAGAGTCATAAAAGGTCAAATGGGACAGAGCACGGGGATCGTCTTGATTATTTAGTGGTGTTGACCAGTCACCCGCTGTAACCACAAGTGCCTCGTTAAGGCAAGCAATAGTAAACACGTTGTTGGAATCCGCGCAGGCACCACCAGCTTGTGCTGCAGCGTCCGATACTTCCCAAAACAGTTTAAAGTCATTTGATGCCTTGGCTGCCCAATACTTGATTGCCGGGTCGTGTAGCAGAGGGTTAAAGGTGTCGCCTGCACCTGGGACGTTATCGGGTGTGTATTCCCAGTGACCGCTGCCATTACTGAATAGCAGATTAGTAAAGTCCCATTCTGAACCATCAATGGATTCAAATAGAGGGCCGTGGTTATAAGTTGAGTTGTTTATCTCAGAGACACCTAAAGAGGCATTGAATTTAATAATTACAGGTGACAGCTCAGTAGTTTCACCATTGTTAGGATCATCCCAAATCTGACAAGATCCAAAACCCTGGCCAAAGAATCCTGAACAATCATTTTGATTGAAGTCGCCCGCCATAATCACAACAGCAGATGCTGATTGCGTCGCTGTTGCCAATGCGATTCCAAGCAACGGAGCTAAGTAATATCCTTTGCTAGTATTCAGACCGCTCATGCCTATATCCCTCCGTGTTTTTATAATGTCATGTGATCTCAGGCATATAATGGGCCACATATATTTTCGCTCTCTTATCAATAAGTTATTCTCATCTACATTCCCCCTAAACAATTCACGTAACAAAAGTGTAAACAAACCTGACGATATCTGATGCCATTGTGAATGTTGGGCCGTAGTTTTTGTGATAACAAAATCTCCAGTCTGTTAAAAAAACCAAACAAACAATATGTTATATAGTATTAGAAAGCGATGAACAAAAATGTAAAAAAAGCTGACAGAGTAATTTTACTAATTGTGGGGTCCATTTATATGGGGATAAAAAAAACCGGCCTAATGGCCGGTTTTTTTTGTCTCATCCCTGGCAAATTACTTTCTGCGTCCTTTTTTTCTAGTGCTGCCAGAGCCAATAGTCGCAGTAATGTTGTGAGAAGTGGAATTACCCGCTGCATCTTCAGCTTTCACGGCTATGGTATGGGCTCCACTCGCTGCCTTGCGCGTATTCCAACTGTAAGCCAAGGCATTTGCATTTGATACGCTTTTCAAGCTGCCATCTATATAAAGAGATAATTTAGTCACTGCAACGTTGTCATTGGCTGATACTCTTATGTCAACGGTTCTACTTAAAGTGCTGCCATCAGCAGGATTCGTGATTGCAACAGAGGGGGCAATATCGTCAACTGGATCAGGAATGTTATCCACGCTGACAACGACCGAATTTGAACGCCCCTCATTGGCTGATGCATCGTATGCATAGGCGACAAGCGAGACCGGGCCTTCGCTAGCACTGTTAGTATTCCAGCTAAATGCAAACGGCGACGTTGAGTCACTGCCTATAAACACACCATCGGCAAACAGGTCGACACGCTCTACACCAACATTATCTGATGCACTCACGTTAACGCCAACGACATCTGCGACAACGTCAGCTGTTGGTGATGTGATCGTCACGTTGGGGGCTGTTGTGTCTTGAGCCTGATAATTAAGCGCCGCCAATACCGCTGCAGATGCGTTAACACGACCATGACCATAATAGCTATCCCAGCCTGCACTTCCTAAATCAACACTGGTACTTTCCAGTATTTGTTCCACTTCATCCGGTTTCAAAAGCGGATTAGCAGACTTAATAAGTGCAACAACACCAGCCGTTGCAGGACTAGCGAATGACGTGCCACTCACAGAACCATAACCACCACCGCGGGTTGTCGTCCAGATACCTGCGCCGGGCGCTGACACATCTACATAGTTACCAAAGCTGGACCAGCTAGCCCTGACATCACTGCTGGTGGTTGCAGATACCGAAATCATATAAGGGCTGTCGCTATGACCTGGATTAGCACCGCTATTACCGGCTGCAACAACCGTCACACCGCCTTTATTCTTAAAGTAGCTCGCTGCGTTATTAATCGTCGAACTACCGGTGGCGTCATAACTGATGTTCGCCACATCAGCACCGTGATCCGCGGCCCAAGTCAAGGCACTTGCGATTGAGCTCCAATAGGCATAGCCATCAGACGAGTCTGTTACTCGCAAGGGCATAATACGTGCATTCCAAGCGATAGATGCTACCCCTAGGCTATTATTGGTAATGGCAGCAGTGGTACCTGCGACTTTTGTCCCATGACCGTTTACGTCTGAGGTATTGCTATTATTACTTGATGAATTCCACCCTGCCACCATCTGGGCTTCGAGATCAGGATGAGTCGCATCAACACCCGTATCGAGAATGGCAACGGTAATTCCTTGTCCCGTCGCATTGTCCCAGGCGTTTGTTGCATCTATTTTTGGCAAATGCCAGCCACTGGAATATTTAGGATCATTTGGAATGACCGCACTTAATTCCAACAGCATATCTTTCTCAGCAAACGCGACATTGGGATTCTTTGCTAATGCTCTAGCCACAGCATCTTCCGCCTGAGGAGGCACATTAACAACATGCACATTTATTTGTTTGAATTTGGCTTTGGAACGACCACCGTGGCGCTTAAGTATCGTTGCAAATTTCTCGTCAGAAAGTCCCGAACGGGGTTGAACCAGAATCTGACCTTCTGCCCATTTCAGCGGCTTCGCCTGTGCTTCATTTGTACCCAGCATCATTATGCTAGACACGCCAATTACGCCCGTAACAATCCCTTTTATAGCCTTATCCTTGATAGTAGTCATATTTTTTGCTGTATCCCAAAAATCATCAAACATCATGTATCTCCAATTACTTTTCTCGGCATCTCTTAGCAATCCAAAATGAGACAACCACGCAGGCAAAACACACTATCCGTGTGTACCTTTTGTCGCGTTTTGACGGGTTATCTTTAGGACTGATCAATTGAAATGTGACGTAGACCTACTTGCTTTCGTCGAACCCATCACATATCAATAAAAGGACCTACCAGGAAGCGCCGTTCATTGCTTTTTATTTTTAGCCAGTACCCCAAATATCTATCTAAGGAATCTCTGAATAAGTAACAATTCGTCACTCCGGCGTGATCCCGGCCTTCGCCGGGAGGAGTCCAGTGTTTTCAGAAAGTTACTAGATTCTGGCCTTCGTTTATGCCCTTCGGGTGCCAGAATGACTTGTTCAGAGCTTCCCTAATTATTATTGTGGCGCTATTCTCTCCAACAGACACCGGCACTGTCAACTTAATCAGATTCAATCGAATCTGCCTTCAATTGATGACTAATCCATCCGCTTTAAGACTATCGGTTACTATAATTAAATGGAGATATATCATGCACTTCTAATATATCTATTCAGCTACATAAGCCCTTAATGAATTGTAATTAGAAACAAGATAAAGAGCTGCATTTGTTTGTTGTGTAGCTAACATAACAAAGAACAATACCTGATCAGATATCAAACAGCTGGGAGAAAATTCATCCTGAGAATTCATTGAATCAATCTGGATCAATACAGAGTAAATCTGGAAGAATCAGGATTTGATTGAGCTCGAACCTATTGACAAGCAAACATTTTAATAACACCATCCTTAACGAGGAATAGGTACAGTATTTGCCGTTAGTCCATCATTCAAAATAATAAGTGAGGACAAGAGATGATAAATGAGAGTCCGTCTGAAGAACTAAAAATTACCTGGCGTGATTTAAAAAATGCCTGCGAACAAGCCGGCGTGCAAGATGAGGATACCCTGGATGTAGTTCACGTAACCTGGGGCAACGCCAAGCACCTGACGTGTAATAAGGATAAGGATTTTGGTTGGCAGATTTTACTAGACTGTGACTGTGCAGATAAATAGGCCCAGTCATTTTTAAGTAATCGTAAACCGTAATCCATTAACCTGCTGAATTAGAATTACTACAGATCAAAATAAAACGTAACTATTCAGCACTCTCAACAATGAAGTCAGGCAACTCCCCCGCAAACAGCAACCTCAACGCCTCACTTGGATTCATCCCTTGTTTACGACAAGTCGAAAGATAGCTGCGAATCCGGC
>CALZIO010000056.1 GCA_945787785.1 uncultured Chromatiaceae bacterium
TGTAATGCAATGGCTTTGGTGTCGAATGTGCGTGTTAAGACCATCCATTCGTATAAGGCGATTAGCTCATCCGGTTCATGGGCAAAATAGGGCAGCGCGCCTGTTAATTCGCCTTGAGGATTAAGCAGCTGTGTATAGTGAATCTCAAAACTGGCAACAGGACTGTTTTGAAAAGACTTGTTACTACTAGCCATCTTTTCCTCCTTTTGGTTGGGGGCAGCGCGGCCGGAAAAATACTTGTTTAGTTTGATGCTGTGCCGAAGATAATTTCTTCGGCAATCTGGTCGACTATCAGAGCCGGCGATACATGATTCTCTTTTGCGCGATTAAACAAGGCTGTCAGCGTATCGTAAATGCCATAGATCTTTTCACGTAACGCTTGCTCATCTCGAATCCAGGCCTGCATTAGACCGCCTGCATTGATTACATAATCCGGCGCATAAAGAATGCCTTTGTTGTGCAAAATTAGTGCGTGTTTATTGCTTGCCAGCGCATTATTGGTGGCGCCAGCAATTATAGAGACATTGAGTTTATTGATGGTTTTGTCATTGATCACAGCGCCTAGCGCACAAGGTGCAAATACATCTGCAGTGATCTTGTAGATTTCATTTGCAGGGACAATTGTTACACCAAATTCATCGGCGCAGCGTTCAACAGCGCTGTTGTTTACATCGCACATGGTCAATATGGCACCCAGGCTGTGCAGTTCTTTGGCCAGGTAATAACCTACATGGCCAGCGCCTTGTATGGTGATATGAGTGCCTTCAAGATCATCGCGCTTGAGTTGATGCTTAACCGCGGCCTCGATACCGCGGCGTACACCCATGGCAGTGCTGGGGGAGGGGTCACCGCCATCAGAGGTGCTACGTACAAATTTAGTTTTACGTGCCACGATGTCCATGTCAGCAACACCGGTGCCGCTATCGACAGATGAGATATAGCGGCCACCTAATTCATCAACAAAACTGCCATAGGCTTCGAACAAGGCCTCACGGTCAGTAATATGGTCAGGTCGAATAATCACTGCTTTACCACCCCCCAGAGGGAGTTTGGCCATAGCTGCTTTATAACTCATGGCGCGGGCAAGGTTCATTACATCGTGTAAGGCTGCTTCAGTAGAGGGATATGGAATGCAGCGGCAGCCCCCTAACGCCGGGCCGCGGCGGGTATTATGAATCGCTATGATAGAGCGCAGTCCCGAGTCCGGGTCATGTTTGAAATGGATGTCACCAAAGCCCAGGGATGACGCATGCTCGAAAATATCCGCGTCGACTGCAGATGAAAACTTAGAAAGTTTTGTTATCGATTGATTCATACATGCTTCCAATCAATTAGCTAGTTAAATAGTAGTTATTCCTTCCTACGGTGTAATATCTGTTCCTATGTTTTTGTTGTCTCTCTTAATAATATCGGACAGTTTTAGTCATAATTTATTCGCTGATTTTTTAACTTTTCACATTTTTTTATCAATGTAATCATTCAGACCGCGCTGGATGATGCCCTTGTTAAGTGCGTCATAGTCACCTTTCAATGCCTTGATGCCAAACTCCTGGCTGTTTTCATCATCATTATGGATTAACTGTCTCAATGTTTTCTGGATGTGTTTTTTACTGGCCCGAAAAAATTCATCGGCCAGTTGCCAGGCATAGGAATGATTAATGTTCTGTGCATGTAAGGCCGTTGCGATAATCGTAAACAGTTCTTCACCGACGATGTCTATACGGTCTTGCCTGCCCTGATCATCCCGCATCGCCTCGCGCCGCAATAACATGGCATAAAATATTTTGCGTGCCAGATGGCGACTGGTGCGTTCTACATATTCAAGTTTCGTTCGCACCTTGTAGCTTTGTAATTCAAGACGGTCCGGAATCTTTTCTTTGTTCCACTGTGACAAATACCAGGGGATATAAAACCTCATCAGTTTGATGAGTTCATCTAGTTTCATGCCTTCATCAATACTGCCTTTGATGTTTTCGAGATGGGTGTTGAGTCCTTCGCGTGCAACAAAGGGGCGCAGGATATCGGTTGCCCCTTCGCCAATGCGATACATGGTGATGTCGCGCACCAGTTGTTCCATGCCAAACGCAGGTTCCCCACGTTGGCGTTTTGAGTCAGCAGTTTCGTAACCCATACCACCGAAAATAATCTGGGCATCATTGAGAAACTTAAGCGCCTTTTCTGAACAGATAATCTTGGTAATCGCCGCTTCAATCCTGACGTCGTAGTGTTTCTGGTCGGCCATATGCCAGGCCAGTTCGCACAAAGACTCAATGGCAAACAGGTCGACTGCCATCTTGCCAATACGCATTTGCTGGGTTTGGCGTGTGCCAATGGGTTTGCCAAAGGTAATGCGGCTATTGGCGCGGTCCAGGGTGGGTTGCCAGGCCTGTTTTGCCATGCCTAAACAGATCGCAGGTACACTGACCGCGCGGCCTATGTTTAGAATCGACAAGGCGTATTTAAGCCCGCTGCCGAGTTCACCAATCAGATTTTCAACCGGAACGCGAACATCGGTGTAGGTCATAAAGCCATTTTCAATACCGCGACATCCTTCAAACTGACAGCGTTGCGTCACCACCACGCCAGGTGATTTCATGTCGAGAATAAAGGCGCTATGCACCTTGGCCTCAGCGTCTTTTCCTTCAGGCGCAGCTTGCCAAACGGTTTTGCCATTAACGGTTTCTTTATGCGACGGTACACGTGCAATCAGGGTGATGTAATCGGCGATGGGGCTGTTGGTACACCACTGTTTTTCGCCATTGATTACGTAATAGGTTCCATCTGCGCTTAATACCGCTTCTGTTTGTACGTTTGCCGCATCGGAGCCGGTGGTGGGCTCGGTCAATGCAAAGGCTGAAATAGCCTTGCGAGCCACCAGGGGCAGATATTTTTTCTTCTGTGCATCATTGCCGTAAAGCATGATGGGCATGGCAATACCGATGGATTGTGGTACAGCGACCGTGAGTGACAGGATATTACTCCAGCTAGCGATCAGGGTCAGTACACGGCCATAGTTCTTGTGTGAAAAACCCAGGCCACCATATTCCTTTGGAATCTTCATGCCAAAGGCGCCAAGCTCCAGCAAGCCGTCCAGTACTTCTCTGGATATTCCTGTGCGCTCTATTTCATCGGGATCAACATGATTTATCAGAAACTCTTCAATCTTTTGGCAGTACTCTTCACCCGCCGCCTTTTCTTCTGCCGACTCGGGTTCGGGTAGTAACAAATCAAAGTCAGGCTTGCCGACAAACAGCCCTGACATAAAGCTTGCCCCCTTTATGCTTTCTCGGGCTTCCTCGATGCGTTCAAGACCTTCAAAAAGCCTTGTCATTACCATCTCCTTCTTGATTAAAAGGTTTGGCTGCCAAGTTATGAGATTGCTGGTGCGCAATCGCCGTAATATTAATATCGACCAATTAAAGGGGAATGCTGAATCTGATTAGTTAGATCGTTTGAGGCGATGCTTGTTCACCGCCTGGAGAGATATGTTTATAGCAGTGAATTAATAAACAGTATAGATAGATATTTATTCTATGGGTTGATCATAAATGGGTGGCAGATAACCTGAATACAGCAGAGTGTTACGCCAATCCGGTGAGCGGGCAAAACTTTTTACATGTTCGATTAGTGGGTGTTTGGCGTTTTTTTCATCGTATACCAGCCCTAAACTCAGTCCTGACGAAACGCCGTAGACGTCAAGTATATATTCAATTTTAAAGTTAGATCTGGCGCCGAAGCTGATGGAATATTTGCCCTGCGGTGAGGCGATATAGTCAATTACTTCATGGTCACGTAGCAAAATCGTATCAAATTTTACATCATTAAAGAATTTGAAATCGTCTTTAAGTGCACTAAATGCAGATTCTGTTTCTTCCCTGCCCACCAGTTTGATGGCTTTGTCCGGTCCACCAAGTTCCTTCCAGTTGGTGATGCGACGATTGTAGATATTAGCCAGAGTACCAATGGTAATTGAATCTATCTTTACACCATCGCCAATGACAAATGTAAGTGGTACTTTTGCAATTATGATTTCATGCTTGTTTGACCCTTTTTCCGTATCACTCATTTTTCAGCCTGTGCGACCAAATAGATGCGTGTCTGAGTAATTAATTCCGCCTTTATGTTTTATCGAATCCTGCGGGACTTCAAATGTATATGACTTGGCATTCGCGGTTTTGGAGAGCTCTTCAAAAAAGAGATCAATTACTGCTGCAGAAGGGCCTGCGCCCTCAATGATGAGATGCTCTTTGGCATTGGTTGCCAATGGCTGGCAAGCCAAAATGGCTAAAATAACTAAGAATGTATTTTTCATAACGGTAATGAGTTTTGTTATTTGTTTAATTCCATTTATGTGCCTAGTCTGCCCGCATTACTGTCCGGAATAATTTAGAACAGCTATGACCAGAAGTTATAATCACAACAACATGCTCAAAATAACAGCAAATATTGAAAAAATACTCGTCATTCCGGCGAAGGCCGGAATCTATTTAACTGCGGAGACCCTGGATGCCCGCCTACGCGAGCATGACGAGTATTAGTTTAGTCTCTTGCCAAAATTTAAATAGTTAAGTCTCAAACACGACTCTTCTTCCTCACACCAGTGTCGTACCTTGCTTATACTAGATTTCTATTAATTTATTCCGGACAGTAATGAGTCTGCCCGGGAATAGTATCGGCCTGGGACGAAAAGTTATTAGCTGGGTAAGGATTCAGGTGGTGTGCGCTAAATTACAGCGCTTCAGGTAGGGAGCTGGCGCTCGGAAGTATTTGTGCAGAATGATGATGCGCTGCGTGCGGATTGTTATTACAGATCATCAATTGATGGAGAGCGGGAGAGGTGCGCCCCTCCCTCTTGCTATTCGTTAACTCTATGCCTGGTGGCTGCCATCACAAAAAGGTTTGTTATTGCTTTTGCCGCAACCGCAAACATAAAATGTGGCGTCTTCCTTGGCTTCGTATGCAAATGGTTGCGCAGGCGGGTGATCGTTGTGGGTGCCATCGCAATAAGGAGGATTGCTGGTATGGCCACATTGGCAGATATACACCGTGTTGCCATTCTCTACATTGACTTCATAAGGACTACCTTGGTCAAATAAGCTCATGCTGATCTCCTTTCAGTCGTATTGTTAAAGCGGTCGCGATTATGCGGGGCAGAAAAATTCAGCTGTGGTCCTTTGGGTACGATTCGGGTTGGGTTAACAGTATCATGACTGTAGAAATAGTGTTGCTTGATATGTTCCATATTTACAGTTTCTGCAATGCCAGGCATTTGATAGAGTTGTCGTAAATAATTATTAAGATTGTCGTAATCCATAATTCGTTGTTGATTGCACTTAAAGTGGCTGTAATAGACGGCATCAAAGCGAATCAAAGTGGTGAAAAAGCGCCAATCAGCCTCGGTAATTATATTGCTAACAAGATAACGTTGATTCGATAAGCGTTCTTCAAGTTCATCGAGTGCGCCGAATAGCTGCGTATAGGCTTCATCATAAGCTGCTTGTTTTGTGGAGAAGCCACAGCGATATACACCATTATTTACAGCGTTATAGACGATGTCATTGATCGCATCGATTTCATCCCTTAACACATCAGGGTAATAGTCATAAGTGACATCGGTAAAATCGTTAAAAGCATTGTTGAACATGCGGATAATTTCAGATGATTCATTGTTGACGATGGCTTGACGTTGTTTGTCCCATAAAACGGGGACCGTGACGTGGCCGCTGTAGTTGGCTTTGGCCTGTGTATAGACCTGGTGCAGATAAGCGTGATGATTTACCTCATCCAGATCACTGCCAAGGTTTCCGGTAAAGGCCCAGCCGTGTTCCAGCATATAAGGATCGACAACAGAAACGCTGATGTGTTGTTCCAGCTTTTTTAGTTTGCGGAATATCAGCGTCCGGTGTGCCCAGGGGCAGGCCAGTGAAACATAAAGATGATAGCGCCCGGATTCTGCCTTAAAACCATCTTCACCCGTTGGGCCGGCGGACCCATCTGCAGTAATCCAGTGATGAAATTTGGTTTTAGTGCGAACAAATGCGCCGCCGCTTTTTTTGTTGTCATACCACTGGTCGCGCCATTTACCTTCAATCAACAAGCCCACAATTACTCCTCCAGATTAGTAGATATATAAAACGGAATCCCTCCCCCAGACAGGGAGAGGGGGGATTATCAAACCGCAGCGTGGCCGTGACCATGATGACTATGGTCATGCTTGTGCTTGTTGGCACGGCGGGAGTCCAGGCTCCAGGCGCCGGCACCAAACGCGGCGACATACAGCAAACCACCTGCCATGGCGAAATTTTTCATAAACATTATCATCTGCATCTGATCTGCAAAATTGTTGTGGAAGATCAGTGCAGCGATGATGCTGAATCCAGCCAGGGCTAGCGCTGCCAGCTTGGTCTGCCAGCCGAGAATCAGCGCCAGACCACCTCCGACTTCCAGCAGGATGACGGCCGGTAACAGGGCGCCGGGGACACCCATTGCCTCCATCCAGCCTGCAGTGGCGGCATAGCCACCGATTTTGGTAATCCCTGATAACAGGAAAATGTGAGCGAGTAGCACGCGTCCGATGAGGGTAGCAGTCTTTTCCATGATGTAATCTCCTTAGTTGACTGAATTGGTGAGATTATTATGGTCGTATTTTTTCGATAAAAAAGCGCAAATATTTGCTAATTCATATCGAATTGTTGGATACTTTCGCTTATGAAAACACCAAAAGTTTCACTTGAGCAATGGCGTGTCCTGCAGGCCGTAGTTGATCATGGCGGTTTTGCCCAGGCCGCGGCACAGCTACATCGCAGCCAGTCCTCGGTCAGCTATACAGTGGCCAAGATGCAGGAACAGATTGGCATGCCGCTGTTGCAGATTGAGGGGCGTAAGGCTCAGCTAACGGCAGCAGGTGAGGTATTGCTGCGCCGTTCGCGTCAGTTGGTGGGTGATGCAATTGAGATGGAGGCAATGGCCAATAACCTGGAGCAGGGCTGGGAGCCTGAGGTGCGCCTGGTTGTAGATGTCGCCTTTCCCACAACGCAATTGATGCAGGCGCTAAAACAATTTGTGCCACTCAGTCGTGGTTCGCGTGTACAGTTGAATGAGGTGGTGCTCTCGGGGGCAGATGAGGCGCTGCTGGAAAGGCGTGCTGATCTGGTAATCGGTTCACAGGTGCCCCAGGGATTTTTAGGCGATGCCCTGATTAATGTGGAGTTTATCGCCGTTGCTGACCCGGAACACCCTTTGCATCAATTTGATCGCCAATTGACCAACGAAGATTTGCGTCGGGAAATTCAAGTCGTTATCCGTGATTCTGGTCTGCATTTTAAACGTGATTTGGGCTGGCTGGGTTCGGCTCATCGCTGGACCGTCACCAGTATTGATAAGGCGGTGGAAGCAATATTAAATGGCTTGGGATTTGGCTGGGTGCCGCTGCATCAGGTCCAGGATTATCTTGAACAGGGCCGGCTTAAGGCCCTGCCGTTGCGTGAGGGGCAGCGCCGACATGCCTCGCTCTATATTATTTTCGGAAATCAAGAGCGGGTCGGTCCGGCAACCCAGATGCTGGCCAAGATAATACGCGAGAACTGTTTTGAGTGGTGACTCGAACAACCGCTGCCCATGTGGATCAGATAAGCCGTTTAAGGCTTGTTGTAAACCACATTTAGATAACGAAACTGTACCTCAAACAGCAGAACAACTGATGCGATCGCGCTATTGCGCCTTTGTGGTGGGGGATAGTGAATATCTGCTGCAAACCTGGCATGAAAGTACACGGCCTGAGCAGCTACAGCTTGAGCAGGGTGTGCGCTGGTTTGGGTTGCAAATTTTACAGACTCAGGCTAGTGATAGCGATGAGACTGATGCCTGGGTCGAGTTTATTGCTAAATTTAATGGTCATGATCGGCTACAATGTTTGCACGAACGCAGTCATTTCGTACGTGAGGGTGGACGTTGGTACTATGTAGATGGCCAGGTATATCAACAACCCAAGGGTGATAAGATTGGTCGTAACGGTCCTTGTCCCTGCGGCAGCGGCAAAAAATATAAACGCTGTTGTGGATTGCTCAACTAGAGGAAGAGTATGGCGCTGAGCGAGGAAGAAATTGAACAGATTAAAGAGCGCGTCGAGATCATGCGTATCGAGCATCGTGATCTGGATTCTGCTATCAGTAGTCTTCAAGAGCAGGCTTATATTGACCAAATGCAGATGCGGCGCCTGAAAAAACGCAAACTCTATCTCAAAGATGCAATCCGTAAACTTGAAAGTATGTTGATCCCCGACATGCCCGCATAATTGAAGCTCATGACAAAAAAAATCACCAAAACGGATGCCGAATGGCAGGGCCAGCTCAGCGATGAGCAATATCGTATTACCCGAGAAGCCGGCACCGAGATGGCCTTTAGCGGTAAATACTACGATCTGAAAGAACCGGGTATGTATCACTGTGTTTGTTGCGACGCGCCGTTATTTGTCTCCGAAAATAAATATGACTCAGGCAGTGGTTGGCCCAGTTTCTGGCAACCTGTTGATCATGAAAATATTGATGAGTTAAATGATAGTAGTCATGGTATGCAGCGTACCGAGGTGCGCTGTTCCACATGTGAAGCTCACCTGGGGCATCTCTTCAAAGATGGGCCAGAGCCTACCGGGCTGCGTTATTGCATCAATTCTGCCTCGCTTAAGTTTAAAGAAGACTAGTTAGTGATTCGGTGTTGTTGATGCACCATTAATAATAACTGTATAACGACGTATGCCGTTGGCCGAACTAAGCACAAAGGAACTGCTCAGTATTATCACTCATGTCAAACAGTGGGTAGGTAATCTGTATCGGGCAAATCAACAGCGCAAACAGGAATCAAAGAAAGCCTTACGCGCAGTTATTTCGGCCGTGCGAGAAACCACTGTCTATTTGCGTAGCCTAAAAGATGGGCGCGAAATCTCCATTGAAAAAGAAGAGCGTCTGTCACTCAAGTGGACCCAGTTGGCATTTGAGCTGGAAGACCTGGGGCTTAATAAATTGGCGAGTCGTTGCAGCATCAAAGGGCGCTATTGGGCCAATCCGTCAGACTTTGACCGTGATTTTCTTGATCGTGCCGGCATGCGCTTGGCCGATATCGAGCGCTTGGCGCAAAACAGCTTGAAACAGCTGGAAAAATAACCCTCCAAAAAGCGGTCTTCTGTTATTGCCGCCGCAGCCATCTCAACTTTTTCCTAATTCAGCCGTAACTTATTGTAAGAATGTAAGATTTTGGTGTTGTTGGTAGTTGCCTTGATGTCGTATAAACAATTGAAATCAATCGCTAAATTTAATGGCTGGCAGCAGTGGCTTTGCTGTCTGGTTGTAATCACCATGTCACTGGCAGGTATGAGTCAGGCCAAGGCGGTGACCTATGTGTTGCCCCCTAAAAGTGATGATGTGATTGGTCAGATTCAATATGCCCAAGCCAAGTCCAGAGACACCTTGTTAAAGATCGCCAGGCAATATGATGTTGGCTATGCTCAAATCAAGGCGGCCAATCCGGGCGTTGACCCAAAAAATTTAAAGGTGGGGCAGCGGATTGTTATTCCATCCCGCTTTATTCTTCCGCGCGGAGCGCGCACAGGCATAGTCATCAATATTTCAGAGCAACGGCTCTACTATTACTCCTATCCAGATGAAGGCCCGGCCCTGGTAAGTACCTACCCGGTAAGTTTTGGCCCCGAAGGTAAGTCACGCCAAGGAACATATGCGGTGACCAAGCGATTGCGAAAACCAAGTTGGGAAGTGCCTGCCACAATCCGGGCGAGCAATCCTCGGTTACCTGAAATCATGCCACCGGGTAAAAAAAATCCATTGGGCGAATACGGCATGGAGCTTGATGGTGGTGGGTATATGATCCATGGCACCAACAATCCCTACAGTATTGGTATGCGTGTGAGTCGCGGAAGTATCAGGTTGTATCCCGAAGATATTGCGATTCTGGTGCACAGAGTAAACAAAGATACACCGGTAAGAATAATTAATGATCCGTTTAAGTATGGTTACAAAAATGGTGTGATGTATTTTGAGATCCATAAACCGGAAAGTACAACGGGTAAATTAAATCTAGCGGCCTTGGTGAACAAGGTGACTGCGATCGTTCCTCACCGTTTTTGGGCGCAGGACTGGCAGCGTGTCAGGGTGACTGCTGAGAAGGCCGCTGGGATTGGAACCCCTATCGCGCAAGTGCGAGGCAAAACAAAATATCCGCGTAGGTGGATACTGCAATTGGCCACCTACAAGCATTATTCAAGCGCACGTAAGCTAATGTTACAGCTGGAAGAGTTAGGCCTGCCGGTAACCACTGAGGGTTGTGATACCAGTAAGTGCAGGGTGCTGGCCGGGCCATTCAGGGATGCAACCTATATGAAAGATATGGCCAAACGTATTAAGTGGATCACACGTATCAAGAGCATTACGATTCCTTATAAGCCGCCGCAAGATGAATTGCCGGAGCTTGATCAGACTGTCGCAATGACAAAGTAAATCAACAATTTCTGTTTTATCAGCGTGAAATGGTTAATGTCGTGTTTGAGGGTAGCACCTCTGTTCAGGCTGTAGTCTATCTGTTTAAAACTGAGTATATGGACTTGCTTGATAAACAGGAGTGGGATGTGAGCTGGTTTGAAAATGAAGGGATAGAGTTGTTTTTTAAAGCCTATCAAGGATTTCAGGGAAACTAAAATAGTGTGAGTTGTGGCTCAGGTACAGTTGTTTGGCTGAAATCTTTGCTATTGAATTCAGGCATGCCGGGAAATTGAAGTTGTTTCATCGCAAGCTGATAGCGCTTCTTAATTAGTTCAGCAAACACACCGGTGCCTTTCATGCGTGTACCAAACTCTGCTTGATATTCCTGTCCGCCACGACAGTCACGTATGCGATTCATTATATGCTCGGCTTTAAGTGGTTCATGCTCATTGAGCCATGCCTGAAATATTTCTTTCAACTCATGCGGAAGGCGTAACAAAATATAACCCGCCCAGGCGGCGCCTGCATCACGTGAGGTTTTTAATATCATTTCCAGTTCGCTGTCAGTTAAAACAGGAATAAGTGGCGCTGCCAGGACTGCTGTTGGAATACCGGCCTTGCTAAGGCGTTCAACAGTTTTCAGACGACGGTCTGGTGCAGTGGCGCGCGGTTCAAGCCGGCTTGCTAGATCACGTTTGAGTGTGGTGATAGAAACAGCCACCTGGATCAGCTGGTTCGCAGCCATATCGGACAGCAGATCAATGTCGCGTTCAATCAGAGAGGATTTGGTGACAATACTGACCGGGTGTTGGTGCTCATTTAATATTTCCAGAATCTGTCGTGTAATGCCTAACTTGCGTTCAACTGGTTGATACGCATCGGTGTTGATGCCAAGCGCAATGGGTTGGCATTGGTAGTTGCGTTTGTTCAGCTCCTTGCGCAGCAGTTCGGCTGCATTGGGTTTGTAGAATAGTTTGCTTTCAAAATCGAGACCGGGCGACAAGCCAAGCCAGGCATGAGTAGGGCGGGCAAAGCAGTAGACACAGCCATGCTCACAACCTCGATAAGGATTAATGGAACGATCAAAGGGTACGTCGGGTGACTTGTTATAGGTAATCACCGTTTTGGCGCTGTCCACCGTCAGGGTGGTTGCGATGGGGGCAGCTGCTTGTTCGAGATTATCCCAGCCGTCATCGATCGACTCGCGCTGAAGCTCGTCATAACGATTATCAGGATTACCCAGGGCGCCGCGGCCCTTGGCAGCTTGGGTCAGATTTTTACTCATGTGACCTACGCGATTAGCTTCGCAAAAGCTGGATTTTAACGCAAAGAAGGTGCCCAGTGTTTATGTATTTGGCTCGTCCAGTTTGAGCTTGCTGGTATCAATACTGGCCGGCGGGACCGGTTCATGTTCCATGACATCTTCCCCTGCCTCGCCCATGGAAAGCTCGCTGGTATTGATTTTGGCGGGTGGCACTTCTTCAGCCTCAGCTACATCCTCGCCCACTTCACCCATGCTAAGCTGATTGATGTTGATGTCGGGTTCTGGCACAGGTTCATGCTGGGTCACATCTTCACCCGCCTCACCCATCGAAAGATCACTGATGTCGAAATCGGGCTCCGGAATCTCGGCAGACTCAACCAGCACTTCACCCACGGAACCCATGGCATAGTTGCTGGTATCGATGTCAGGTTCGGTTGGTGGCGGTGTTTCGTCCATGATGGTGCCAGGGGCGGCGATAGACGCACTGCCAAGCGCTGCCGAGGCTTGAGTGTCGTTCGTTGTTTCTGGTTGAGCCTGCCCTGATGCTGCCATGGGGGCGATTCCGGCTGCCAGGCCGGCTTTCATGATGGCGGCTTTATATTTCAGCGCGGTCTGCTGATCCAGACCTTTTTTGACCGCCATTTTGCGGCCGGAAAACATGGCTTCAACTTTATCGACACTGGTTTTAAACAACGTGGCGATGTTTTGCTTAACCTGATCAAGTTGAGCGCCTTCAGTCAGTTTGCCGTTGACTACAATCTGAAATTTCTGCTCACTCATAATTCCTGAAGTCCCCTTGGTTTAGCTTGTTAACTAGACATCGGCAGGATAGCCTGTTTTTTCCAGTTTTACTAAGGGCGGGTTGCGGTGAAAATGGCCCGTCGTGGGGCAGGATATCCTTCGACCGTCAGGCGATTGTCATTGGGGTTAAGGAAATCAGCTAGTGATTCATATTGCATCCAGGCAGTGGTGCGCTGTTCTTCTATGCCGGTGCTGGATTCATCAACCAGTTTGATGTTTTCGAAGCCACTGCGTTTAAGCCATAACTCCAGGGTGGGGCAGGAGGGAATGAACCAGACATTGCGCATCTTGGCGTAGCGCGCCTCCGGCATCAGTGTGGCGCCAGGCTGCCCTTCAATGACCAGGGTCTCCAGGACCAGTTCGCCGCCGGGACGCAGGCAATCACGCAGTTCGATCAGGTGATCCAGAGGGGAGCGGCGATGGTAGAGCACACCCATGGAAAACACCGTATCAAAGGCGTTTAGCCTGGCTGGCATGTGTTGAATTCCCAGCGGTAAGACATAGGTATTGTATTCACCCACAAAGTGTTTGATGGCCTGATGCTGAACAACAAACAGTGGTGACGGGTCGATGCCAATCACCAGCTCAGCGCCGACACCG
Source organism: uncultured Chromatiaceae bacterium (assembly GCA_945787785.1). Lineage (GTDB taxonomy): Bacteria > Pseudomonadota > Gammaproteobacteria > Tenderiales > Tenderiaceae > Tenderia. The sequence goes on from CALZIO010000056.1 coordinate 13,153, forward strand.
GCCATGCGAAGACAGTGATAACCGCTGCCGCAACCCACATCCAGCACTGTGCGTCCGGCAAGTGGTTGAATGTGGTGTTTGAGGCGATTCCATTTCCAGTCAGAACGCCATTCAGTGTCGATCTCAATACCGTGAATAGAAAAGGGACCTTTGCGCCAGGGCATCAGTTTGCGTAAGCCGGTTTTGATCTCTTGCCGTGTTGCATCCGGACAACTGTTATCATTGCCCACCGTGATTGCATCCGCATTCAGGTCAACATTGCAAGGTTCGACAGCGGGTAGTGACTCCAGCGCCGACAACCACCTGGGCAGGTCGCCGTGGCGTTTGTCGCTGAACTGTTGTTCAATCAGATTCGGCAACGCTTGTGCGAGCGGTTCCAGCCCGGTGCCCGAAAGCCTTTGATAGAGTGGTGCAAAGTCAATCATTTTAGTGCCAGGATGGAAGCAAAATTAAAACATTGAAACCAGGTGTGGCTTTGTTGAAAGCCTACGCGTTTTAATCTGTCGTGGTGTTGCTTGAGTGTCTCTGGAATCAGGATGTTTTCCAGCGCGGTACGTTTTTGGCTGATTTCCAGATCGCTGTAGCCGTTGGCTTTTTTAAAAGCCAAATGTAGTTTGTCCTGTAAGGCAGACTCATCTGGGTTGGTAAAAACAAGTTTTTCTGATAGCAGCAAAACGCCACCCGGCAACAAGCCAGCATAAATTTTATTAAGCAGTGCCTGTCGTTCTTCAGGGGGTAAAAACTGTAAAGTGAAATTGAGCACCACGACGGAAGCACGCTCAAAATTAATATCACGAATATCACTACAGACAACTTCCGCTTCGATAGGTGAAATGTCTTCAGCGATATTGTTGCGGCAACGCTCGGTCATGGCCTCGGAGTTGTCTACCGCGATGATGCGGCAATCATGGTGTTGAATGCGTCGGCGCATGGACAGTGATGCCGCGCCTAAAGAGCAGCCCAGGTCGTAGATATTGCTGTTGGGCTGCGCATATTGTTCTGCCAGCAAACCAATCATGGTAATCAAGGTGCCGTAACCGGGCACTGAGCGCCGAATCATGTCAGGAAAGACGCGTGCGACACCGTCGTTGAATTCAAAGTCAACAATCTGGTCATGGGATTTGGCGTAGATAGCGTCTTGCGGATCTTTGTTGCTCATGGCTTGCTTCATTGGTTCAAAATTGCAGGCGTTATGATACACCAGCCAGACTGTGACTGTGCAGTAGTGTTGCAGTAGATGGACTACAATTGCCCTATGGAACTTATCGATACCCATTGCCATATTGATGTTGACGATTTCGACGCCGATCGCGATGCCGTCCTGGCCGAGTGCCGCTCGCGTGATGTCAATCGGCTGATCGTCCCGGCAGTAGCGGCAGCGGGTTGGGATAAATTGTTAGAGATTTGTCGGCAGCAGGACGGGCTGTATCCTGCATTGGGTCTGCACCCGGTTTATGTCGATGTGCATAGCCAAGCTGATCTCGATGCGCTTGAACAACGAATTGGCGCTGAACCAGACGTGGTGGCGGTGGGAGAAATAGGTCTGGATTTCTTTCTTGCCGAGCTGGATCAGCAACGTCAACTCAAACTGTTTGAAGCACAACTGGCAATCGCTGCTGCAGCTAATCTCCCGGTGATACTCCACGTGCGCAAGGCTCATGCCCAGGTGATTGACTTGTTAAAACGATTCAAACCGCGTGGTGGGTTTGTGCACGCATTTAACGGCAGTCTGGATCAGGCGAGTCAGTATATTGATCTCGGATTTAAGTTGGGCTTTGGTGGCATGCTGACCTATGAGCGTTCGCGTAAGTTGAGACGCCTGGCAAAAGAGTTGCCGCTAGAGTCTATGGTGCTGGAAACGGATGCGCCGGATATGTCTGGCAAGATATGCCATGGTCAACGCAACAGTCCACAATACTTGCCTGATTATCTGGCGGCACTGGCTTCGATCAGACAAGAGAGCCCGGCGTATATTGCAGAGAAAACTACCAACAACGCGATCACTGTGCTGAGTTTAAATTAACTATGTTTATTCGCCGCAGACCTGGATGTTGACTGTTCTGTCCCGAGGACCATCCAACTCGACCAGCATGATTGACTGCCATTGTCCCAGCGCAAGCTCACCGTGAATAATTGGGATCGCCTCACTACTTCCAAGTAACATGGCGACGATATGTGAGTGGGCGTTTTTGGGCTCGTCCGGATCACAGTCGCGTAGTTCAATATCATTGTGAAGATAGTTGTCATGTTCAGGAACCAGGCGATTGAAAAAGCGCTTAAGGTCATCCATTAAACGTATTTCATTTTCGTTAATGGTGATGGCGGTGGTGGTATGTCTGGAGGAGATAATGGCAAAGCCGTTAGTCACACCCGATTCAGTGATGCGCTTATTCACCGCCTCATTGATGGTAAATATCGAGATGCCGTCGTCGGTGCTAAGTTTCAGAGTATGATTGTGAATGACCATCTGCTTCATCCTCATGGTTGCCTATGAGCATGGTAGCATGAGTTCGGTTAAGTTCTCGAATTGTCAGAAGCGGCTAATGATGAGCGCTAAAACGGATCCTGCCCTGTTGCGGGAAATTGATAATACCCATCTTGCGGCGCAGGTCGCGCAGATACAATTTGCCGGCGCGGTAACCTTCGCGGAATGATAGACGTAGTTGTTTTACTTCAGTTATTTGACCGCCCTCAAGCGCATGTCTGAAGCCATTGCAAAAACGATCTGTGCGTAAATGTAACGGAATGGTGATGCCAATATCTTCGGGTTGGGGATAGGCATGCTGCATGACACTACCTCCTATATTTAATTTGTCTATATACTGTATCGGCATGGCTAATATGGATAATTAGTATTAGCCATTGGCATGTTAGACAGCATCGGTCTGAAAAGCGTTTAATTACAAATTGAGAATTAAGATGAAGTACCACGTCATACCGGTTACGCCCTATCAACAAAACTGTTCTTTGGTGTGGTGTGAAAAAACGAACAAGGCTGCCTTGATTGATCCCGGTGGTGATATTGAGATGTTGTTATCAGCGGCCGAGCGTGAAAATCTGGTATTGGAAAAACTCTTGTTGACTCACGGCCACCTTGATCATGTTGGTGGTGCCAGGCAGATTGCCGATCAACTCAACATTCCAATCATCGGGCCCCACCAAGCCGATGCCTTCTGGCTGCAGGCTTTACCCAAACAAGCGGAGATGTTTGGCTTCGCCCAGCTGGATTCGTTTATGCCAGATGAGTGGTTATCGGATGGTATGACCGTATCGGTGGGTGACGTGAAGCTATCAGTATTGTTTTGCCCTGGCCATACGCCTGGGCATATCGTTTTTTACAGCGCAGAAGATAAGCTGGCATTTGTTGGTGATGTTTTGTTTAAAGGCTCAATCGGGCGGACAGATTTCCCTCAAGGTGATTACGAAACGCTGATTAGCTCTATTAAAGGAAAGTTATTGCCTTTGGGCGATGATGTGGTTTTTGTGCCGGGCCATGGGCCGCAGTCCAGCTTTGGAGCTGAGCGGATTAGTAATCCGTTTTTGCAGGCTTAGAGCCGTGAGTGGTCACTTGATCAGCAGGCAATGTTAGATGGTGAGTCGCCTCGGTGCTAATAGCTGCCATTGTAGTTGGGTAGCCGAAATGGTAGATAGTAGCCTGGATGAAACATAGTGGAATCCAGGTTTACGATTATATCCTCCCGGATTTCGTTACACTCCATCCGGGCTACTAACCCGACTTCACCAACTCAGCGCGAAAAGCGAGTTAACCTCTTGATTATTGGTAGTTGAACTCAATAGGTCGGCACTACACAGCGGCAGCTGCGGGGTGCTTAGTCTGAATATTTTGCGCGCAAATTTTTGGGGGTGGCTGGGGTGGTAACTCGAGCTTGAGTTGTTGTATCAACAACTGCTGGTCTTTGTTCGGTTGTGTATAGCGAGATAAAATCAGATGACGCCCATCGGTTGTCGGTAAGTGCACATCGACCATCTGCATCGCGGCAAACTTTTCCAACGCAGCCCGAGGCGTTAGCCCCGGCGCCAGTGTTTTTAATCGTTGCTTCAAGGTCACTTGTAAACAGTACGCCATGAAGGCTACAAAGATATGCGCTTCAATGCGCTCGTCTTTTTGATGATAAATTGGTCGAATGGATAAGTCCCCTTTGAGCTGAATGCTACTTACTTAAGCTTCTTGGGATGACCATATTTTCGTACCTCCTCCCTGGCTTCTTGTCGTGGTTTAGTAAGCAGGGGAAACGGTTTAGGTCGTCGTTTAACCGCTCTGGGCT
>CALZIO010000057.1 GCA_945787785.1 uncultured Chromatiaceae bacterium
ATTCCTTGATCGTTGGCACTGCATCGATGTTCATCGCCCGCCTCCATTTGCCTTTCAGCAAATTTATAGCAGGTCATCTATCCTGTGTCCAGAAAAACTTGTGTGTAACGATGTGCCCTGAGGGAGAGGGTTAGGGTGAGGGGCTAATAAATACACCTAAAGTTGCTAAACAACTGACCCTCATCCTAACGTTCTCCCCTTGAAGGGGGGAAGGGATTTAGAGCGTTATTTGTGACTAAAAGCTGAAACCCACCTTGAAGGCAAAACGGAAATTATTGGCATCGGTCTTGGTCGCGGTGCCGAAGTTGTCTTTAGCTGTGAACTGGTAACGCATCTCTGCACCGAGGTAGAGCGGGCTGCTGCCCTCATAGAGCATGCTGAGGCCTAACTGCAAGGCAAACACTCCACCGTCCCCCGTCGCCCTGTCGACAACCACATAACCCAGGCCGGGTCCGCCGCCAAGTTCAAAGCCTGGAATAACTTCCACCAGATAATGTGGATTCATTTCTAGGGTAGAGATTTTTACGCCGTTTTCTTCGGCGCGGCTGAAACTGAACTGTTGACGAATGCGGTTGCTGGGCGGTTGCAGCAGGGCGCTGTTGAGGGAGAATTCCAGGCCGCCAATGGTGTCGTTTTCCAACTCTCCATTGGGATAGATTTGGCCTAGCAATAATGAGATAGCCGGTTTGGTCTGGTAACCTTCTTTACCTGCGGCCAGCCAGGTCCAGTTGTTATCTGCCCAAGTTGAGCTGCTGGCCAATATCAAAACACTGGCAAGTGCCACAGCCTGTTTGTTCATTGTTCTCATTAGATATCTATAGGCCAAATTGTTTGCCTATAGATAGCTGATCTCATTTGAATTGTTGAAGCTTTGCAGTGATGTGCAATCAGGGCTTGGGGGCCACATAACCTTCAGGCATTTGGCCGCCGTCGCCAAAGAGAAATTTTTCCATCTCTTCGCGTAAAAAGCTTTGCGCTTTAGGGTCGATCATCGACAGGCGATATTCATTGATCAGCATCGTCTGATGACTTAGCCATTGCTGCCAGGCCTGTGCTGAAATGTTGTCGAAAATCTTCTGACCCAGCTCGCCCGGATAAGGTGGCCGTGTCATTCCCGGCAGTTCCTGGTTCAGTTTTTTGCAATGTACCATGCGTGTCATATTGCTCTCCAACAAAATAATGGCTGCATTTTAACAGATGAGCCTGAATGGCTCTATGATGCGTTCTATGTGGGTATTTCCAGTTCCAGGCGTTGCAACAGCTGTTTGACCGGTGCCGCCAGGCCCAGGGCGACGGGGGTAGCGGGTGAAAACCAGGTTGAGTTGTCATCGTTGATCTGTGGTACTGAGGCTTTACTGTGTAGATAAACCGGTTCGATGTTGAGATGAAAGTGGCTAAAGGTGTGGCGCAACACTGGCCAGCGTTCAGTGATCTCAACTTGCTGGCCCAGATTTTCACTGCACCAGTGCTGGATGGTGTCGGCAGTTGGGTTTTCATCCACCAGTTCAGGAAAGCTCCACAAGCCTCCCCAGATACCGGTTGGCGGACGTTGGCGAAGCAGAATTTCACCTTGACCATTGTCCAGCATCAACATGGTAGTGGCCTTGGTCGGTATTTGTTTTTTCGGTCTGGGGCTTGGTAGTTGGTTTTGCACACCCTGCGCCAGCGCCTGGCAATGCTGATTTTGTGGGCAGAGCGGACACAGCGGTTTACTGCGGCGGCAGACGGTGGCACCCAGATCCATGATCGCCTGCGTATAGGCGGCATTATTTTCAGACGGAGTGTGCTGTTCAGCTAAATGCCAGAGCTGTTTTTCAACTGCTGGTGTGCCGGGCCAGCCCTCAATAGCATGGAAACGCGCCAGCACTCGCTTGACGTTGCCGTCGAGGATGGCGTGATGCTGGCCCCGCGATAAGCTCAAAATAGCGCCGGCAGTGGAGCGGCCAATACCAGGCAGTGACATCACCTGATCCAGTGTAGTTGGAAACTCACCACCGAATTCATCACGAATGGTTTGCGCCGCCTTATGCAGATTACGGCCACGGGCGTAATAGCCCAGCCCGGTCCAGAGGTGTAATACCTTATCCTGTTCGGCATTGGCCAATGTCAACACGTCAGGGAAGCGCTGCGTAAAGCGTTCAAAATAGGGAATGACCGTGGCAACTTGAGTCTGTTGCAACATGATTTCCGATACCCATACGCGGTAGGCATTCGGTGATTGTTGCCATGGTAAGTCTTTACGGCCATGTTGGTCGAACCATGCCAGCAGGCGGCTGCTGAATTCCTGTTGATTCATTTTAGGAGCCTCTGAACAAGTCTATTTGAACAGGCCTTTGAGTTTGTCCTTCAGCTCTTCTTCTTTTTGGCGCAGTTCTTCTTTTTGTTTTTCTTTTAACTCCTGTTCCTTCTGTTTCAGCTTCAGCTCTGCGGCCGCTTGCTCGGCATCCAGCTTTTGCTTGATGGCGGCTTTTTCGGCTTCCAGTCTTTGCCGGGCTTCTGCCTCTTCTGCCTTCATGCGTGCTTTGAGGCGGGCTTTTTCAGCATCGGCTTTGGCCTTTAGTTCGGCCTTGGCACGATCAAGTTCTTCCTTGGCCATGGCCTTGATCAGCTCGTCATACTGCAGATCGATTTTTGGATCAGTAAAGCTGCCGGTGATTCTGACAGGTATTTTTAGTCCCTTCAGCTCATCCAGTGCTGCACCCCCTTCACCTGTCTGGCTTTTTACAATTGCTGAATTGATCAGGTAATCGAGTTGTTCTTTAACCAGGTCGATAGTGCCTTCGCCATTGATGCGGATAAAGGGTGACTTAGTGGCAAGATCGTTGTTATGTATGACACCGTTGATTACCTTAAAGGTGCCAGTGAGTTCGGTGAAGTCAGTGCCTTGCAGTTCATCTTTGGCCGGGAGTTCTTCTTTTTTAAGTTTGGCTTTAGCTTCGCGTACCATCTGCGCCAGGTTGAAGTCTCTTAGATTGCCATTTTTAAAGGCCATACTGAGATTACCATTGAGGGCTTGAGTCATCTCATCCGGCGTATTGCCCTGGGTGGTGAGCTTGGCGGTGATGTCGCCTTTACCGCTGAGCATATCGTCATCCATGTAGTCTTTCAGTAATGGAGCTGCCTCGATACCAATCAAAGCTTCATCCAATTTATATTTGGGTACGTCCTGGCGTGCGTCCAGAATCATGTTGCCTTTGTAGCTGCCTTGATAAAGTTTGGCTAAGGGTTGCAGCTGGATAACTCCATCCTTGGCGTCGAGTTTTGTTTTGATCTCGGTGATGCGTAGGTTAGAAAACTTCAGTTTGTCCAGATCAAGCTTGCCGTTGATATCCATATCCCGCAGTGTCTCCATCGGCAGTGTGCTGGCTGCCGCAGCACCGGCCGTGGCGGGTGGAGCTGGTGCAACGGCAGTTGTTTCATCTTCGCTGACTGGAGGCAGATAGCGGTCGGCATCGATTTCATCCATCTTCAGTTCGTAACGAACGACAGGTAATGATTTGTCAGCAATCATGGCCACATCAAGCCAGCCGTTTAGTGAGCTGTCGTCCAGCGTTAAGGCCAATGGTTTTATTTTCACCGCTTCAGGGGTGCCACTAAAGCTGGTGGCCAGGCTTACTTTTTTCAGTACGTCAGGGTCAGCAGTTTCTGGTGCTTCAATTTCCAATAATTGCATCAATTGACGGGCATTAAACTCGGCGATGGCCAGATCACCGCTGAATTCAGGTGTATCAAGTATTTTGCTGGCGGCCAGTTTTCCGCTGATTTCCAGATCATAGGCATTGAATTTTAGTTTTGAAATGCTGGCTGTTTGTTGTGTCAGGTTTGCTTGGATGTCTGCAATTAGCTTGGCCATCAGCTTGCCAGTGGGTAGATCAGCGTTTTCCAGGTTAGTCTCTAAGACCAGGTTGTTGAGTTGATACTGTTCCTGGGGCAGGTCAATGGCAATATCACTGTTAAGTTTGATTTGACCACGGCTGGCGAATTCGGGGCTGTCAAAGTCGAGCGTGATTTGGGTGTTATCAAGACGATGTTTTTCCCCTTTATCGATGTCAGCGATGATGCGTGTTTTTAAATCAAGCTTACCGCTGATCTGAGGTTGATTACTGTTAAACAGGCTGTTGAGGCTGACATCGATTGGGTCATTAAGTGATACAGGTCCGGTGATTAGATTCATGTCTTCAATGACGTAACGGGCGCCGCTGGAGCGATCATCGTAGACCACATTTGCATCGGTAATTTTGACACCACCGATGGCCAGGGCAGCCAGGCCGACCTGGGCAGGCTGAGGGGCCTCAGTTGGTGGCGTTGGCGCAGTTTGTTCGGCGGGGGCTGTGTCTGATTGGCTCAGGTCATCCCAATTGGTCTTGCCGTTTTCATCAATCTGCATATTAAGGCGCAGGCCATGCAGTGTGATGCCTTGCATTTCCACTTCTTGGTTTAGCAATGGCAGCAGCTTGAGTTTTACATCAGCACCATCGATATGGGCAAACGCGACATCATCAAATCCGGCAGCATTACTGAGCGTAATTTCACCCAGCTCCATGCCCAGCCATGGGAAAACCGATAGCCCAATATCCCCTTGAATAGTCAGCTGGCGACCTGTGGCATCTTCCACTGCGCTACTGATTTGGGGTTTGTATTCATTTGGATCGAATATCAGAATGATATATAAAAGTAGCGCTGAAATTAGAGCGATTACCGCACCGATCAGAATGCCTATAATCTTTAGGGATTTTGCCATGTTATTACTGTCCTTCAGCTATTTAACTCACATGTTAAATCTTATTGAACTAAACTCAAGTGCGAAGTGCTTATGCTATTCTGAGCGAACGCATATTCTTTGAGGGGAGAGGATGTCTGAGAGTCAAAGCGAACCCATTGTAATCAAGGGAAATGAGTCTGCCACCAGTGTGGCGGAGCTGTATACCCGAACCTTCAGCTCGGGCGAACGCATGGGCAGGGCGGGGAAAATCCTGGGAATTTGCTGGCTTCTGGCCGTGGTGACGGCATTTATCCCGATCGCCCATTTTGTACTGGTGCCCCTGTTTTTGATTGCCGGGCCGGTGTTGGCGGTGATGAAATACAAGACGGAAACTGTGATGGAGAAAGCCCACGGTGTCTGCCCGGAGTGCACACAAACCGTCGATATCGAGTTAGACCCTGGTGACAAGCTGCCCAAAAGGACCTATTGCCCGGCTTGTAACAAGCCATTGCAATTGCTGTATCATAACAGCCCTTCTTAATCGTAAATTAAACAGGTAAAAAATGCGCTTAGCGATGGCTTTTATGGTGCTGGGTATTATGCTGGTGGCGGGGACAGCCACGGTGATGTTGATGCTGTATATGCTTGGATTTATTGGCCAGTAGACTCAGATCTTGCTTGGGGCGTCTCAAGCTATTTCTTCTAATATTAGTAGCAGTCAAGGAAAGCTGATGTTGCTACGAAATCCCTGGCGCCAGGTTGCCCCGTCGTCTGACGACCAGACAGTATTGTGTGTGGTGCCATCGTCACCACCAATGAGCCACAGCTTGCCGTCAAATGCCACCACTTGAGTGGTGTCGGGTGCCGGGAAGGCAGCACTGGCGGTCTCCTGAGTCCAGTTGATTCCATCCGCGGATGACCAGACATCATTTTTATCGCTGCCATCCTGGCCAGCGATTAACCAGAGCTTGCCGTTGAAATTAACCACCTGATGATTAAAGCGTGCTGAGAAAGCAGCGCTGGCGGTTTCCGGGGTCCAGGTCACGCCATCGCTGGATGACCAGGCATCATTGTAATAGCTGCCATTCTTCCCGCCGATAAGCCAAAGCTTGCTGTCAAATACCTCGACCTGGTGATCATAGCGAGCCGCAAAAGCGGCGCTGGCGGTTACCTCAGCCCAGGTGACGCCGTCAGTGGATGACCAGACATCATTCTTTTCGACGCCATCATAGCCGCCGATGAGCCAGAGCTGATTGTTGAATACTTTGACCTCGTGATCATAGCGGGCCGAGAAATTAGCGCTGGCGGTTACCTCAGTCCAGCTGATGCCGTCAGTGGAAGACCAGACATCATTGGTTTCACCGCCAGCATCTTTTCCGCCAATGACCCAGAGTTTGTTGTTAAATACGACAGATTGATGTGAATGGCGAGCGGTAAAGCCGGCGCTGGCGGTTTCCTGACTCCAGCTCAGGCCATCGCTGGATGACCAGACATCATTTTTGGAATTATTGCTGCTATCCCGCCCGGCGATCAACCAGAGTTTGTCGTTAAACGCCACAGCTTGGTGGTTATTGCGGGCGGAAAACTCTACTCCAGCAGTTTGCTGTGTCCAGGTCAGGCCGTCGCTGGATGACCAGGCATCATCGCGTAAATTACCATCATCGCCGCCAATCAGCCAGAAGGCATCATTGTATACGGCCACATGATGGCGACGGCGTGCTGTAAATTCCGCAGCGGCGCTAACTTGTGTCCAGCTGGTGCCATCTGAGGATGACCAGACATCATTCATCAGGCTGCCGTTATTCCCACCAATCAGCCAGATTTTATTGTTTAATACTGCTGCCTGGTGGCCATCACGTGCCGGGAAGCCGCCAGCCGCCGTGGCCTCGGTCCAGGTCACGCCATCACTTGACCACCAGACATCATCCTCGTAGGCACCATCGTAGCCGCCAATGAGCCACATCTTATTGTCAAATACGACAGTCTGAGGATCGACACGGGCAGAGAACGCTGCGTTAGTTGTAGCATCAGTCCAGGTGACCCCATCACTGGAATACCAGACGTCGTTTTTGAAGCCGCCATCAAAGCCGGCTATGACCCACATTTGATTATTGAACACACTGGCATGGTGAGCCCTGCGTGCCGAAAATGCAGCATTGGCCGTGGCCTCGGTCCAGCTCACGCCATCACTGGACCACCAGACATCATTCTTATTGACGCCATCATTGCCGCCGATAATCCATAGTTTATTATCGAACACCAACACCTGGTGATCATAGCGCGCCGAAAATGCCGCGTTAGCAGTGGCCTGAATCCAGTTTATGCCATCGTCGGAATACCAGACATCGTTCGTTAAGCTGCCATCAGGGCCGCCGATGAGCCATAATTTGTTATTAAAGACCACGGTTTGCACGTATTCGCGCGCAGAAAACCGGGTGTGAGCAATCGCGCGTGGATTGCTGTCAACTGTGCCATGCTGCAACCAGTACCAGGCGCTGCGGCTGAGATTGGCTGCGGTATCCGTCACAGTGTTATTGTTGAGAGCATCAAGCTGTCCATTGGCGCAAACCGAATAGTTGGCCAAATCGCAGTTTTCATCAGTCGAACGGGTAAAGCTTGAGCCTTCCACATCGCTGGAAAAAGTCACTTCAGTGTCCGTAGCGCCAATCCAGGCACTGAACTGGGTAGTAGTCGCCGGTGCAACGTGAAGCGTAAAACTGGCCTGTGCTTCATTATAGCTATCGCCTTCCGCCTTGGTGGCGGTAATGGTCACAGTGCCTGGTGCAACAATGATGACCTTTTTAAGCGCTTGTTGAATGGTGGCAATGCTTTCATTACTGCTGCTATAGGTGGTTGTGCCTTGGCCTAGGCCGCCAGAAGCAAGGATGCTGAAATCGGCATCACCAACAAATTTATAGATGGGTCCAGGATCAGCAAAGCTGATAGTTTGGCTGGCATTCGCAACCTCCACCGTGTAAGTGGCTACTGCGGCATTGTGGTTATTATCAGCTGCCTTGTTTGCGGTAATTATAGCTGTGCCAGCGCCAGTGATAGTGATTTCGCCTGAACGGGGGCTAACGCTGGCGATGTGTATGTTGTTGCTGCGATAACTAAATGCGCCTATGCCATTGCCGCCAGATGCTGTATTGGTGAAGTTGGCGTCGCCATAGGTTTTATTGATTGGTCCGGCATCTGCAAATGCGATGGTTTGGTCCAGCGGGGAAACAACGAGTATGTAACTGCTCTGGGCAGAGCTGTAGGTGGCGTCAGTAGCTTTGGTTGCGCTTATGGTGGCTGAGCCTGCAGCGATAATACTTACTTCGCCAGTAGATTCGTTTACAGTGGCAATGTTTGTGGCGCTGCTGTAATAGCTGATTGCACCTGTGCCGCTGCCACCAGTTGCAAGGTTGGAAAAATTGGTATCGCCATAGGTTTTATAAATTGGTCCGCTGTCGGCAAACTGAATGCTTTGATGAGTAAGAGCCGGGACGGATGGTGCCGGTGTGCTGGACGCAGGCGTACTGCTGCCACCACCGCAGCTTACTAGCAACGGTAACAGCAGAATAATGAATACAATAAAACGCATGCCTACATAAACCATTTTTCAATACCTTATTAATGGTTATCGGGATTAGGGCAGGGTTGCTTGAATTTCTTCAGCTTTGTGCTTGCATGCACAAAACTCACAGCAGGAAAGGCTTGTTAGATAATTATCTGGAATGATTTCTTAGATATTTGGTTGTTGGCGTAATATCGCCTGCAAGTATCTAAATTGGCTGAATAATTCAGATAAAAGATTGACGATTGTGTCGCTACTTCGCTAAAAATTATTTGGCGTCCATGCCAAAAATTCACTCACTTACGCGACAGCTGATTCCTTTTGCCCCGACCGTCCTGCGTCCGCTGCGTTTTCGCACAACCTTGCTCACTACCGTTCACTCGTTGCGCTCAACACAGCTACCACAATGACTCTACGGCCACTAAAGCTGCTCCTGCATTTCTTCGTCGCTCGCTATCGCTCACAACTACGAAAGGGCAGACAGCGTGGCCTATCGGCGACTAGCGGCCCTCGCTTCGCTCCATGGCCGCCAGCGCTGGTGATGGTTCAATTGGAGCGGGTGATGGGAATCGAACCCACGTATGCAGCTTGGGAAGCTGCCGTTCTACCATTGAACTACACCCGCTGAACTCTGTAACTATGCGGATTCTAACTGATTTTTCTTCAGTTGTGATATTCCTGTTTTTGCAATTCCAATTATTCCACCTTATTCACGGCGTTAGGGCCCTACCGTTTCTCTACCAGTAATTTTGGAGGAAAGCTGAGTGTGTAGGTGGTTGAAGTCCAGGGCTTATGAAATGAGCAAGAAATAGTGGTCTGTCCCGTCTCGCGGTAGGTCAGATTGGTTGGCCGAGGGCGACGAGCCCGAAAAACTGGGGGTCTTGCGTCGCAATGTGGAAAAGGGTCTTCCTTGTGGGTCAGAAAAATTCATTCATAAACTCGAGAAAGCCACGGGAAGAACATTGCAATACGGGCCGTGAGGGCGGATAAGGAGGGGGATGAATAAAGGGTAGCGTTTCCTTTTCCCTAGAGTTGATGTTTCACAAGAGCGCCGTATAATTAGTGGTGAATTGTTCTAGGCTTGCCTGAGCAAATTGGTGGTGTAAGAAACTATTTGTGTTACCAGTGATAATTAACAGCTTGTCCACAGTAACCAAGCAGCCCGCATTTCTCACCAACGATCGTAATGAAAGTATAATTGACACTATGTTGACGAGGCGGGAGGGAATACTTGCCAGAAAAAACAGTGTCTTACGCGGACGTGGCTGATTGTTGACGAGAAATGTGGCTTAGGCTCGCTGAGACAAAATAGCGGTGTAGGGATAGTATCAATTCAATAGCCGCAAGCACAATATTACAGAGCACTCCCGTCGCGCATGTGACGTTATTAACGACGTCTATATAGCCTATGTACAACAAGTATTTCGGAATCACCAAAACGCCGTTTTCAATCGCGCCGGATCCGCGCTTTTTATACTTAAGCAAAAAGCACAGAGAGGCTTTGGCGCACCTAATTTATGGGATTAAGAATCCGGGCGGATTTGTTTTGCTGACCGGTGAAGTGGGAGCGGGCAAAACCACTATTTGCCGAAGCCTGATTGCCAAAGTTCCGCCCGGTTGTGACATTGCTTTTATCATCAATCCAAAGTTAACGGCTCAAGAACTACTGGAGACTATTTGCGATGAGCTTGCTATCAATTATGAGAAAAACAAACCCAGCATAAAAGTGCTTGTGGATGCGATAAACAGGCATCTGTTGGAAGCCCACGCAAACGGCAGAAGAACAATAGTAGTTATTGATGAGGCTCAGAATCTAAGTGCGGCTGTTTTAGAACAGCTTCGGTTGTTGACAAATTTAGAGACTAATCTTGTCAAGTTGTTACAGATTATTCTAATTGGTCAGCCGGAGCTGAGAGATCTCCTGGCCAAGCCTGAGTTGAGGCAGCTATCGCAACGCATCACGGCCCGCTACCACCTTGCTCCGCTTTCAGAAAAAGAAGTTGGTGCGTATATTAATCATCGTTTGAAGGTTGCGGGAGTCTCTGAGAAAATTTTCCCCAATTCAGTTGTTAAGCGAATATATCGCCTTACCGATGGTATTCCACGGCTGATTAATATGACCTGTGATCGGGCAATGCTCGGACTATTTTCCCTAAATCGCCGGCAAGTCAACCGCCGTATTGTTAATAATGCCGCAAAAGAGGTGTTAGGTAGTCGCAGTTCAAGGGGGTTCGACTTCAAAGTGCCAGCGACCCTTTTAGCGGCACTTGGTCTTGCGGCTGCAGTTGCTTACCCTCTGATTTCTGGCTCCAATAATGGAATACAGACAACCAATGTATTTGATCTTTTCGCCGAGAACAATACTGTTTCTGGTGCGGATCTTAGTCTTAAGGACAGTTTGTTACAGTGGCCAGCTGATCAGGCCATTGCTCATAGTGAAGCGAGGTCTTTTGAAACACTATTTAACGAGTGGGGTGTGTTATACCGGGCAATCCAAGATGGCGATGCTTGCCAGTTTGCAAATAGGCATGGCTTGGCTTGCTTGGAAAAGCAGGGTAGCTTGGAAGAGTTGCGCCAATTGAATAGGCCAGTGGTACTGAATTTAAGAAACCATCGAGGGCAGGAATTTCATTCAACACTTAAAGTAATCGACGATCAGATGGCAACGGTCATCGTCGCTGACCTAGTGGAAGTTGTGTCTTTGAATGAACTCAGCAAGCTATGGGGTGGCCGCTATAAAACTTTGTGGAAGCCGCCCCGAGACTATCTGGGGACGGTATATCCCGGACACGAAGGCCCCGTTGTAAGTTGGATAGAAACAAAATTAGCGCAATCAGCGGGTAGGCCCGTGATAAGACGTGAGCATCGCACTTACGATCAGGCATTGGTCGAGCAAGTTAAACAGTTTCAGCGTGAAAACGGATTACAAGCAGATGGTATTGTCGGTGCTTTGACCGTGATGCATTTTAATGCCACGGAAGAAAGTGTGCCATTGCTCACTTCAAGTCCCTAGGGGGTGTGATATGTCTTATATTCTTGATGCCCTTAGAAAAGCAGAAGAACAGCGCCGCCTTGGTCAACTGCCAGATGTGCTTGACGTGAGCGCCACCGGCCAGGAAGAGCCTCAACATAAAAAGGTATGGGTCTTATTGTTTGCAAGCGTGTTATTGTTTATTAGTGTTGCAATGTTGGCATGGTTGTACACGCGCGAACAGCAAGACCCCCTAAAAAATGCCTCTGTAGTAGCGCGGGCACATCAGCCGGGCGTTTCAAAGAATATCATTGTCGAACAAAAACAAGAGCCTCCAGTGAGCCAGCGGAGCGAGCGTGTAATTTCTGAGCCTCCAGACGAAGTGGCATCCCCGGTGATGAGTGGCAGGGATGAAGCAGTGATGACTGCAAAACCACCGACAGCTCCTCTGACTGATTCAGCGGAAGATGTTATTAGGCTAGCGAAAGAGCAGGGATGGATAATTATTGGTCCCAACACCAAGTCGGGCTTAGATAAAACAATCACGCAGAGTGAGGTCGAAGAAAAACCAGTGGTATCGGTTAGTCAGTTACCTCCAACTTCTCGCGAAAGGCTACCAAGAATAGAGTATACAGGGCATTTTTTTTCGCCTGAACCACAGCTGAGCAAGGTGACAATCAACAACCGGACCATTGGTGAGGGGCAAGAAATTTCCGCAGGTCTTGTGTTGCACGAAATCACTCCTTACGGTGCTGTGTTCGCCTATGAAGAGCACCTCTTCAGTCTAGCGATGTTTCAGCATTGGCCTTGATACAAGCTTATGTCACTTGACCGTAATTCAAGGTTTAAAAATTCGCTTAATAATTTGGGTTTAACTTTGGGTGTTGCATAGGCATCATTGTTTCCACCGTCAAACGAATTGCTAACACGCATTACCAATAAGGTGACCACGAACTTTTTAAAAAGGGGACGCTACCGAATGTCACTAAGTTAAGGGTGTGTGTTGCGAATTCGTAAATCAAGCGGCCATTGGCGTTTGGAAAAGTCCACGGCAGTGTTTTTGCCATCGATAGTGTTCAAGGTGGACGACGGCGGTCGGGGTTGGGTTTTTAGGGCCCGATTGTTGATTTGCACCCAAAACTGACCCATCAACACCCCTTAATTTGCATCGAAATTTGACCCACGCATATCCCCTTCCTACTAACCATTGAGCGGGAGTTTTGCAGAGTGATTGAGGTGGTATTCTTAAGTGTATTTCGGCGCTGGTAATAATGAGAAGGTATGCCTATCCGAGAAATAACGCGTAGAACTGGCCTGTCCCGAAACACCGTGCACAAGTATCTGGCCAGCAACGCGGTTGACCCCCCATATCCTAACCGTAAGAGTCCGAGCAAGTTGGATGACTACGAGGAGACACTCACCAGTTGGCTATTCCGTGAAGCCAAACGGAATCGTAAACAGCGGCGTTTAACTGGTTGTATCAAGCTAACTACTACAGCTAGACATTTGCCAAGCTGAACCGGTAAGCGATTTTCAAGGACCATCCAGGCGCAAACGGAAAGAAAGAGTCGTAGTATCAGCTAGGCTTTCCTAGGATTTCTATTGAGATATTTTCACGAATGGCGCAGATACTTTGGGGCAGGGGCAAAAATAGCGTTAATAGTTCATATACTTTTTTCGATGCCTGCTTTACGGCATTGTCCAGCCGCATCGCTCCAGGATTTTTTTTATTCTGCGTTGACTTCTACAACTTTTACCATAGATATGGTGATACCTACTTAATGTGAATGCTCAGCTATTCTTTCAGTTTGATTTTTAACTTGCCTTCTTCAACCACCAATTGATCGACGCCTTCGGCAAAGGATTTCCAGAACCCCTGCTGTCCGCCGTACTGTTCAATCAGATCAATGTTCTTCAGATTACCTAACCACGAATTTGGAACCGGTACACCCATAATAGTAACACCTTTAAGTATTACGATAGGCTTGCCTTCCCTGTAGGCCAGTCCGACACCGGCTTTTAGTTTCAGGGTCTTGCCACCCATGATCGGAAAATCTTCATCCAGTGGCACCAGGAGTTTGGCGCTGACCATATCATCCGATAAATCAATCGCCAATTTGTCTGCCAAATCTGTGTTCTTCGCCATCACGGCATTGACTTCGCGCTCGGAAAACGTCACTTCGCGTTTGGCGCCTTCTTCGCTGTAACGTTCGGGTTGCAGTGGCTCGCCGGGTACAGCGCCACCATCTGATAAGCCGAGCCTTTCCAGTTTACGGTCGAGCACCTGTTCTTCTTGTTGTGTTAATGCGACTGGTTTAAATTCTTGCGGGAACAGATAGGTACGGAATACCCAGACTGTAATCAGCGCTGTGACGATAATCGCCAGCAGGGTAAATAGC
Organism: uncultured Chromatiaceae bacterium; assembly: GCA_945787785.1. Lineage (GTDB taxonomy): Bacteria > Pseudomonadota > Gammaproteobacteria > Tenderiales > Tenderiaceae > Tenderia. The sequence continues at coordinate 13,632 of CALZIO010000057.1, forward strand.
ACAACATGCAACGTGTCGAAGCGACGTCGCTTGCCGGTTTCTGTGTTTATTTGGGTTTCACTGGTCATTTTTACATTGAATCATTGGTATTCCACAATTGTTAAATGAAAGCATGCAAAGTGCCTTTTATTTATCCCCTCTTCCGAAGGGAGAAGGTGTTTTGGGGCAGTTGTGAAACTGAATATACCGCGGTTACTGGCTTTATACACGTCCGGTGGAATTACCGCCTTCAATCATGCTGCAAGCGCTTGCGCATATCCGCGAATGTCCTTTTCTGTTCGTCGCTTACCTGTGGATAGTTCAGATCCAGTTGCTTAAGGGTTTGCACAATGGTTTCAGCGACGCACAGACGCATGAAAGGTTTATCATCGGCTGGTATGGCATACCAGGGCGCCCAGGGCTGTGAGGTCGCGTTAAGTGCGGATTCATAGGCTTGCATATAGTCATCCCAGTACTGCCGTTCTTCAACATCACCCGAAGAAAATTTCCAATGCTTTTCCGGTTCGTCCAGCCGTGAAAGAAAACGACTCCGCTGTTCGTCGCGCGATACATTCAGCCAGAATTTGATGATCACTGTGCCATTACGCGCGAGGTGTTTTTCATGATCAGCGATAGATTCATAACGCTCATCCCAGAGCGTTTTCAGATTGAGTTTGCCGGGTAACTTCTCACCTCGCAGGTACTCCGGATGCACACGCACCACCAGGACTTCTTCATAGTAGCTGCGATTGAACACGCCAATGCGACCGCGTTGTGGCAGGTGTTTCGTTGTACGCCAAAGATAATCATGATCGATTTCATTGGCTGAAGGTTGCTTGAATGAAGAGACCTGAAACCCGGCTGGATCAACACCACTGAGTGCCGCACGAATGGTACTATCCTTGCCGGCCGCATCCATTGCCTGAAAAACCAGAAGGACACTGTAGGTGTCCGCAGCATACAAGACGCGCTGTAATTCGCCCAACTCATCAATGAGTTTTTCGAGCTGTTTTCCGCAGGTTTTTTTATCCGGACAGTTTTCCACCCGGTTAGGTGATTTCGCCACCGAGAATTTGCCATTAAACGGTACCAGCCAGGGACTTTTGATGTAAGTTTTCGCAGGGGCTTTCATTGTTAATAGTGTTTGCCTTAGATTGCACCAAGTCACAGACTAACATGGATGGAAAGCTGATTGGCCTGTCGATATGTGTAAGTGATGCCAGTGACAGACTAGCTGTCACTGGCCCTTAAGACCGTAAATTTTAATACTGGGGCCAACACCCGTCCGGCGTTATAAATATCTAGATAAAACTATTTATTCAGGGCATCCTGCATATCTCACCAGCGACATCCTTCACTTTGCCGGCAGCAATATTTGCTGCTTCCCTGGCATTTTCAGCCGCCTGATCCGCCATTTCGTTGAAGAAGAGAAGGTGCAAGGGCGCTACATGCCATGGGCGCGTTTACTCAAGCGGGTTTTCAACCTGGACCTTGAACGCTGCCCCAGCTGCGGGGGACAGGTTAAAGTGATGCCCAAAGCGCTTCGTGGGGCAGGCCCTTCGCAAGATACTCGCCCACCTGGAGTTGTCACCGCATCCGCCACCACGTGCCTCCGCCCGCTACGATCCCTATGAGGAAGCGGATATACCCTCAAGGGGCACCAAGGTCTACACGCTCTTTTGATTACCTCCATTAATTGGAAATGAACAATTCCGATCGCACATGCTGTGCCAAGCTTAACGGGTAAGTGATTTTCAAGGCAGATTCAGGCGCAACCGCAAAGAAAAAGCCGCAGTATCAGCTAGGCTTATCTAGGATTTCTCTTGCGATAGCTTCATGAAAGGCGCAGATACTTTGGGGCAGAAGTAAAAATACCGTTTATAGCTATAGCTCCTATATTTTTGGCGGGCACGAGTGAAAGCAGCAGGCGGCTCTACCAAGCCAGCAATGCAGTCACTTTATGTCGCTTTGACCGAAGATCCTGAGACACCATCGCAACCGATCCATTTGGGATTCAGGTCGGGAGTGACCCATCTTCGGGTTTATCTGAAATCGCTGGAAGAGATTGGCATAAACCATGTTGCGCTGAACCTACGCTTTAACCAGGCAGATATCGAGACAACATTGAAACGTCTGGCCGATGAGATCTTAACTGAATTCCCAGGTCCGGACTTCGCAGAATAGAGAGATAACATTATGCAGAAAACTATTCTTATTACCGGTTCCACCGATGGTATCGGCTTTAAAACGGCCAAGACTCTGGTATTGCAAGACCATCATGTTCTGCTGCACGGACGTAATCCGTCAAGGCTTGAGGAAGCGGAAAACACGTTATCTTCGAAGACGGAGGGCGGGAAGATTGAAAGCTATGTGGCTGACCTGTCGCACATGGCCGATGTCGAAGCATTAGCGAAGGCAGTGGCCGAACGGCACACAAAGCTTGATGTGTTGATTAACAATGCCGGTGTGTTTAAAACACCCAATCCCATCACCCAGCACGGGCTGGATGTACGTTTTGTGGTGAATACCATTGCACCTTACCTGCTGACGCGAAAGCTTATGCCGTTGCTTGGCACGCCCGCGCGTGTCGTCAATCTCTCTTCCGCTGCTCAGTCTCCAGTCGACCTAGATGCACTGTTCGGACGAATTAGGCTGTCAGATGACTTCACCGCTTATGCGCAAAGCAAACTAGCGCTGACCATGTGGTCTCGCAGTATGGCGATTTCACTCGAAGATGAGGGCCCGGTCATCATCGCTATTAATCCTGGTTCGTTACTCGCTACCAAGATGGTAAGAGAGGGATTTGGTATGGCCGGCAAAGATATCCGCATCGGTGCGGAAATACTGACTCGCGCAGCACTGGCAGATGAATTCGGAACTGCTTCGGGCAAGTATTTCGACAACGATTTAGGCCAGTTTGCCTCGCCCCATCCTGATGCGCTTAATTTACAGAAATCTGAAGAGATTGTGCGTGCTATCGAGGCAGTTTTGGCTGAAATAACACAATCGGACAAACGGCGCCTTTAGTTCAAAGTTCGTGTTCGCAGAAAACCTGTATCTAGGCTGTATGCTGTACCAGATAAGCAATACGAAAGAGGAAGAAATCGTTACCAGAAAAGTAAGCGTCGACCTTTAACGTGCACGACTAGTGGGGGTTGAAGAGCAATGTCTCCGCTTGGGAAGCTGCCGTTCTACCATTGAACTACACCCGCTGTGCTGTGTAACCATGCGAATTTTAACGGAAAATCAATGGCATGCAAAACCCTAAACCCGAGTAACTCAGATTATACCAATGGGTACAGGGAGTTAGGTCAGAGCCGTTTCTCTATCAGAAATTTTGGTGAAAAAGCTGAGCGTGTAGCAGGAGGCTTAATTCCAATCCAGTTGTTCGCATAAGATAACGATGAGAGTCTCTCGCCAACAGATGATGTCGTTGTTGGCGCATTGGGTCTTCTTTTAGCAGGGTGAAATCGTTCTAACCCACTTCCGCAACAAGTTCAGCAGTTTAAGCAAAATACTGGACACACCAGCGGTAATGCGGTACAACGTATCTGCATTGTACATCAGGCAAGAAGGCCG
>CALZIO010000058.1 GCA_945787785.1 uncultured Chromatiaceae bacterium
TGACGCGAATTACATGGGTACACTTCTAAGGCTAAATCGCAAAACATAGGGTGAAACATCAGGGATATCTTCGAGTTAGAGCGCAAATGATAAAGGTTCTTATTCGAACTTCAGTTTAGATAGCTAATACTCTGCTGGCAGCCCAGCGGGGATCTCAACTGGCGCCTCTGCCGGGCCTTCGTCTGGCTCCGCAAAAGGCTCTTCCTCCGGTCCCGTCGCCGGCACGCCCATAGGTTCTTCTTCCTCCGGGCTTTCAGGCGGTGATTGGGGTTCAATCTCTGGTGCTGGCTTTTGCCCTGCTATACCGTCTGGAGTATTTATAAATCCTATTGTCATATAAACCTCCCTACCTCTTGCTCAGACAAAGACTATACTTAATGACAGTAGCACTTCCTATCGACACAACAAGATCCAACATAGTTAAGCTAGTTTAAAAGTTAATCTATTTATTATAGGAAACGGGAGGAGAACTACCATGCAACTGCCATTACAAATCACATTTCGTCACATAGAAGCATCCGAGGCCGTGGAAAACAACATCCGTGATCATGCGGGCGAGCTAGAGCAATTCTATGATCAAATCATGAGCTGTCGTGTGGTGGTCGATGCAAGCCATAAACATCATCAACAAGGTAAGCTTTATCAAGTGCATATCGATGTCACCGTGCCCGGCAAAGAGCTGGTGGCCAGCCGCGAGCCAGGCCAACATCACGCCCATGAGGATATCTATGTTGCTATTCGTGATGCCTTTGATGCAATACGCCGCCAACTAGAAGACCATGCCCGCAAACAGCGGGGTAAGGTCAAAAACCACGAGATACCACCCCATGGCAAAGTTAGCGAACTGATAGCCGATGAGAATTATGGACGCATCCTCACTGCGGATGGTCGCGATATCTATTTTCATCGCAACAGCCTGCTCAATACCGATTTTGACGATGTGGAGATTGGCATGGAGGTACGTTTTACCGAAGAGGCCGGGGAGCTTGGACCACAAGTCAGCAGCGTCAAGGTCGTCGGCAAACACCACATCGTAGGTTAACGACAAAACATGACTGGTTCTGGTTCCGACATTAAAGACCCTGCCCTCGCAGAGCGCGGGCATAAACGTATCGAATGGGCATTACAGGAGATGCCCGTGTTAAGCGGGCTTGCAGAGCGTTTTAGTAAACAACAACCTTTACAGGGCATTCGTATTAGTGGTTGCCTGCACATCACTACGGAAACCGCCAACCTGGCCCGCACTCTTAGGGCTGCTGGTGCAGATGTTGTGTTATGTGCCAGTAATCCGCTCAGTACTCAAGATGATGTGGCTGCGGCCTTAGTGAAGCATAATAAAATCCCTGTGTTCGCTATTCGCGGTGAATCAACTGACGTCTATTACCAGCATATTAATGCGGCGCTGGATCACCAGCCTGTGCTGACCATGGATGATGGTGCTGATTTGGTGAGCGAGATACACAAATCGCGCCCTGATCTGATCGGTAACATGCTTGGCGGCACGGAAGAGACCACTACCGGCGTCATACGCCTGCGTGCCATGGCTGCTGAAGGTGCGCTCAAGTTCCCAATAATTGCGGTCAACGATGCCATGACTAAACATCTGTTTGATAACCGCTATGGCACTGGCCAAAGCACTCTGGACGGGGTGATTCGTGCAACCAATATTCTGCTTGCCGGCAAAACCTTTACTATTGTTGGTTATGGCTGGTGCGGCCGTGGCATTGCTATGCGCGCCAAAGGCCACGGTGCCAATGTTGTTGTCACCGAGGTTGATCCCTTACGGGCACTGGAAGCGGCCATGGACGGTTATCGTGTAATGCCGTTGATGGATGCGGCCAAATTATCGGACTTTATTATCACCGCCACCGGTGACAAACATGTGGTGGATAAAGTCCATTTAGAGGTAATGAAAAACGGTTGCGTGCTGGCCAACTCGGGACACTTTAATGTCGAGATTAATATTCCCGCACTGGAGCAACTAGCCGTTAGCAAACAAACGCCACGAGATTCTGTCGATGAATATACACTGGCCGATGGCCGACGGCTTTGCCTGTTGGCAGAAGGTCGGCTGGTGAACCTTGCCGCTGCCGAAGGCCACCCCTCCGCTGTGATGGATATGAGCTTCGCTAACCAGGTTTTAACTGCTGTCTACCTAGCAAGCCAGGATCACAAGCTGGATAACCGCGTGCACGATGTACCAACGGCGATTGACCAGGAAGTGGCACAGTTAAAATTGGCGGCGATGAATATTGAAATAGATGAACTGACAGAAGAACAAGTTCGATATCTCTCTTCCTGGCAGGAGGGGACATAACGATCGTCACGGTGTTTAATCAGACTTCTTATCGGTGTAACGTTGCGCCTCCTGCAGGGCCAATGAGGCCAGGCCTTGTTATTTTACGAAGTAATCGTCAAGATTGGTAATGTGGCGATCCACAAAGGCGCAACCAATGGTTAGGGCAATGGCCTCCTTTTGTTTCAGCCAAGGCATCACATAAGGTATCCGGATGACCTGTGCCCTTACGCTCCACCATTTCGATAGAAGCCGCGGAAGGCAGTGGTGATAACAGGGGTGTGACTGCAATGGTAAACATCCTGACAGCTTCCTTTATTTCATATATCCCGCCAGCTCATTGGCCGACGGCAACACGCCTAACCAAACCAGTATGACGATCAGAAATGTGTACAACAGGGTGATTACGATGCTGTTTTTCCATAAAGCACTTCTCTGCTGTTCCCTGATCAAGGTTGTCCCGGCACGATGTAACAATATAAAACCCATAAGATTGCTAAGCCAGTAACCCAATACAAAGGCCGGCAAATAGAGCCGTTCATGAAGCAGCGAAAAAGGCAGCGCAAACAAATAGGCCAAAGGCACATTCACAAACAGATCATTCCACCATGATAACGGTGAAAGAAGGTAGCCGATAACCGCAACTATCCCGGCATAATAATGCGATTTCATCACTCGCATCTGTTGCATGCCCCTTGTTCCCTTCGCCGCAGATCATGCGGCCATCGCTTACGCCTTGGCGCATCTCTGGCTGCATCCATCCCCGTTCGTTTGCGCTCAACTCAAAGTATCATTCGGAATTTCTGCCCCTGCTGCAAAAGAATTACTATTATTAACAATATCCTTGTCTTAATTGTCTCGAATATCGCATTGGGAATTTTAAGGAGCCTTCAAATGAAGGATAGTGCATGCATAGCATTCCTGCAGTGGGCATTACCGCAACTACACATGCGCTGGCCTGGCTTTCGCAAAGTGTATGGTCAGGTCCACAGCCGCCTAAACCATCGCCTCAGAGAACTGCAACTCGACGACCTGGATGCATATCGAGAATATCTTGCAAGACACACTGATGAGTGGCCTGTTCTTGACCAGATGTGTCGCATCACCATCTCTCGCTTCTATCGCGACAAACGGGTGTTTCGAATGATCGGTGAAGTGGTATTGCCTATGTTGGCAGAGTCGACCATGACCAGAGGGGAAGATGAGATCCGTTGCTGGAGCGCGGGCTGCGCCGCAGGCGAAGAGGCGTATAGCCTGGCATTAGTCTGGCATTGGTTTGTTAGCGCTCAATATCCTGGCATTGAACTAAAGATTATTGCCACCGACACTGACCCCCACATGCTTCAGCGCGCCCAAAGCGCCTGTTATCCCTGGAGTAGCGTTAAGGCCTTGCCGGAGGCGTGGCGTGATCAGTCTTTTGATAGACAAGCTAACGAGTTTTGCCTTCAACCACGCTACCGTGACAATATATTTTATATGCAACAAGACATCCGCCAAATTATGCCTGAGGCTACGTTCCATATGATCTTTTGTCGTAACCTCGCATTCACCTATTTTGAGCCACCGTTACAGCACAAGATCCTGGCTGATCTTGCCCGGCATCTTGGCCCCGGCGGCGTGCTACTCATCGGCGTCCACGAGACCCTGCCCGACGAGGGACGAGGTTTCGAGCGCCGGTTTCCACGCTTGCCGATTTTTCGCAAATCGAATTCGGAAAAACTCAATGACACATAACATTCCTTGTGAACTACTGACATGGGCAGAGATCCAACGCCTGGCAAGACGCCTGGCACGGTTGATTCAAACCTCCGGTTATCAGCCTGATGTGATTATTGCCATCGCCCGCGGCGGTTACGTGCCCGCCCGCCTGATTTGTGACCTGCTCGACATCTATAATCTCACCAGCATACGGGTCGCCCATTACACTACAGGTGCCCACAAAAACCAGGCGGCGCAACTCTCGTCCCCCTTAAATGTCGATGTGCGCGGCCTCAGGGTCTTGATCATTGATGATGTCAGTGATACAGGCGACACCTTGCAGGTAACGCTGGACCATGTGCGCAGCTTCAATCCGGCCGAGGTTAAGATCGGCGTCTTGCATCATAAAACCGTTTCCAACATCGAGCCGGACTTCTATGCCAAGAAGATAATCAAATGGCGCTGGCTCATCTATCCATGGGCCGTGACCGAAGACCTGTGTGGATTTATCGCGGCAATGGAGCCTCCACCACAGTCGATGACAGAGGCAAGCGAGCGGCTCGAAGCAGAACACGCTATTAACGTGAGCCAAACAATGCTAGAAGATGCCTATGCCCTATTACACTAGACAGGGAATCTGCAGCGATAAGGGTTTGGTAGTGAACCAATCTAGCCATTGTCCTTAATAGATACCCGCTTCCCAGTACGGATCATAGCGAGCGGGTGCGCGCGGAGGTGGATGGGGCGACAAGCCCAAGTGGTTGAGAATCTAGCGAAGAGCCTGCCCCACGAAGCGTTTTAGGTACCATTTTAAGTTGACCGCCACAGCTTGGGCAGATTTCGATGTCGATATTAAAGACCCGCTTCACCAGACGTGCCCATTGGACCGGATGTCCAGGTGCCACGAAGCACAAGTAACGTGCAATATATTCTCGAAGATGCTCAATATTATTCTTTCTAAAGAGAATTACTACGATGCTGCTTTCTCACGTTTCGGCGTCATGTTTTTCGCCAGTGCAGTACAAGCCATGCGTAACACTCATCGCGCTCTGAAACCGGGCGGCAAGCTGTACCTGATAGTGTGGCGCTCCATTCAGGACAACCCATGCTGGAATGACGCCAAACAAATTGCCCTGAAACATTTACCACCACCGGATGATAACGGTATCACGTGAGCTTTACGACCTGCCAACAATCAAGTATATCTTGAACAGGGTGGCCAGATGAAAAGCTAAGATGATTACAACGCTAGCTCAACTATCTATTACATGTGTACTGTTACTAGCACTGGCGGGCTGTTCGTTTAAACAGCCAGAAGCTGTTTATAACCAACCCGTTACCAACGATGAGTTCTGGATTGGTGACGTCGGCCCAACCGGTCCCATCTTCTCTGGTCCTCAACAGTATCCGTTTATCTGTATCGGCTACCGCGAAGACCTGGGCCAGCCATTGATTGATAATCAGGATGGCATTGGCAATGCCGTTTTTCGAGAAACCATAATTGGTCCCTGGATTTATGGCAAACCGATTGGTTACAGCCGTAATTGCAGTATCAAAACGCGGGTGGAGTATTACTACTTCAGCACCAAAAAACAGGCGTTTCTGCCACTAAAAAAACAAACCAAGGTACCCGCCGATGTCGAACGTATTACTATCAATAACAATGAGATCAACTTCGTCGTGCGCGTCGAACGCGGCAGCATTAACAGATTTTTTTACAGCATCGCCATGCTGGCGCCACACGCTGAATCATTAACAAGTCCACAGTCACTCAACAACTCAACCTGGAACGGCAAACTGGTATACAAATTTCGCGGCGGTGTCGGCATCGGTCATTGGCAAGGCCGGGCACGCATGAATAAGGGTCATGCATTGCATTACGCTTCACTCAAACGAGGTTATGCCGTTGCGTTTTCTTCTGGCAGCAGCACGGCCACACATTACAACCTGCAACTGGCGGAAGAGACAGCTGTCATGGTCAAACAACACTTTGTTGCCACCTATGGCGAACCTGACTATACCATCGGCATCGGTGGCTCTGGTGGCGCCATCCAACAATATATTATTGCGCAGAACAGGCCCGGCTTTCTTGATGGCGCCATTCCTCAACTCTCCTACCCAGACATGGTGACACAGATCAGTCACGTCGCTGATTGTGATCTACTTGAACGTTATTTTGATCACAAATACCAGGCTGCACCTGATTCCAAATGGGGTGACTGGCTGTTTCGCGCCAAAATTGTGGGACTAAACGCCAATGGCACGGCATTGAAATCAGCTAAACTCGACAACCCCTATGCACCAGCACCGGGTGCAAGCACATGTAGTCGCAGCTGGCGCGGCCAGGTGCAAACGGTGATGAATCCTTACTTGTCACACCCGGCCTATCAAAAGGCACTGGACATATTTCGTTATCCAGATGAGGTCAAGCGAAGCATCAAGTGGACCTACTGGAATGATCTGGCCAATATCTATCCGCAAGATGAAAACGGAATTGCTAAGTCCACCTGGGACAACGTCGGCGTGCAATATGGTTTACAGGCATTACGTAATGGTAATCTGAATGTGGAAGAATTTCTTGAACTGAATGCCTGTGTTGGCAGCTGGAAGCCACCGCATGAGATGGAGGCAGGCGATTATCCATGGAATCCTTTAGCTGACCCTGAGTCTATTGATCCCTGGGACCAAAGCAACATGCAACTCAACGCTGACTGTAATAACGGCACACCCGCCCCACGCAGCCACGCAAGCATTGATGCAATCACAGCGGCATTTGAGTCAGGCCATGTATTTATTGGCAGGATCAACATTCCGGTGATTGATGTGCGCTGGTATCTTGATCCTGCGCTGGATATCCATCATAGCCTGGGATCATTTTCGGCTCGGTCACGCATTATCAATCACAAGGGCAATGCCAATAATCAAGTCATCTGGGTAGCCGAATGTGATGAAATTGACCCTGAAACACTGCATCGCTTGTGCAGCTATGATCCCAGTGGCAATGCTCTCGATGTGATGAACCAATGGCTGACTCGCGGCAGACCTGCACAAGCAGTCGATAGCTGTTTCGATGCTGAAGGTAAATCAATCTATGCAGGACATGATGCCTGGGATGGCATTCTGAACAGCAATAGCAAAGGTAAGTGCAGCCACCAATTCCCAATCTATCCAACCGCACGCATGATTGCCGGAGAAAATATTAATGGTGACACACTCAAGTGTCAGCTTAAATCGGTAGACAAGGCATTAAGCGATGGTGACTATGGTATGCAGTTAACAACACACCAACTGGAACGCCTGAAACAAATCTTTCCCGATGGCGTCTGTGACTATCAATAGAGATACTTGATTCCGGCAGCAATCACATTCGAACCGCCTTCCACATCATCGAATACCCCATACACCCCAGAACGATGATGTACCCGCACCACCAGACTCCAGTGTTTGACCTGTGGTGGCGCGAACGTTGTTTCTACCAATATGTAGTTAAGCAATCGCGTGGCACCAACATTGGTCGTACTAGACGCTTCCAGTGGAGGTACTTCACTGGCATAGGAGAGCCCGTTACCGATGGCAATGCTCGTATTCAATGTTTTGTTCCAGGGAAAGTCTTGCCAACGATAGATGACGGCGATATTGGCCTCCCAATGCGATTGACCTCGAAAGTGTTTGGCCAACTGCCCCTCGACTTCCCATAGATGTTTCGGGCTTTTCAATTTAAATAATCGACTCCAGGCAAGCGCCACCAAATAGGAGTCAATAAAATCTACAGGCTGACTAAGCAATATATCGCCAAGACGATTGTCCGTGTATTTGCCAACATACGCTGTCACCGATTTATCTGCTGCATTGCCATAACTCTGCAGTAGACAGAGGTTGATAATTACCAAGATGAACAACCTGGTCAGTATTGCCAATGAATTACTTTCGAATAAGTTGAAGAAAGCTCTGAACAAGTCATTCTGGCGCATACCCAAAGGGCACAAGGGCCAGAATCTAGTAACTTTCTGAAAACACTGGACTCCTCCCGGCGAAGGCCGGGATCACGCCGGAGTGACGAATTGTTACTTATTCAGAGCTTCCCGAAATCAATGAATTGCAGCCCTGTTCGCTGTCTCTCTACTAATAGAGTTATTGTCAAAACTGGTGTTTAATGACTACCCGTAACTCGAATGACTATACCGCTCCTGTCTAATCGGCACGCACAAGCGTTTTTCTATGCAACCTACTGCTCATGCATGAAACATTTTAATAATGTAACCGCCTGACTTCTCGTCACGCTCCAGTTCCAGTAATTTTCGCGCCTGTGCCTCTTCCAGCAATTGGCTAAAGGTGCGAAAACCATGATAGCTTTCGTTAAAACCTGGCTTGCGCCGTTTCAAAGTCTGCTTGACCATCGACCCCCACACCTTCTCCTCCTCGCCGCGCTCTTCAAACAGGTCCCCGATTGTGGCCAGTACCAGATCCAGGGCTTCCTGTTTTTTATCCTCCTCGGGCTGGCTAGTCTTTTTGCGCACAGCCTTTTTTGCTGCCGTCTTGGGCTTTGCGTTGCGCTGATTTTCGGACTCTCGCACCAGGTCATCGTAATAGATAAACTCATCGCAGTTGGACGTCAGCAGGTCCGAGGTCGAATTCTTCACACCGACACCGATCACCACCTTGTTGTTTTCCCGCAGTTTGCTAACCAGCGGTGAAAAATCCGAATCACCGCTGATGATCACAAAGATGTCGACGTGAGACTTGGTGTAGCAGAGATCCAGAGCATCCACGACCATGCGAATATCGGCCGAGTTCTTGCCGGACTGACGCACATGAGGGATCTCGATTAACTCGAAGCTCGCCTCATGCATCACCGCCTTGAATTCCTTGTAACGTTCCCAGTCGCAGTAAGCCTTCTTGACGACGATATTGCCCTTGAGCAGCAGGCGTTCAAGCACCTTTTGAATATCGAATGCGGCATATTTGGCATCCCGCACACCAAGTGCAACATTCTCGAAGTCGCAGAACAAAGCCATATTCTGAGTCTTGGATTTTCCGCTCATATTATCTCCGGCTGCCACTGATGACACCTGGCATTAATCGTATAGTGCCAATGCCCCTTAGATTTTGTTCTTTATAGGATAGGCCGACTAGGGTTTTTCAGGATCACAGCCACCTTCCCTGACCCAGATACCTTTTTCACAACGCAACAACTCACCGCTACCGCTACAGGCAAAACTTCCGTTGTCATAAACAACATTATTAAAGTAACAACCCTCCTGTTCCTCTATCTCTTGCGCGAGCTCTTCAAATTGCTCGTCTGTTTCTTCCATAATCGGTGAGGTTTTTGCTTCAGGGTCCGGCGCACCGAGATTATGCCGTTGTTGGTTTGTCATGGCTAACTCCCTGGTCATTATGATCACTTGATTTACCACGGTGCTCGGGTGATAGCATTCGCAAATCTGGATCGTAGACGTGCATCAAACCTATAGACTCAGGACTGACATGGACTACCATGGAGCGGACGCAACAACTAATACCACGGGGATAACCCGGTTTAAAATAATCCACACCTACTATCTGTCCGCTATTCAGAGCCACACTGGGATGCTCAATACCCAGCCCCTCAGCACTCATATCAATCGCCTGGGCAGTGGCGACGATATGACCCTCTTGGATTAATCTCACCGCAAGCCCGACAGATTCACGCGGATGTAAACGCTGCTCCATTATTTCAGCCTCCTTTTTGAGTCAACGAGGCATTGACCTGACTCTCGGCCTGAAGCCAATCTTCCATCTCGTCACCGGGGCTAAAGCCACGCTGTTCAGCGAGATAATAAGCAGCCTCGCTAATCATGCGCTGACGTTCAGCACTCATGACAGTCGCAGATTTCTCTGATTTTTTAACCTCAGTCTTTACAAAATCTGTGGTTTTTTTTGCAGACGATTGTTTGTTTGACTTAGACATTATTAGCCTCCTTGTGCTAATGAATTTTCAAAATAAACCACCCCGCCGCAAGCGGACGGGGTATTGCTAAGGAGTTGCCCGAGAATCTATAGATTCTCATCGCAACTATTATTTTTACGTGGCAAGCCACGGGGAATTACACCCACAGAGATTAAAAAAAATTTCTTATATTTCCCTTCCAGGAATGACTATACACCTTTATTCATTCACATCGCCGTAACATGAATAAAAAACCGAAATCCAGGGAATCTGAACAAGTTGTCACTTCATCTCCATACCTGTTCCTGCCACTAACTTTACCTGCGGCAACTCAGCGATAGTCACCTCTGTTGTAATCATCAACCCAGCTATCGATGCAGCATTTTGCAAGGCGACGCGCACTACCTTGGTGGGATCCAGAACACCCATTTCCATCATGTCACCATATTCTTCAGTCTGAGCGTTATAACCATAATTAGCGCTATTTTCCTTAATCTTACCTACGATCACCGACGGCTCCTTGCCAGCATTGGCGACGATTTCACGCATGGGTTGCTCGACCGCTCTCAACACGATCTTGATGCCAATATCTTGATCGTGATTGACACCTTTCAAGCCTTGCGCTGGTACTGCCTGTAACGCCCGAATCAAGGCGACACCGCCACCCGCGACAACACCCTCTTCGACGGCGGCGCGGGTTGCATGCAGGGCATCGTCAACGCGATCCTTCTTCTCTTTCATGGCCATCTCGGTGGCGGCTCCCACCTTGATCACCGCAACACCACCGGCCAGTTTTGCCATGCGCTCCTGCAGCTTTTCCTTGTCGTAGTCCGAGCTGGCCTCATCAATCTCCTTGCGCAGTTGTGCAACACGGGCATCGATATCCGCCGACTTGCCGCCACCATCGACGATAATAGTCGAGTCTTTGTCGACCACCGTTCGTTTGGCTGATCCCAAATCATCAAGGGTGGCCTTCTCAAGGCTGAGTCCCAACTCCTCGGAAATCACCGTACCGCCGGTGACGATGGCGATGTCTTCGAGCATCGCCTTGCGTCTATCGCCAAAGCCCGGCGCTTTGACCGCCGTCGCCTTGATGATGCCGCGCATAGCATTGACCACCAGGGTAGCCAACGCCTCACCCTCGATATCTTCGGCGATGACCAGCAAGGGTTTGCCGGCCTTTGCTACATTTTCCAGCAGGGGTAAAAGATCACGAATATTCGATAGTTTCTTGTCGTAGAGAAGGACGTAAGGTTCGTCCAGTTCTGCGCACATTTCATCTGGTTTATTGATGAAATAGGGCGACAGATAGCCGCGATCAAACTGCATGCCCTCGACCACATCCAGCTCGCTCTCAAGGCCGGAGCCCTCCTCCACTGTGATCACTCCCTCCTTGCCAACCTTGGCCATGGCATCGGCAATGATCTGACCGATGGAGGCATCCAGATTGGCAGATATGGTGCCGACTTGGGCAATGGCCTTGCTGTCTTCGCAGGGGATCGAGATTGTTTTAAGTTCATTGACCAGGGCATCCGTGGCCATGTCGAGGCCGCGCTTCAGATCCATCGGGTTCATCCCGGCAGCAACCGCCTTGAGACCCTCGGTAAACATGGACTCTGCCAGTACAGTCGCGGTAGTGGTGCCGTCACCGGCCAGTACTGAGGTATGGGCCGCCACCTCCCTCACCATCTGCGCGCCCATATTTTCAAACTCGTCCAGCAACTCGATCTCTTTGGCGACGGAGACGCCGTCCTTGGTGATCGCTGGGGCACCGTATGGCTTTTGAATAACAACATTACGACCTCTAGGCCCCAAGGTGGCTTTTACGGCGCGGGCAAGAATGCTGGCGCCACGCGCCATGCCATCCCTGGCCTCAGAACCGAATGCAATCTGTTTTGCTGCCATCGCTATTATCTCCGTCGAAAACCGCTAACCGTTACCTGTACGTTCATTTCTCAACTACCGCCAGAATGTCTGACTCGCGCATCACCAGCAGTTGCTCATCATCTAACTTGATTTCTGTGCCGGCATACTTGCCAAACAGCACCTCATCACCGACGTTTACATCAACGGGAGTCACCTCACCATTAAACATGACACGGCCATTGCCAGCTGCAACAACCTCACCCCGCACTGGCTTTTCGGTTGCTGAATCAGGGATAACAATGCCACCCTGCGACACAGGTTGTTCCTCTTTACGACGGATAATCACATGATCATGCAGTGGTCGTATATCCATTTACTCGCCCTCCTTGGCTCAAGAAAACAGATCAAGCTCAATACTATGTGCCATGAGAGTTCATCTGTCCAAACACTTCTTAAATAATCTATTATCACTATAGACCTTTATCAATCCGCAACCACTTACCTGATGACATGAAGCGTTCATAAGTTGGCTAACACAGCAGACAATATTTGGAACTCGTTTAGCGCCATAATATTTATGGGCGGACTCACGCTGCTATTGGCCGCAGTTCTGGTGTTGATCAGCAAGCGCTTTGCAGTGCAGGAAGATCGCCGTATCGCCCAAGTCGAGGATATGCTGCCACACACCAATTGTGGTGCCTGCGGCTATCCAGGTTGCCACGCCTTTGCCGAGGCCTTAGTGTTGCGGCAAGTGCTGCCGGGCCAATGTAACGTTAGCCCGCTTGAAGCCAAAAAGAAGATTGCGGCATTCTTGAGTATGGATGTTGGTGAAACAGAAAAGCAGGTCGCGCGCCTCGCCTGTGCCGGTGGCAATAATGTGGCACGCAACCGCGCCCACTACACCGGCCTGCCAGCTTGCCAGGCGGCGACACAAGTCGGCGGTGGTGCTAAAGTCTGTACCTGGGGTTGTCTTGGTTTTGGCGATTGTGAAAGCGCCTGTGACTTTGATGCGATTCACATGGACCCGCACGGCCTGCCACACGTCAACGAAGAGCTGTGTACCGGCTGCGGTGATTGTGTCAAATGTTGCCCCAAGGATTTATTCAGCCTTCAAGCCATCAGCTATCGCCTCTGGGTGGCGTGCAAAAATCAGGAGGCCGGCGACGCGTTAACAAGGATGTGCGAAGTGGCCTGCACCGCCTGCGGCCGCTGTGCCATGGATGCAGCCAAGGGGCTGATTACGATGACCAACAACCTGCCGCGCATTGACTACCGCCTGTCTCACAACACTCAGGTACCCATCCAGCGTTGCCCGACGGGTGCCATCGTCTGGCTCAATGCCGACGGCTCGATCAAGAAAGGACACGCGAGTAAAAAGATCATTCGTCGCCAACCTTTGCCAGTGGCAGGCACGTGATACGAATGAGAATCTAAACAGCCACTAGGGTGTGATGTAAATGGACGTAACGAACATCAAGTATCCGGGAACCAGGGCCGCCATGGACGGCAACAGCGCCGTCATCAGCTGTGAACGCGAATCCACCGATGCCGCAGGCGCCTACCCTATCACTCCCTCGACGCAGATGGGCGAGTACTGGGCCGAGGCTGCCGCCGATGGCCATCTCAATATCTCGGGCCGGCCGTTGATCTTTATCGAGCCCGAGGGCGAACATGCGGCGGCGGCGGTGACTGCCGGCTTGTCCATGTCCGGCCTGCGCGCCACCAACTTTTCATCGGGCCAGGGCATTGCCTATATGCATGAATCACTCTACGCGGCGGTCGGCAAACGCCTCACCTATGTGCTCAACATGGGCACGCGCGCCATGACCAAATCCAGCCTCAATGTGCATGCCGGTCATGATGATTATCACTGCATGGATGACACCGGCTTTTTTCAGCTGTTTGCCAAAAACGTACAGCACACCGCTGACCTCAACATCATCGCCCATCGCATTGCCGAGCTGGCGCTTAATCCGGGCATTGTCGCCCAGGATGGTTTTCTAACTACGCACCTGATCGAGTCACTTTTATTGCCGGAACGTGCCTTGATCGAAGAATATCTGGGCAGGCCGGACGACATCATCACCACACCCACGGCGGCGCAAAAGATGATCTATGGTGAAACGCGGCGGCGTATTCCGATTCTGTGGGACGTGGACAATCCCATCATGGCCGGCATCGTTGAAAACCAGGATGCCTATATGCAAAGTGTGGCAGCGCAGCGGCCGTTCTTCTTTGATCACATTGCCGCGATTGCCGACGCAGCCTTCGACTCTTTCTATCAACTCTCAGGTCGTCGTTACAGTGCGGTAATGGATTACCGTGCTGACGATGCCGATTATCTTATCATCGGTCAGGGCAGCATCATCCCCAGCGCCGAGGTGGTGGCGGACTATTTAAGAGAAGAACGCGGCGTCAAGGTTGGCGTGGTCAACATGCTGATGTTCCGGCCCTTTCCCGGCGCGCAACTGAGTCGTGTTCTCAAAGCTAAAAAAGGCATTGTGGTGCTGGAGCGTGTCGATCAGCCATTGGCCGCTGATCTACCTTTGATGCGTGAAATCCGCGCCACCGTCAGCCAGTGCATAGAAAATGGTTTGGAGCAGATTGAGCCACCCTATCCCGATCTCGCCAGCTATGCCCACAGCCACATCCCGCCCCTCTATTCAGGCAGCTTTGGCCTGGGCAGCCGTGATCTGCAGGCGGAAGGCATTATCGCCGCGGTGGAAAACATGCTGCCGAAAGGCCAGCATAAAAAACGCTTTTATCTCGGCATCGACTTTGTTCGCAAGCCGCCCCTCAGCCCCAAGCAGGAGATTCATCAGCAACAGATCGAAGCGGGCTATCCCGGCATTGCCGAACTGGCCTTGCGCGGTTCGGAAAACCCAAACCTCATGCCCAAGGACAGCATTACCGTACGTTTTCATTCTGTCGGTGGCTGGGGTGCCATCGCCACCGGCAAGAATCTTGCGCTGACCTTGTTCGATCTGCTCGGCTATCACATCAAGGCCAATCCAAAATACGGGGCGGAGAAAAAGGGCCAGCCGACCACCTATTATCTGGCCGCTGCGCCGGAACCGATCCGCATGAATTGTGAATACAACTATGTCGACGTAGTGCTCTCGCCCGACCCCAACGTATTTCATCACAGCAATGCCCTGGCGGGTTTAAGGCCTGGCGGCGTATTCATCATTCAGAGTGACCTATCCTCAGCGCAGGCGGTGTGGGCGTCGATTCCAGCGGCCTATCAAAAGGTGATGGTGGATAACAACATTAAATTGTTTTATCTCGATGCCTTCAAGATTGCGCGCGAAGAAGCCACCGACCCGGACCTGCAACTGCGCATGCAAGGCACGGCCTTTCAGGGTGCATTTTTTGCTGCCACGCCGGTGATGACCAAGACCGGTTTTGATGAGGGGCAACTGATCGAAGCCATCAAACAACAGCTGCAACACAAGTTTGGCGACAAAGGCGCGCGCGTGGTGGAAGACAATCTGCGCGTCGTCAAACGCGGCTACGATTCTGTGCAGGAAGTTCCCGAATCTATTACAGAAAAAACCATTACCGCCACACAAAGCAACGCCTCCACGCTGCCTGCCATTCCCATCATGTTAAAGCGCATGCCGCAAAGTCAGGTGCCCGCCACAGACAGCCACCGCTTCTGGGAACAAACCGGCAGCCTCTATGCCCGCGGCATGGGCAATCACAATACCGCCGATCCATTTATCAGTCTTGGCGTTATGCCCGCGGCCACGGCTTTGTTTCGCGACATGAGCGGCATTCGTTTTAATCATCCCGACTGGATTGCGGAAAACTGCACTGGCTGCGGCAACTGCTATAGCGTCTGCCCCGACACGGCCATTCCTGGCCTGGTCAACGACATTGCCGATGTACTGGACACACTAGTGATGCGCGTCAAAAAACACGGCCACAACGTCGAACATCTGCCCAAGGCCGTGCGCCAGTTGGAGCCCAAGCTGAGAACAGTTTTTAAA
>CALZIO010000059.1 GCA_945787785.1 uncultured Chromatiaceae bacterium
TCGGCACTACAGCGGGGTTTGGCAGAATCGGACGTTGCGATTATTATCAATCAATCACTTGTGAGCGAAATATATTTTATATTCGACAAATTTAGGGTCGAGTTGGTGAAGTCGGGCTAGTGAGCAATGTCGTACGAAAACGTAGCGGACGCAGGACGGTCCGGGCAAAAGGAATCAGCTGTCGCGTTAGCGAGTGGATTTCTGGCATGGACGCCAGATAATCTTTCACGAGGTAGCGACACGATCGCTAATTAGTCAGAGTGTCCCTGAGTTTCTAAAGCTCGCCTGGAAGATGCGGTGTATTTTGGGCGGTAAGATTATGCTGCTTATGTGGCCGGCTGATTAGATCCGCCAGGATGGCGGCAGCCTCTCTTAACTGAATCAGCTTCACTTCTTCTGCGAAGCTCTCATCGTCATCACTGCTGCTGACACTATCGTCCTCGAAATCGCTGATCTTTTTTGGTGCCAGTCCCACGGATAGTCGAAAGCGATTAATGAGCGCCAGAGATTCAGATTCCTGTTTTTCTTTTTCTATTTTGCGTTCTGCTTTGTTGAGTGAAACCGATGTTTTATCGAGTGTTTCCTTGCGCATTTCTGATTGGGCCAGTAGATATTCAAAGCCATCGTTTGATTGAACACGTTTTTGGTGATGTGCTTTGATGGGGGCAAGTTCGGTTTTGGTGCGGTTGTATGGAACGAAGTTGGCAGCCTGTATGTGTGCCCAGGGAAGGGCGTTTTCCAGCGAACGTTCGCCCTGCTTGTCGCTTTCATCAGCGGTGGGGAAGATAATATCGGGGATAACACCACGGTTTTGTGTGCTATCGCCATTGACGCGGAAGAACTGAGCCATGGTCAGTTTCAGTTGGCCCAAGGTAATTCCGCTCTTGCTTACATGGCGGTTTAAATCGACGACCTGTTGTACCGTACCTTTACCGAAAGTTGGTTCACCTATGATGATTGCACGTCCGTAGTCCTGCATGGCGCCCGCAAATATTTCCGATGCGGAGGCGCTAAACCGGTTCACCAGTACCGCCAGAGGGCCGCTATAGGCAATGCTGTCATCGGTGTCTTTGTTGACGGTTAGCTTGTTGCTGCTTTCACGCACTTGAACGACAGGGCCGGATTTAATAAACAGGCCTGTCAAGGAAATTGCTTCTGAGAGTGAGCCTCCGCCATTACCGGCCAGGTCAATGACGATGCCATCAATATTTTCAGCTTTTAGTTCTTCAATCAATTGACGCGTGTCGCGCGTGGTACTTACATAATCTTTTTCGCCGCGCCTTGCTGCATCAAAATCCATGTAAAAGGTGGGAATGGTTATGACGCCTATGCGAGCTTTATGGTCGCCGTTTGGTATTTCGATAATCGACTTTTTGGCCCGTTGTTCTTCCAATTTGATTTTATCGCGAACGATGGTGATGACCTTGCCTGGTCCATCCTGGCCGCTTGCTTTCGGTAGCACCTGTAAGCGTACCACTGAACCTTTGGGGCCACGGATGAGGGCGACCACATCGCCGATGCGCCAGCCGACAACATCTTCAATTTCTCCATCCTTGCCCTGACCAACACCGCTAATGCGATCCTCGGGGTGCAATTGGCCCCCCAGTTCTGCCGGGCCACCGGGAATCGTGTTTTTGACAACCGTATAGTCGCCAATGGTTTGCAGTAAGGCACCAATTCCTTCCAGAGAAAGGCGCATGCCGATGTTGAAGTTTTCTGACGTACGTGGTGAAAAATAGGCAGTGTGCGGTTCGAGATTTTTTAGATATGCATTAATAAAGATTTCGTACACATCTTCCGGTTTGATCTGCGTCGAACGGGTTTTATAGCGTTGGTAGCGTTTGCGCAGGGTCTTTTTTATTTCCTCATCACTTTTATTGGCCAAAGATAAACTCAGCACATCATTTTTGACGCGTTTGCGCCAGATTTCATCTAATTCATTTTTGTCTTTTGGCCACGCTGCTTCTGAGCGATTGAATTGGTAATCCTCCTTCAGCGTAAAGTCGAAAGCTTGTTCCAGTCGCTCCAAGGCGTAGTCAGCGCGCTCAATGCGGAGTTGGTTGAAAAGGCGGAAGATGGTAAAGGCCGGTTCTAGATTGCCACTAAGCAATGCGTCGTCCAGCTCAGTTTTGTAACGATTAAACGTGGCAATATCTTCAAGGCTAAAGATGCTGCGATTGGCATCTAAGGATTCTAAATATTGCTCAAGAATGGCGCTGGACTGGGTATCATCTAGAGAATTTTCTTTGTAATGAAATTGGTCAATGAACTTGGTGACCAGGACCGTAGAGAAACTGTGTTCGGGAGACGGGCTAAGCGGAGCATTTGCCGCAAACACAGAAAATACCGAACAGGTTAACAGGGTAAAAAGGGTGATGCTTTTTATGTGCATAGGATTGTTAAAAATAGGGTTATTTAAGTGGGTGATTTCGTTAGTGCTATTCTATTATATATCTATGGGTAGATATCGGCAGTTTTTTCCTGCTTTTAAAGCCAGCAGGGGATTACACCCCATAATTCCACTGTTAGAGCATCCGGACAATAAATAGTTGCAGTCAAATATACGCTCTGTTCACTAGCTTGATCAGTCTTGCCGGAGCAGCCGGGCATGTTGTGATGCAGCCCTATCATAGGGCTGGCAATCTATTAGCTGGCTGAGGGCATCCCCCCGGCAGCGGCAAAATATCAGAAATATGTTCTCCGGCATGACAATCAATGAGAAATATAATTGATAGATAGAATTGAGATATTGCTTGCTACCCTTTAATCTCACTGACAAAATACGATAAACAACAATTTCGAGGCCGCTAAGATGGAATACGAAAACCACCTGTATCAGATTCTCTCACCTAATCAAGCGCTGGTAGCCTCTCAATTAAATCCGGAGCAGTTCGCCATGCATTACGGCGCCGGGACGACCCGCTATTACCAGGGTAAGGTAATATTTGCGGAGATAGATGTTAATTTTCGTAATCCGTATTTCAAGATAGATGAGGGATTGGCCGTGCTTAAACCTCATGAAGACGGCCGGCCAAAAGCCACCAAGTTCATTTCAAGCTACCGCACCCTGGAGCATATGGATTTTAGTGCGATAAAAAATCTCTATCTCACCTCCCCAGAGGGCTACTGCATCAAACTTTCAGAAATGCCCTACGATAAGACGCACCATGAGGGGTTTCTTAGAATTTATGCCGAGATCGCTCCGCTAAAGATGCTGGTAATGACCAACCTCAACTTTCCCGACTTTGGCAGATACATTACCGACCCGGCATATGGTAAAGGGGCACCCAAATTGTTTTACACACAAATCGAGTTGGATACAGAAGAATTCCTGGCGGATCTGGAACAACGCCCCACCATGAATCCACCGGTGCCCGGCCTGCATCCCTCCAAATTAAGAGATGCAATCAACGAGCTTATGAGCCTTAATGCGGATAAAAAGACCAAAGGTCTAAGTCTGTACAGCTCAATAGATCAGCTAGGCTATAGGCGTATTCGCCATGGATTCATGTTCGCTTCCCAAGAGGAAACTAAGTTCTTCTCCATGCCGTCGTTTAGCGAGATCGAAAAAATGAACCAGAAATTCTGGGGCGTGATGTGATCAGAGGGTAACTGGGCGCAGCTTTTTACTTTCTTTCGTGGCAGCGCGATGGTCTTTGGGGTTGTCATAGATGGTTAGCACGGTTTCGTGTGAAACCATCATTAACATACCTCTGAATAAACACCCGCAACGTTAGCAAGTCCGAAACAATTCGCCCCCTGAGATGGTGGCGAATTGCAGCGTTTTTGTTTGCCCCGGCTTATCTGGCTGCTTGTGCAGCGTAGTAAGTCGCAATACCTTCGATGGTGGCATCGCTATATGTGGCACTCATGCGGTGCATGGTAGAGCTGCCGCGGTCGCCGTCGCGATACAGGGTCAGCGCATTGATTAAATAGGTGCGGTTTTGTCCTTCAAGCTTCGGCGCCAACGCATCGGGATTGGCGCCATCGAGACTATGGCAACGATCGCATTGCTTGGCGAGGGCGTAAATAGGCTCCGGCTGCGTGAAGCTCATTGGTTTGGGGGATTCTGCGGCGAAGAACACGGCAATCTTTTCGATCTCGCTGTCATTAAGCTCACTGACTATCTTGTGCATCTGGCCATGTTTACGCGCCTTGTCGCGATAGGCCTTTATTTTTTCGTTAAGGTAGTACACGTCTTGCCCGGCCAGGTTGGGGATACTGGCGTCTTGACTGGAACCCTTGGAACCATGACATTCGGTGCAATCATAAGTCAATTGCTTGCCATCGTAGGCATTGGTTGCGGTGCTGGGCGCTGGTTTTGGCGGCTGTAGAGCGAAATACAGGGCGATGTTTTCCATGTCAGCCTGGCTCAAGCTGGTTAATTTTTCATGCATGGTGGGCATGATGCGTGTGCCATCCTGGTAAGCCTTGGTTGCTTCAAGGAGGTATTGCGGATGTTGCCCCGCCAGGCGTGGCATCCCGGGTGCTGTGGGATTTCCATCAGCGCTATGACAACGTGTACAGGGCTTGCTCAAGCTCTCACCGCGATCATAGTAGGAATAACGTGCACTCGTGGTGGATGACTTGGCGAGTGGTGGCAGGCTGGCGAAATAGCCAAGCACATTGCGCAATTGAGCGGGGCTTAACTCTCCCGAAATTTCCATCGCATCGCCACTGCTGTCGGTACGTTTGCCGTGATTATAGGTCTGAAATGTCTTGAGCAGATAGGTCTCAACTTGAGCCGCAAGATTGGGGATATTATCCTTTTTTCCCTGTCCATCCATGCTATGACAGCTTACGCAGTGTTGCTGGGCGATAGCCTTGCCGGCCTCGAGGTCCAGCGGCAATTGTTGCAGCGCAGTTGGCTCTTGTTTTTCAGAGCAGCCTGCTAGCAGGGCCACTGCCAGCGAGATTCCAATAACGTATTTCTTCATGATTTCCTCGGTATTGATTTGCGCTTGTACACTGCTTGATCGCCGCTTACGGTTTCAAAAAAAAGAGTGGGATCAAAGTTTATTTGAGTCTTATTGCGCAAGTGAAACCTTCTTGATAGAACATTTTGATCATGGATGTCGATCCCGGTGTTTCGTACCGGCATGATTTTATCATAATCATATCTTGAAATGATCGGTGGCACAGTATCATTGACTGTGCAAATCCAGTTCAACATACACGGTTGATTCTTGTGGCTCGCGATAAATTTTGAAGCCAAGTTTTTCACAGATTCTTTGCATTACGTTATTCTCGATATGCACCTCTGCACTTAGCCGCCGAATTTTCTCTTCGCGTGCGACGTTCACAAGCTGGCGCATGAGTTCGCTGCCGAGTCCATTCCCCTGTGCGTCATCGCTGATGACAATGGCGTATTCCGCATTCTCCAGATCTCGCTCACGCTGGAAACGGGCGACGGCAACGATTTCGTTCTCGCCGCTGTCAGGATTTTTTCGTTCTGCCACCAAAGCCATGTCGCGGGCGTAATCAATAAAACAAATCCGGGTGAGGCGTTCGTGGGCGATGCGCTGTGTCAGCTGCAAGGTCTGCAGATAGCGAAAATACACCGTGCGTTCCGACAACGATTCATGAAATTGCACGATGAGTGGTTCGTCCTCCGGACGTATGGCGCGAATCGTAACCTGCGTGCCGTCTTTTAAGGTGCATGTGTTGGTGTATTGAATCGGATAGGGGAGAATTGCCAGTTGTGGTAATTGTTCCTCCTTGGTATCCACATCATGCAGTACCACGCGCGCATCCAGCGCAATCAATCCTTGTTCTGAAGCAAGCAATGGATTGATATCGATTTCCTTTATCCACGGTTGCTCAGCGACGAGATGACTGAAGCGAACCAATAGTGCCTCCAGTGCGGCAAGATCGATTGGTTTGCGGCCTCTAACCCCTTTGAGCGCGGTATAGATTTTGGTGTGTTCCATCATGCGGCGAGCCAGCGTCGTGTTCAAGGGCGGTAAAGCCAAAGCGTTATCTTTGAACACCTCCACCAGTTGGCCGCCCAGGCCAAACAGCAGCACGGGTCCAAATTGCGGATCGATGCTGCTGCCGATGATTAACTCATAGCCGTAGTCCTGAATCATCGGTTGTACGGTGACGCCTAAAAAATCCTCTGGCTTGGCGCGTTCGGCAACCATACTTTCTATGGTCTGGAAAGCAGCCCGCACCGCATCAGCATCTTGCAGATTGAGTTGCACACCGCCAACATCGGTCTTGTGAGTGATGGTTTCTGAATGCAACTTAACAACCACTGGATATGTCATCGCTTCTGCGGCATCAACAGCTTCGTCAGCGGTTGTTGCGATTTGCGACGCCACTGTGGGGATTTCATAAGCCGCCAGGACTTGTTTGGATTCGTGCTCGGTGAGCAGGGTTCGCCCGGCCGCCCGCGCGTGATCGATGATGTCGCGCACCCTGTTGCGGTCTGCCGTGCCTGAAGGCAGCGTCGGTGTCTCATATAGCGAGCGGAGGTTGTAGCTATAAGACCACATATAGTGAAAGACTCGGGCCGCCATATCCGGATAGCTAAAGGTTGGAATTCCCGCGCCATTGAGAATCCGTTCCGCTGCGGCCACCTCCGGCCCCCCCATCCAGGTGGCAAGGATGGGCTTGTTGCCGCTAAGTTTTGCGTATTTCTTTAACAACTCAGCCGTCTGGGTGGCGTCGGTCATTGCTTGTGGTGTGAGTATCACCAGCAGACCATCGCTGTTGGGATCCTGTGCCGCTACCTCCAACGCTTTCGCGTAGCGGTTGGCATCTGCATCGCCGAGGATGTCAATAGGATTATTGCGGCTCCAGTGCGGCGGCAGAAAACTATCCAGGGCGGCTTTTGTTTCAGGTGACAATTCCGCCAGCTCGCCGCCGGAAGAAACCAAAGCATCGGTGGCTAACACGGCAGGCCCACCGGCATTGGTGAGAATAGTGAGTCGAGGGCCTTTTGGCCGCGGCTGTTTGGCCAGCACCTCGGCGGTGTTAAACAGATCTGAGATATTGTTTACCCGCAACACGCCGGTGCGCCGGAAGGCAGTATCCAATACTTCATCGCTGCCGGTGAGTGCCCCCGTGTGGGAGGCGGCTGCCTTGCCACCCGCACTGGTGCTGCCGGCTTTAATAACAATAATAGGTTTGGTCAGCGCCACTTCACGTGCCGCTGACAGGAACGCACGGGCATCGCCGACGGATTCCATGTAGATAAGAATGCTTTGGGTTTTGGGGTCCTGGCCCAGATAGTTGATCAGGTCACCCCAGCCCACATCAACCATCGAGCCCATGGAAATGAAGGCGCTGAAACCTACCATCTCGTTGAAACTCCAGTCCAGTACCGCCGTGCACAAAGCGCCACTCTGGCTAATGAAGCCAACGTTACCCGGCCGTGCCATACCAGCCGCGAACGTGGCGTTGATCCCCGTTGGCGGACACATCAGTCCCAGGCAGTTTGGACCAATGATGCGTATACCGCCACGGCGTGCTTCCACCATGAGTTGGCGTTCCAGTTCTAAGCCTTCAGGTCCAAGCTCCTTAAAGCCCGCCGAGATCACGATAACGCCTTTTACACCCACGTCGGCGCATTCACGCACGATGCCCGGCACGCTTTGGGCGCGCGTGACTATCACAGCCAGGTCAACCTCCGCGGGCACTTCGTTGATGCTGGCATAGGCTTTTATGCCAAGCACACTGGGTCGCTTGGGATTCACAGGAAACACTGTGCCCCCGAAAGGCGTACTAATGAGATTCCAAAGAGTGGTGCGCCCAACACTGCCTTCAGTCTCAGAGGCACCAATCACGGCAACGTTTTTGGGTTTAAAGAAAACATCCAGTGAATGAGCCTGGGGTTGATAAATATTATGGGCAGTTTCGGTGCCAAGTTTCTTGGGGCCAGGAGAGTTCATCGATGTAAAGTCCTAAAAAGTGTATTTCTTGATATGTGTGGTAATTGTAGTGCCAAGCAGTGGTTTAAGTATTGCCAAAAAGGCGATATTACTCATGTGGTCAGTCATCCGGCGGCAACGGCTGCGCCGTTGTATGCCGTATAGATTAAGTGGTTTGTTATTTGCTCGCCCCATACATGTCCAACAGTTGAAGGTGTGTCGCCGTGAGACGTTCAATTAACACGCCTGAAAATCGTTTCATTAAATCATAACCAAGCGCAGGACTGCTTTCGCATTTGCCGACCAGGCAGCGGGCGTCAAAGGCGATGGTGTCGGTCGCTTCTGAGGCACGGGCATCGTAATGCCAGATATAAGGTGGAAACAGCCAGGACCAGCCAAGCACACTGCCGGGCTCAACGGTTTGTATTGTCACGGCACCCCGGTCTGCTGACTCGATCTCGACCGCAACGCGTCCTGCTGTGATGATATAAAAATGGTTGGCATGCTCAGACTGGTGAAAAATTCTCTCACCTGCCTTGAAGTGAGCGTTGGAAGCGCAGCCGATAAGTTCGTTGATGTGTTCTTCCTGCATGTCCTTGAAAAAGGGATGTTCCTTTACGAGGTGTTCAATGTTTGTGATGTCCATCAGCTTTCTCCCTTGGACTATCCGGTGTTGAGATCGAATATTTAACTCGCCTATTTATGGGTTAGGAGTCTAGATGCTCTGTCACTCATTACGGCCTGAGCTAACCTGGTTACACTTAAGAATAGAATCAATTCGCAATCAGTTGGCACAAATAAAATTGCTAAGCCCATACGTTTAATATCGTAGCATATTAACTTAGTAACAGCGCTGTGTATTACGCATGAAAAGCAGAGTGTTTTTTGCGATATTGTTTGCAGTGTTTGCTTTTTTCAAGCCGAGTGAAAATAATCCATAGTATAAATCTCAACTATTAAACGAGACTATTATTTAGAGGGTCTGCTTAAGCTTGGCCTGTTAACAAATGTAAACGCTGCACAAAAATCATGCATGGTAAATCGTAGTGTTAAACATTGTCACAAATGTTACATGCACCAATAAATAACAGTAGTTAAACTTGTGTTGTAACTACACGCTACGGGGAGTAAATTTATAAGTGTGGGTTAGCATCGATTGCAGTAAGAGGAAAAAGGATGAACATCAAACGCGTCACGGAAAAAGAGTTTGCTGCATGGGTTGATGCACTGACCCCAAAACACACCCTGTATGCACCACAAGCCAAGGAAGATCGCTTTGCTTTCGACCGGCTGACAGCAGGTGAAGATTTGAGGCTGGATTACGACGTAAGTATCCTGCCACCCAAAAAGTATTTTCTGCCGCAAAAAGAAGTCCTGATCAAATTTGATCGCAAAGGAAACTTCGAAAGTGTCATCGCTCATGAGCCATTCGTGCTGTTTGGTGTGCATCCTTACGACTTCGTTGCGATGGATCAGTTGAATACCATATTTGAACAGGATAATTACGACGTTCACTACATGGCACGAAAGGAAGCCGCCACCGTCGTCGTCAGTGATGTGCAAGTTGCCTCCGCCGATGTGTTTGCTGGCTGTATGGGCAATGCCACAGTGGAAGACCGCGACGGCTACGATGTGTTGTTGACGCGCCTGGATGATGGCAGTTATGTCGTCGAGACCCGCAGCGAAAAGGGTGAGGTGCTCACCGGGCTGCTGTCTAGTGCGGTGGATGCGGATGAAGTCACCTTGCAGCAACGTGAACAGGTATGGAACCGCACCCGCGAACAGCTGCAGAAGCACAAGCTCGAGATGACGCCGGAGCAAATCCCCGCATTGTTAGACAAGAGCTACGATCATCCCTTGTGGGCGGAAAAGGCCGAGCTGTGTCACTCATGCGGTTCTTGCAATCTGGTTTGCCCCACGTGTTACTGCTTTACCGTCGAGGATGAATTGAATTGGGACATGGAGACCGGCCAACGTTACCGTCAGTGGGATGGCTGCATGCTCACCGGATTTGCCACCGTCACCGGCAACCACAATTTTCGTGACAAAAAAGAGGCTCGCTATCGGCACCGCTACTACCGTAAAGGTAAGTATGTCTGGGACATGATCGGTGAGATCGCCTGCGTCGGTTGCGGCCGTTGCATCAGCGCCTGTACAACCAATATCGCCAATCCCGTGGAGGTATTCAATCAGCTTTCAGAGGAGCAACAATGATGTCAGCCACCGAGTTGTCCCAGGTGAGGGATATCTACCTGCCACAAAAGGCCACGGTGACAGAGATTTATTCAATGACGGAGACGGAGAAATTTTTCCGTTTTCATCTTGAGGAAGGCGAGGCGTTTGATTATATGCCGGGCCAGTTCATGGAGGTTTCGGTACCCGGTTTTGGTGAAGCGCCAATTTCCATCAGTTCTTCACCCACGCGCGTGGACAAAACCACGTTCGAAATGGTCATACGCAAGGCCGGTAATGTGACAACAGCGTTACATGCGCTGGTCCCCGGTGAGCCGGTAGGGCTGCGCGGTCCTTATGGTACTCACTTTCCTGTCGAGGATGCCATGAAAGGCAAGGACGTTGTGTTTGTTTGCGGCGGCATCGGCCTGGTGCCTGTGCGATCTGCCATCCATTACGTGCTCGATAACCGGGATCAATATGGTGAGGTGACGATCTTGTCCGGAACACGGAGTCCAGAAGATCGTTTGTTTACCGAAGAACTTTATGAATGGAAAACCCGCAGCGACATCACCTTTCTTGAGACAGTTGATAAGGCCGATGCGCGCTGGGGTGGCACGGTTGGCGTCATCACTACCCTGCTAAAACGGATTCAGATTAATCCGGCAAATACAGTTGTAATCGTGTGTGGGCCGCCGATCATGTATAAATTTGTGCTGCTTGAACTGCGCAAATTAAACGTCGATAACAGCCAGATCTATGTCTCGCTTGAACGCCACATGCGCTGTGCTGTGGGCAAGTGTGGCCACTGCCAGATTAACGGTCTCTATGCGTGCCAAAAAGGGGCTGTGTTCAATTATGCCGACATTGTCGACGTGAAGGAGGCAATCTAATGGCTAAGCCAAAGATAGGCATTTTCGACTTTGCTTGCTGCGAAGGCTGCCAACTTCAGATCGTCAACATGGAAGAAGATCTTCTAAACTTATTGGCATTGGTGGATCCGGTCGAGTGGCGCGAAGCCATGTCTGATCAAAGTGATCATTACGATATCGCCATAGTTGAAGGCTCGATTACTCGTGACGAAGATGCGGAGCGTCTGCGAAAGGTTCGTGAATCTGCCGATTACGTCATTGCACTTGGGGCGTGCGCCACCATCGGCGGCGTCAATAAACTGCAAAACAATTTCGCCATCGAAGATGTCCAGGTAATGGTATACGGTGATGCCGCCAATATGCCCCACCTGGCATCAACACCCGCGCAAGCGATTCACGAAGTAGTCAAAGTGGATTACATGGTGCACGGTTGTCCCATTGATGCCCATGAGTTGACCCATGTGGTGCGCTGTCTGCTGGCAGGTAAACAACCGGTGATGCCGGACTATCCCGTTTGTGTCGAATGCAAAATGAAAGAGAACGGTTGCCGCTACGAATACGGTGAAGTCTGCCTGGGACCGGTAACACGGGCTGGCTGCGATGCCCGTTGTCCATCAAATGGCTTCTGGTGTTTTGGCTGCCGAGGCTATGTGGATGATCCCAATCTTGAAGCTGCTGCATCTGTGATGGAGCAGTATGGAAAAACATTGGATGACCTGAAGAGTAAAATGGCTCTCTTTGGTAGTGCCCAGGAGCATAAGTTATGAGCCGCACCGTTGACATTAATGTGAAGCACGTCACCCGTGTAGAAGGCCACGGCAATATTGTGGTTCGCGCCACCGATGGCGTGATCGAGAAGAACGAGTGGCAAGTGCCGGAAGCACCGCGTTATTTCGAAGCGATGGTCGTGAACCGCCACTACGAGGACATCCAGACTATCGTCAGTCGTATTTGCGGTATTTGTTCGGTCACACATTCCCTTGCCGCTATTAAGGCCGTGGAAGATGCACTCGATGTGCAGATCTCACAACAAACAGACAAGCTTCGCATTCTGACGCACTATGGTGAGCAGATTGAGAGCCATAGCCTGCATGTCGGCTACCTGGTTGCGCCGGATCTGCTTGGCCAAAAATCTGTCGTACCATTGGCAGCCAGCCATCCCGATGTGGTGAAGACTGTGATTGCCATACACAAGGTGGGCAACGCCATGATGGAAAAGCTGGCCGGGCGCAAGACCCATCCTGTGCGTTTAGTGCCAGGTGGTTTCGCCATGTTGCCAAAAGCGTCAGACCTGCGCGAGCTGAAAGCCATGCTTGAAGCGGCTATTCCTGAAGCAAAGAAACTGGGCGAGGTTGTGCATAGTCTTGCCGGCGCGTTGCCTGACTTCAGCCGCGATACTGAATATGTGGCGCTGGTGGATGGAGAATCCTATCCCTTCTATCATGGCCAGATTGGCAGCACCGACATCGATAAACCCGTGCCTGTGCATGACTTTGAGCAGGTCGCCAATGAATATGTCGTGGCGCAATCAACAGCCAAGTGGGCACGCTGGAATCGTGATTCTTATTGTGTTGGCGCGCTTGCCCGTTTCAATGTCAATGGTGATTATTTATTACCGCTGGCTCAGGAAACAGCAAAGATGTTCGGCCTGGAGCGGGGCTGCGCCAATCCTTTTATGAACAATGTGGCCCAGGTGGTCGAAATTGTTCACGTGATGGAACGTTCCCTACAGATCATCGACGAGTTGCTCACCGCGGGTATCCAGTATGAACGGCCTGATGTACAAGCAAAGGCCGGCAATGGCGTTGGTGCTGTTGAAGCACCGCGTGGCATCCTATTCCACCGTTATGAGTTTGACGACAAAGGTATCTGCACCCGAGCGAACATCTGCATCCCCACTAATCAGAACCATGCCAATATCCAGAAAGACTTTGAAGCCTTTGTGCCGCAATTCATCGACAGGGAACAGGACGAGGTGCGATTGATGATGGAGATGCTGGTGCGTTCGTATGATCCTTGTATTTCCTGTTCCACCCACTTTCTCAATGTTGAGTTTGTCTAGTAGTAGCTGATTAAAGCTGGCATAAGAGGACTATGGTCGCGCCCACCGTCGTCATTGGGTTAGGTAATCCTATGATGACCGATGAAGGCATTGGCGTTGCGATAGTTGAGCGTCTGCAACAAAGTGCAGACCTGCCTGATGATGTAGAGGTTATTGATCTCGGCACAGGTGGCTTGAGTGTGCTCCATGAAATTAAAGGTAGAAGCAAGGTTGTATTTGTAGATTGTGCCTACATGGATGCCACACCAGCGACGATGCGCCGCTTCACCCCAGATGAGGTGCGCAGCGCCAAGCTGCAAACGCGCTTGTCTCTTCACGAAGGCGATCTGTTGCAAACGCTTGAGCTAGCTAAGCAACTGGGCGACTTGCCGCCGGAAATTGTGATTTTTGGCATCGAGCCAGAGCAGGTCACGTTTAACCTGGGTCTATCAGATGTTCTAAAGCCGCGGCTTGATGATTACGTGGCAAAAATCTGCCAGGAGTTGCGTTGCGCAAAGTCATTCTGAACAAGTCATTCTGGCGAAGGCCCATTAATGTCCGGAATAATTTAGAGCAGCTATGACCAGGAGTTACCAGGAGTTATAATCACGACAACATGCTCAAAATAACAGCAAATATTGAAAAAATACTCGTCATTCCGGCGAAGGCCGGAATCTATTTAACTGCGGAGACCCTGGATGCCCGCCTACGCGAGCATGACGGGTATTAGTTTAGTCTCTTGCCAAAATTTAAATAGGTAAGTCTCAAACACGACTCTTGTTCCTCACACCAGTGTCGTACCTTGCTTATACTAGATTTCCATTAATTTATTCCGGACATTAATGGGCGAAGGCCAGAAACCAGTAACTTTCTGAAAACACTGGACTCCGGCCCTTGTGCCCTTTGGGTATACGCCGGAGTGACGAATCGATACTTATCCGGAGCTTCCCTAATAACCCATCTGGGCTATTGAGATAATATTTTCTGTATTTTAAACAGGTAGGGATCTAGCGATTTTTTGTTCTGCCAGGTCTGCTCCATCGGCGTGAGTACCAATTCGTTGTTGATGATCCCGGCCATGACGTTACTTACACCCAGTAACGCCTGTTCCACTGCAAAAGCCCCAAGCTTGCTTGCAAGTATGCGATCAAGTGCCGTTGGTGATCCGCCGCGTTGGACATGGCCAAGGATACAAGGCTTACATTCAACGCCCGATCGTTCCTCCAGTAGATGTGCTAATGCGCTGGCACCACCGGGATAGGCGCCCTCGGCAACGATCATAATGAAACTGACCTTGCCTTTTTGTTTGGCCTGGTTCATGTCTTGAATCAACACGTCTACGTCCACCGGTCTCTCGGGCACCAGGATTGCCTCGGCGCCGCCCGAGACGCCAACCCCTTCGGCGATAAAGCCGGCCATGCGCCCCATTACCTCGATCAGGAACACGCGGTCAATGGCATCAGCCGTGTCGCGAATCTTATCGATGGCATGAAGGGCGGTATCCAATGCAGTGAAATAACCGATGGTGTAGTCCGTGCCCCATAGGTCATTATCGATCGTGCCCGGCAGGCCAATGATCTGTCCCGGCCAATGCTCCGCCAGTTTGGTAGCCCCCTGGAGTGAACCGTCCCCACCAATCACCATCAAGGCATCGATCTCAAGGGCGGTCAGGTTGGCTGCGGCCTGCGCCTGGCCTTCGGGTGTTTTGAATGCCTTGCAGCGCGCGCTGCGAATAATGGTGCCACCGCGTTGGATGATATTGGATACAGAGCGGCTGTTTAGCTCGACGTAGGCGTTATCGATGAGGCCCTGATAAGCCTGTAGAAAACCGAAGGTCGCTACGTTGTGATGGATGGCGGTACGAACAATGGCACGCAATGCCGCATTCATGCCGGGTGAATCGCCGCCGCTGGTGATGACGCCTAGTCTTTTGATCATCTTCAATCCTTGTGATTACAGGTGTTGCTATTGTTGCATGATTAATACGTGTTATAGAAATATAAGTGCTGGCAAAATGCGATTATCATATGTCTCTATATATGCCGCTGGCTATGTATGTATCTTGCTTTGCCGGCAGGGTTGGTTTAGTAATCTAATTAGTGTCCGTCCATAAACACCCTGATTTCAGATAAACACTAAGATCGATCTTACTACGATATTATTCTTGGCCCCATACTTCACTAAAAAAGTGATTCGCATGCTGTGCTTATCGGCGAA